>JBDLTN010000028.1:0-14610 GCA_039805785.1 Pseudomonadota bacterium | reverse complement strand
ATTACTATGTAGCATCTAAGGTTACCCTTTGTGTTTTGATTAAAGTTTCTCGACTTCTCAAAACGGGTAACCTTACTCATTCCTTTGTGTCACATCAAGTCTGAACTATTCCACATTAATATTCATGTAAACGATGAATTCGGCCCCATCATTGCGACAAATACCGATGCTGTTCCAGAAAAACGCTCTACAGCGTTTCAGATTGATAAGCTCAATCCCGGCAACTATGCCGCTTCTATAATAATAACCGATATTTTTGATAAACCATCAAACCTTAGTTTTATGTCTTTTTATGTAAAATAAACTTTCTTCATTGATTGCTCTTTGAATATTATTTTTTGGTTAATAGGGGTGGACTTTTTTGTGTCCACCCCGCTTTTATTCTTGAATGTTTACTGCTTAATACTTATTTTTCTATTTAGGGAAAGGGTATCCTTGAAGTTCAATTTTTTTACGTACGTTAGGACTAATGCCTAAACCCCATGCATCAAAAAATGGTAATAGGTTTGTTTTTGTAATATCACAGGCTGCTTGGACAAACCAGTTTTTGTCTTTCTGATTGGTGTTAAATGTATCCCAACCTTCAGAATAGTTCCACTGCTCACGGTAGGCCTTGCCAAGTTTACTATAGAAATCATCGCTATAAGTAAACAATAATTGATAAAATAACTGCAAGCGTAAGAATTCATTGTTTATATGTTGCGGATACTTTAAGGTCCATGTTTCATCTTTTTCGTTAAGTTGGTACTGTGGGTTACGCTCATCATAGGTTATAGATGACATCACGTCATAACCGCCTTCTAGATCATAAAGATTGACCTTTGCTTGGATAAAATTAATTACTGAACGTGAATCCCAAGCTCGGCTAGTTCCGTATTTATCGGAGTCAAAGTATTCAGGCGCATAATAATAAATATCATAGTTATTCCAAGCAGCTTTACCCTTAAAGAGGCGTTCGGCAATGAGCTCATAAAGATTAGCGATCACTTCAATCTCTGTCCCCCATGACCACCCCATAGTATTTTGGTGCCCCATTTCATGCCAATCAACAAATAGAGTTTTTGATTTTCTTTTGTCTATATCATTGCAAACAGCAATTAAATCATAAGAAGAATAACCACATCTTTCATAGGTTATAATTTGTAAGTTTTGTGTTGGAAGATGTAAGGCACTTGAACCATCGAAACCATTAAACCTATCATAAGCGGTACCAATTAATAGGTATTCTGCAAGCAATTGATTAATAAAGATTTGGTGAGGTATCGTTGAAACTTTATCTCCTGGAATATAGATTCTATGAAGGCCGTTAAATAATTGAACATAATTAAAAGGGTTGGGGTTTTGGCTTATATCTTGCACCCATTCCTTTTGGGTATTGATACCGAAAATAAAGAGGGGGACTTTTTTTCCTTTATTTGTGTTTTTTGGAATAGCGGTCATCTTAATTTTTCTTCCCCAGCTTTGCATCTCCTTTTTATTATTAACACAGGCCAACATCAAGGTCCCGGGTTCAATCGCTTTATAAGTAATGTTTTGATTCTCGGCTAATTCTACTTTTCCCATTATTCGATAGGGGTACGAGTTACTCGTAGCGGCAAAACAAATAGTTTGAGGATCATCCAAATTGCTCACTTTGATATCCACTTCATCCCCTATTTCCATAAAAATATCAGTAGGAAAATACGATGTACGTCCTGAATGAAAAAGATCAAAAGCCATTCTTGTTTCAGCGTGAGTGGCTCGTCCATATCTTCCGTGACCGGTACCGCCAAATTCTGTGATGGGAATATAATAGATATTATCTTGTCTGTAATTATAGCAATTTATACTACTTTCTAACCAAAATTTTAGCCAATAAGAAGGATTGTTTTTATTGTGTGTACGTGTATTGATCGCTGCAGCGGTGCTTGCATTGCGATCTAAAATCTCGGGGCTATGACCAAATAAGCTAATAAAAGCTTCTCTAAACCCTTCCTGATAATCTTCATTATCACTTTTATAGTGAGTCCACCAGTAATTTTTCCCTAGTAAGGGAGTTGCTAGTTGCGGATTCATCTGTAAATTGTCAGTGGTGTTATCCACATAGTTTTCCATTAGTTCGTCCTTAAATTCTAATGAATTAGTTGTTTACGCGTTACTATTCTGACACAAAATTTGTGCAAAAAAACAACAAAAAAACAACAAGAATATATTTTGTAGATCACGACTATGAAAGTTTATATCCCATGCACAAAATTTTTTTGATCTAAATCAATGATGAGGACTAGACCATTTAACGATGGCTGTTTTTACTGCGTGAGCTCGCCATGACGGATGGTTGCTCACTGCGTGAGCTCACACCATGTGACGGATGGTTGCTGTCGCGAGCATCTCACTCCATGTCGTCATTGCGAATGCATTTATATTCTTCGTCATTGCGAGCGCGTAGCGCGCGGCAATCCAGAAAAGAAAAAACCCCTAGAACAGGGGTTTTTAACGAACAGAAGTTTGGTTTAGCTCAAGAATTAACCGAAGCTGTAACCTAGACCGAGTGCAGCAAAATCAATATTGCCTGGCTTGTTTTTGCCTAGTGGTTGGATGTGTGTCCAAGACGCGTCAACAAACACATTAGGTGTAATGTCGTAACTCACACCAACAGCGGCTTCTGGAGCCCATTTGTGTTTAGCAATAGCGTTTGGGTTATTGTTAATCATTTCAGCATGAGCATCAGTATCATATTTTCCATCAACGGTTGTGGTGACATAAGCAACACCTAATTTACCGTACAGATTGAACTTATCATTAATGGGATAGATACCTTTACCGACTAAATCAACGGCACTTTGGGAGATGCTGGTTGATCCATTAACAGAACCGGCGAATCCCGATCCCTTAACAGGCGTATAGAGTAAGCCGTTAAATTTCTTTTTGCTGAGTTGTAAATAACCTAATTCAACCGCCCAGTTTGGACTAAATTGGTAACCAATCGCTAAACGACCGGCTAAATTTCTATCCGTAGCAGAAAGCTCATTATTGAAATTGTAAGCAGTCTTTCCAGCAATGGTGATCTGGTTGGGTTCGGTTTTGTTCTTAGCATAACCCAATTGACCGGTTACATACACGCCGGGAGCCGCTGCATTAGCTGTCATTGCTGCTAATGCAGAAACACTTAATACGGTTGTACTTAAAATTTTTTTAAACATTATTATTATTCTCCTGAAGAGTTTAACTAGTCAAACGAGCAACTATTAAACAAGTAGATTGATTTTTTGTCAACTTCTGTGTAAGAAAATAAACGGTGTTAAATTTTTCTGAGTTTTATTTTTTTATTTATTTAGTTAAGATAATGGCGTTTGAAATTATGTGTATAAAAGGAGCCAATCTACTGAACCTGACTAAAAATTAAAAATATCTAAATTTATTTTACTAATAATATTCATAAATTAAGGAAAATTTATGCTTGATATCCAACAAGTGACTGAAGCAATTAATCTTTATCGTCGCAATAAAGGCTTCATAAAAAAATTAACCCGATCGGAGCATCCCGCCATAACAGCTACTGCAGCGTATATAGCGACGCTGCGGCTTCACAAAAAGATATTATCGAGTGAAGATTTATTTACGATTAATCGCTTTTTTTTATTGGAACATCCTGTGCATCCTGGAAAAGCCGCCTACAAGGCTTGGCTTGATATTAATTATCACTATTTTTGTGTGTTAAATCATGCGCAGACCCTACATTTAGCGAGGCTACTTAAATCTCCGGTGCCGATAAAATATGCAGGGTTTGCGACTTGCAGTCAAGCAGGCTACCAGCAGTTTCCAGAACATTTTTCCAAATTAATGCGCGAACAATTAGATAAAAAATCCAATGGAGAAAAAATGTGGGAATTTTTTCAAGTGCTGAGCGTAGCGTATCAACAAAACGATTTTACGGAAGAGTATTTTCCGGCTTTCAGTAAATTATGCGTTGAGGGAATGTTAAATCAACACAATATCCGTATTATCCAGCAGAGTAAGCAAGCTAGTCTTTTGGCGGAATGTTTGATCAAACTAAAACATACTGATACCTTAACCGCAGAAAATCAGCTGTTTATCAGCACCTATTCTCAGCTGTTTCTTATTCAAGTAACCCAAATGCTCATTGTTTTGGATATAGCGGGGTTAAATACACTGACAAATCGTGAAATTTTAGCCAGTTTTCCTCATCCTCTGCCATTGCGTCGCGCGATCGCCTGGTTAGAAAAAATAAATGCGCTGACCCAAGAAAATTTTGATGTGATTTCAGCAGAAGCTAATCTATCCTGGCTATTGGCGCTGGAAGAAATGCCGGAAGCATTAATTACCGAAAAGACCTGGCAAGGTTTGCTTAATTTATCAAAAAAAGGTGAAGAAAGTGAGGTTAGAAAGAATGTTAAAGATTATGCAGAGCTGCTTAAAAAGCAACACAGAGAACAGATAGGAAATGGTATTTTACCCAATAACAAAGTGATAGAAACGCAAACAATTGCCTCCACGTCTGCTGTTGCGAACTTTTTTTCGGTAACACCCACTATGCCCTTCACACCGTCAGCTGCGGATGAAGCGCTGAAAGCCAGTATTGTACCGTAATGAATTAAACCGAGATGTGAAAACTTAAATTTCACTCGCAAGAAGTAATAGTGACTAAGTATTACGATGACTGCAAAGAAAACCTAACTAGTTAATTGAATTAACTAGTTAGGTTTAAATAAGTGTTTAGCCAAAGTTATAACCGACACCGACAGCCAAGAAGTCGATGTTACCTGGACGACGACTTCCTAGGGTTTGGATGTGAGTTAAGGAAGTATCTACAGTAACGCTCGGTGTAATATCGTAACTCATACCAATAGCCACTTCAGGAGCGAATTTACGTTTTGAAATATCATCGTCAAGTTTTGTATTGGCATCAAGTTGAGTGGTTAAATAAGCCACACCTAATTTACCATACACATTGACATTATTAGTGATAGGCAATGTGCCTTTGGCGGCGATATCAATGGCATACTGTTGGTTTGAATAGGTTTTATTTTCGCTTCTTATGGTTACTTTAGCTTCAGGAAGTTGTAAGTATCCCACTTCTACTGCGACTTTAGGTGTAATTTTGTATCCTAAGGCGACGCGACCGCTAAGACCATCATTATTTAAACCGATTCCTGATCCAGATTTTAATTGAGATTTCATGTGTGTATCCGCATAGCCGGCTTGTCCGGATACATAAAAACCAGGTGTTGCTGCATAAGTTGTCATCGTTGTTAATACCGATGCCGCTAACACGGTTGTACTTAGAATTTTTTTAAACATTATTATTATTTTCTCCACAAAGAAATATTATTATTAGAACTTACTATTTAATCGCTAATAGAAATTAATGTCAATTTCTAGCAATTATGAAAATTAAAATAGAAATGCATAAAATTATTAGTATAATGACGAAAATTATTTAAATATAATCAGAAATTTAATAAAACAATCACAACTTTGTATCATGGAGAGATAAGCACATGCCTGAAAAAATAATAAAAAAAATCATTAATACCGATGAGAATGCGAGTGATAATGATGTGAGCAGCAACGAAGATCACAATGATCATGAATTTGCTCATTCTAATATCGATAATCGTCGCTTTCTTAATTGGTTTATCGCTAATTTTTTTGCTGGTTTTTTGCTAAGTGTTGTTTTCATGGTTCTCTTGGTGCGGAATCAATCTAAGTTTGCAGTAATTACATCCAGTAACCAACTGGAAACGCCGGTCAATTTCCCGATACCTACTAGTTTTTTTTCTATAGAAAATAAAAATTATTGGTTAAATCAGCTTAAATTTTCGATTGATCCCTCGATTACTCATGCTAAGGATCGCGCCTTAATCCAAACTTATATCAAACAACAAAAACGAATATTAGCGGCAATGCCGTTATCAGGGGCTGAAAAAATGACGCTATCTAAACTACAATTCGTTGGCTGGCGTCGGCAATGATTAATCCACCGGATAAAGCCATTAGCTATGGTTTTGTATTACAAGCTCGAGAAATAGGTATTGCACTGCAAAACGGTCTAAGTGAAGAAGAATTACGTTCGACTTTGTTGAGTCAAATCCATCATGTGACGGTTTATGAAATCAATCGCTATAAACTGCAAGATGCCGCTAAAACTAAAACTATTTTGGAATATCCCTTTTTAAATGAACAAGGCGCAATCGATAATTCGCTTAGAGCAGAACTATCCTTTGCGATAGGTGAGCTTAGTAATAATGTGAAGGAGTTTTTCTCGTTAGCAGCTAATAAATATCGAAATCCAGTAGCAGAAAAAAGACTCACTCGTTATCTCGAGGCGATTAAGGATTATCAGCCTATGGTTTATCGTGTACAAAGTCATATTAGTGATAGAGAAGTCGATGTAATTGAATTGGAGAATGACATAGGAACGCTGTATAGAAATAATAGACCGATTGTTCATCAAGGAGCGGGCGAAATTCAGTTATTATGCTCAGCAAATAAGGATAAGTCACCTTTAGAGTTAGCGCGAGCTTTCTTTTATGATTATAGTCGTGCTTATAAAAACCTAAAGGCTTCATTGGTAAGTCGAGATAAAAATATAGCAGCTGCTGAATATTTGATACATAATAAATTCTTAGTCGAATTTTCAAGTGCTATCGATGCAATGTTGACGCCAAAGATGAAACAAGTCTTTGCTAAACGCTTCGATCGCTATTTTGATAATTATGCAAAAACTTATGTGTCTGGTTTAGCAGAAGAAAATATAACTGATCTGCTACAGACTCGATATTCAGCTTAATTTTGGAATTTAGAATATCCAACTATTGGTTATCCAAAATAATAAGAGACCCCCAGCGAATAGAAATCATTACTTGGCGCATGATTACTACCACCCACTTTTTGAATGCGATTCCAAGAAAATTCCACGGGTACATTCGGTTTCAATGCATAACTAATTCCTAAACCAAACGTGGGTTCCAAGGTTTTAGAATAGCTATGAGTCGTGCCGCTATACGGAGCATTTACTGATAATCCGCCTTGTGAGTTAGGGCGTAAGTAAGCTAGGCCTAATTTCGCAAACAGATTTAACTTAGCGTTCACAGGAAGTATGCCTTTTGCTGTCAAATCAAAGGCACTCATTTTGCTTGAAGCACTGGCGATATAATTATTAGTGACCGCTAAACTACTGGCATTATTAAAATGCCGATAACCAAACTCCATTGCCCAATGTTGATCAAACTGATAACCAAAACCCAGACTATAGGTTAAAAGAATATTGTTTAGACCTGGTAACAACACGGGTGAGCTACCGTTGTTGACAGTGACTAAATCAGTAGTATTCAGATGAGTGTTGGCATAACCAATTTGTGCATTGGCATAAAAACCTGGCATTTCTGCTTGCACGTTTTGCATAATGGCAAGAAGAGTGCTTACGAACAAAAAACTGCTTGTAGTTCTTTTTAACATAAATGCTTCCTAATGATTAAAAAAATATTGTATCAAAATTAAGACTGCTGCACTTATCTACCTTATCATTGCACGTTAAATATTAACTGTTCATTGTGGTGCTTATAATATTCGTCATTGCGAGCGCGAAATATATTATCGTCATTGCGAGCACGAAATATATTATCGTCATTGCGAGCGCGTAGCGCGCGGCAATCTATATTAGCCAAAATAATAGGCTAAACCTATCGAATAAAAATCAGTACTGGGTGCGCTGTTTCCGCCACCGACACTTTGGATACGTGTCCAAGCTAAATCGATGGGCACAAAAGGAGTGATGTCATAACTGAGTCCGAGACCGAAACTAGGATTCCAGCTATCTGAATAACCTAAATAATTATGACCATTCACGACTGCAGAACCATTGGCTTTGAGATAAGCTAAACCTAATTTGGCATAGAGATTCACATTACTTGAAATAGGCAGCATCGGTTTTGCCATAAAATCGAGGGCCTTTTCGCTTAAAGAAACATTGGCGCCGGGTACACCACCGACACCGGAAAAATCGACATCTGAAAATCGTGTATAACCAATTTCAAAGGCAACATTTTGATTAAATTGATAACCACCGGCAATACGACCGGTAAATGCCATTTTACTATTAATAGAAAACGCAGCAGCATTGCTGGCTTCTTGATGGGTGTCGGCGGTACCGAGTTGACCTAAGATGTAAAATCCAGGAATGGAAGCACTCGCTAATAAAGGCATGCAACCTGAAAACAGAAATACTAGCTTAGTCCCAATTTTTTTAAACATGAACGACGCTCCTTGTGAATGAAGATAGCCTATTATACGATAGATTATATGAACACCCTACCACGCTGGCGCGCTTATCTTGCATTATTGCGTTTACATCAACCCATAGGAATTTTTTTGTTGCTTTGGCCAGCTTTATGGGCATTATGGATTGCCAACGCAGGTATCGTCGATATTAAAATGCTGATTTTATTTAGTATCGGTGCATTACTTACTCGCTCATTGGGTTGTGTGATAAATGATATCGCTGATAGAAATCTGGACGGCTTGGTGGCAAGAACTCGCTTTCGACCCTTAGCAACCGGCGCTGTGAGTTTATCTGAAGCGATGATTCTATTAATTGTATTGTCCGTATTAGCAGGGCTAGTGGTCTATCAATTAAATCGTTTAACGATTGAGCTAGCGTTTATCGCTGTAGGGATGATAGTCATTTATCCTTTTACCAAACGTTATATTGCTTGGCCGCAATTATTTTTAGGCATCGTATTTGGTGCTTGGTCGATCTTAATGGCCTTTACTGCAGAAACCGGGAAAATACCAGGGATTGCCTGGTTATTGTTTCTGGCGGCTTATGGTTGGTGTGTGGCCTATGATACCATTTATGCCATGGTCGATAGAGAAGATGATAAAAGAGTGGGGATTAAATCCAGTGCCATCGCCTTAGGTCGTCATGAGGTGCAATTTATCGCCGCACTCGAATGTGTGTTTGTTTTGCTTTTAGTTATTATCGGGCGCTGTTTAAATCTGCATCCCATTTATTATGCGATCTTGATCTTGGTTGTGGGTTTATTCATTTATCAACACTATTTAATTAAGGATCGAAAACCCGCAGCATGCTTTCAAGCCTTTTTAAATAATGCTTGGATTGGTGGTTTGGTTTTTTTAGGATTTTTTTTGGGTATGCCCCGTTAAGAGAGCTAACAATTCAAGCACAGAAGAGTATTAAGAGGTACGATTCATGAAAACCAAGGTAATTTATCCCGGCACGTTCGATCCGATGACCAATGGTCATCTGGATTTAGTGCAACGTGCTGCACAGCTTTTTGCAACAGTGATTGTGGCTGTGGCCAAAAATCCAAGTAAAGCGCCGGTGTTTTCTATCGATGAACGCATCAACTTAGCACGAGAAGTATTAAAAGACTTAACGAATGTTCAAGTCCATGGATTTGACGGCTTACTCATTAATTGTGCAAAGGAATATAATTCACGCGTTATCTTACGGGGTTTGCGCGCGGTTTCTGATTTTGAGTATGAATTCCAATTGGCGAGTATGAATCGAAAAATGATGCCGGATTTAGAAACCTTATTTTTAACGCCTGCCGAACAGCATTCGTTTATCTCAGCTAACTTAGTCCGAGAAATTGCCAGTTTAGGAGGCAATGTGGCACAGTTTGTACCGCCTGTGGTGGCCGAAGCTTTACAGGCTAAATTTAACTGAAAGAGGTTTAGAAAAAAAATAGGTAGTTATGGCTTTACTCATTACCGATGAATGTATCAATTGTGATGTCTGCGAACCTGAATGTCCAAATCAAGCGATCATTCAAGGTGAGTTTATTTATGAAATCAAACCGAATAAATGCACGGAATGTGTAGGGCATTTTGATGCACCACAATGTGTCGAGGTTTGCCCGGTGGCTTGTATAGTGCTTAATCCGGCGCATCAGGAAACACCTGAACAATTGTTATTAAAATACCAAACTTTAACTAAAGTGACTGAATTAGAGTAAACCGAGACTTAAGCAAAACGACGGTTGTTTTTTCGACCATCTGACCGCATAATATGCGTCTTTTAGAATTGATTACATACGAGGGCCATTATGGCAGTCCAAAAATCACGTAAATCCCGCTCTAAACGCAACATGCGCCGCTCGCATGACGCACTCACTTTACCGGCTCTTTCCATTGATGCAACCAGTGGTGAAACCCACATACGCCATCACGTGACAAAAGATGGCTATTATCGTGGAAAAAAGGTACTTAAAGTTAAGGAATAACCCCTTTAAATGTTTCGATATACTCTGGCCATTGATGCTATGGGTGGGGATTACGGTCCCTCCGTCATCGTACCCGCTGTACTCTTAGCTCTAGAAGAAGAGCCAGAGCTACGTCTTATTCTGGTCGGCGACAGAGAAAATCTGCAGCGGCAACTGAAATTGGCAAAAAATCAACCCGCCTCTGGTCAATTGATACTCCGTGCAACGACTCAGGTCGTATCGATGGATGAACCACCTGCTTTAGCATTGCGCAATAAAAAGGACTCTTCCATGCGTGTTGCCATTAATTTAGTCAAAGAAGGTGAGGCGCAGGCCTGTGTGAGTGCCGGCAATACCGGCGCACTGATGGCGACCGCCCGTTTTGTGTTGAAGACGATACCTGGCATCGATAGACCCGCTATCAGCGCCATGTTGCCTACCATGAAAGAACAAACCAAAGTACGCGTGTTAGATTTGGGCGCGAATGTTGACACCGGTGTAGAGCATCTGCTGCAGTTTGCGGTGATGGGCTCGATCTTAAGCTCCGAGATCGACAATATTTCTAGACCGCGAGTGGCTTTATTGAATATTGGTGCAGAGGAAATCAAAGGTAATGAACAGGTTAAAAAAGCGGCCGAATTATTGAAGAATGCGCATATTAATTATATCGGTTACATCGAAGGGGATGAGATTTATCAAGGCTTGGCGGACGTCATTGTCTGTGATGGTTTTGTGGGTAATGTGGCCTTAAAAGTGACCGAAGGTGTTGCTAAATTAATGGGTCATTACATTAAATTAGCCTTTAATCGCAATTGGTTTTCACGTCTTTCAGGTTTGATGGCGTTGCATGTATTAAAAGGTTTACGTAAACAATTCGATCCGGCGCATTATAACGGCGCAAGCTTAGTCGGTTTGCGGGGCATCGTTATTAAAAGCCATGGCAGTGCGAACATATTAGCGTTTAAAAATGCTATTAATGAAGCCATCTTGGAAGTCCAAAAAAATATCCCTGAACGGATACGCGAACAAGTGACTGGTTTATTGAAGGAATCTGAACAATCTTTATGAAATATTCACGTATAGCAGGTACGGGTAGTTATTTACCAGAAAGAATATTAACCAATGCCGAACTTGAGAAGATGGTAGCAACCACGGATGCGTGGATAGTTGAACGGACTGGCATACGCGAACGACATATTATTGGCCCTAATGATAGTACAGCGAGTATGGCAACGGCTGCGGCTAAAAAAGCGCTTGAAGCAGCACAGA
The DNA here is from genome assembly GCA_039805785.1 of Pseudomonadota bacterium. Lineage (GTDB taxonomy): Bacteria > Pseudomonadota > Gammaproteobacteria > Diplorickettsiales > Diplorickettsiaceae > Aquirickettsiella. The sequence goes on along the minus strand of JBDLTN010000028.1, from coordinate 3,112 downwards.
TACCGGCTAAAGCGATCCAATTAATTATTGTTGCCACCAGTACACCGGATAAATTTTTTCCTAGCACCGCCTGCTTAGTGCAAGCTGCGTTGGGTGAAGACGGATGTCCGGCTTTTGATATCGTAGCGGCTTGTGCTGGATTTAATTATGCCTTGAGTGTGGCCGATCAATTTATTCGTAACGGCGTTATTCAGACAGCACTGGTTATCGGCAGTGAAAGCATGTCGAATATTATTAATTGGGAAGACCGATCGACCTGTATTTTATTTGGTGATGGTGCCGGTGCTGTGATACTTCAAGCAGCGTCAGAACCGGGTATTATTTCTTCACATCTGCATGCGGCGGGTTCCTATAAAGATTTATTGTCGCTCGGTACCGGTTTAAAAAAAGGCGAGATGCCACATCTTAAAATGCAGGGTGCTGAAGTGTTCAAGATTGCAGTGAATAAATTAAGTGCCGTCTTAGAGGAAACCTTAGCAGCAAATCAAATTAATAAAAAAGATATCGATTGGTTAATACCTCATCAGGCTAATTTAAGAATTATTCAAGCGATGGCGAATAAACTTAAAATGACGATGCAGCAAGTGGTGGTTACTTTAGATCAACATGGTAATACTTCTGCAGCTTCGATTCCGTTAGCTTTAGATGCAGCCGTGCGCGATGGTCGCATTCAACGTGGCCAATTGTTGTTAATGGAAAGTTTTGGTGCGGGGTTGGCGTGGGGGTCTGCTTTAGTACGCTACTAAGATTGCCGCGCGCTACGCGCTCGCAATGACGATAATATTTTGCGCTCGCAATGACGGTTAATATTTTAGCAGTTGCAATGACGAATATTATAAGCGTCGCCATGACAACAGCATCCGTCATGGCGAATTTACGTAATACCAAGAATCGTCATGGCGAGCGAGCCAGTAACAAAACTCGTCATGGCGAGTGAACGTAGTGAGCGTGGCCATCTAGTGGATTGCCACGCACCTAACGGTGCTCGCAATGACGATAAAATTTCGTGCTTGTATTACGATAATATTTCAGTGGTTAGCAGTGACGGATAATACGGGTGTTCGCAATGAAGGTTAATATAATTTAAATGGGTCACTATGAATAAAAAAACGGCATTTCTTTTTCCGGGTCAAGGTTCGCAAGCCTTAGGTATGTTATCGATATTCGCGCATCGTTATTCTACCATTCGCGAAACCTTTATGATGGCTTCACATGTCTTAAGGTTTGATCTCTGGGAACTGTGTCAAGAGGGTCCAGAAGAAGTACTCAATCAAACCGAAAATACCCAACCGGCTTTATTAACAGCCAGTGTGGCTTTATGGCGGGTTTGGCAGCAACAAGAGGGTTTTAAGCCCACCTTTATGGCAGGCCATAGTTTAGGTGAATATTCTGCTTTAGTGTGTGCTGGAGCATTGGATTTTCTGACTGCAGTTGATTTAGTCGCTAAACGTGGGCGCTTTATGCAAGCGGCTGTTCCAGCGGGTAGTGGTGCGATGGCAGCCATCGTCGGTTTAGATAATGAGAAAATACAGGCTTTATGCGTTTCAGCCGCTGAAGGTCAAGTATTATCACCCGCGAACTATAATTCCATCGGTCAAACCGTCGTAGCCGGAGATGCGGCTGCAGTGCAACGTTTGCTTGTTCAAACTAAACAAGCCGGCGCTAAGCTAGCGAAACTTATTCCGGTCAGTGTTCCATCGCATTGTGCTTTAATGAAACCTGCTGCAAAACAACTTGCACGAGTATTGGAAGACATTACCATCGATGTGCCCAATATTCCTATTATCAATAATGTGGATGTTGCCATCGAACATGATCCCGATTTGATAAAAAAAGCCTTAGTTGAGCAATTGTACAAGCCTGTGCGTTGGGTGGAAATAATACAGCAACTTGAGAAGCGCGAAATTGAAGAAATGATAGAATGTGGTCCAGGTAAAGTGTTAGCAGGTTTGAATAGACGTATCGCACCGATACCTACCATCCCGCTACTTGATCCAGAAATATTAGAAGATGCCTTAATGGGTGAAGGATAGATTTTATGTTATTAAAAGATAAAGTGGCACTTGTTACGGGTGCGAGTCGTGGTATTGGTGCAGCGACGGCTATGGCAATGGCGCAACAAGGCGCATGGGTTGCTGGAACCGCGACGACTGCAAGCGGTGCAGAAGAAATTTCTAGTCGCTTTCAAGAACAAAATTTAAAAGGTCAAGGTTTCGTATTGGATTTAAAAGATGAGTCGTCAATTAAGCATTTATTGACAGCATTACAAGCTTTTGGATTACCTAATATCTTAGTAAATAATGCCGGCATTACGCGTGATAATTTGTTATTGCGGATGAAAGCCAGTGAATGGGATGAAGTGATCAATACCAATTTAACCGGTGTTTTTAAGCTCACCCAATTATGTTTAAAACCAATGCTTAAAGCACGATCTGGACGTATTATTAATATTGCTTCTATAGTAGGGTGTACCGGAAATCCTGGCCAAGCTAATTATGCAGCAGCAAAAGCCGGTTTAATTGGCTTTACCAAGGCCTTGGCACTAGAAGTGGCATCGCGAAATATTACGGCGAATGTCGTAGCGCCAGGATTTATTGCAACCGATATGACTGATCAATTAAATGAAAATCAACGCACGCTGTTATTGGAAAAGATTCCAGTCAAACGTTTGGGTACTGTGCAGGATATTGCTCATGCGTGTGTGTACTTAGCTTCTGATTGGGCTAATTATGTGACGGGTAATACTTTACATGTCAATGGCGGAATGTATATGAATTGATCAGAATAGATTTGCAAAGTAAGTTTAATTCTTATTAATCATTAAACTTACACTTAATTTAATTAAAGTGGCTTGCGTTCATTCAAGAATTGAATAAACTAAGCGACAGGTTTTATTTATACTAAATAGGGGAGATACTCAGTGAGTACAATTGAAGAGCGTGTCAAGAAGGTAGTGATCGATCAACTTGAGATCAATGAAGGAGACGCCACGATGGAAGCTTCTTTTGTCGATGATTTAGGTGCTGATTCTTTGGATACAGTAGAATTAGTCATGGCCTTAGAAGAAGAGTTTGATACCGAAATTCCTGATGAAGAAGCTGAAAAAATTCGT
>JBDLTN010000027.1:0-14857 GCA_039805785.1 Pseudomonadota bacterium | reverse complement strand
TCAATGATAGAACAATTAAAGAGTATTTTTTTAAGATATGAAAAAAATGGAGTAATCGAATTTTTATATCAAACTAATCTGTATTACTCTCAAATCACATAGGTATGCTAACACTACCTCCTTTGTGACTCTATATCCATTTCCCTTGGTGTATACAAAAATGCCCTTATTGTGATTTTAACTCGCATGCTTTAAATACTGAATTACCAGAATTAAGTTATGTAAATACGTTGCTGTTAGATTTAGAGCAAGAGCTTATGCATTTATGTGATCGACCCATTATAAGTATTTTTATGGGAGGCGGTACGCCTAGCTTATTTTCACCTGATACACTTCAGTATCTGTTAAAAGAACTAAGAAGTCGGTTAAACTTTTCTGATGTTATTGAGATTACTTTAGAAGCAAATCCTGGAACTGTAGAATATCAACGTTTTTATGGGTATCGCGAAGCGGGTATTAATCGACTTTCATTAGGTATCCAAAGTTTTTCAGCTGAAAAATTGAAATGTCTCGGACGTATTCATGATGGAGATGAAGCGATTAAAGCGGTTTTAGCTGCTAAAACAGCGGGCTTTGCTAATATCAATCTTGATCTGATGCACGGGTTGCCGAAACAGACTGTAAAAGAGGGTCTTGAGGACTTGCAGATTGCTTTTTCATTGCAGCCCACGCATATTTCTTGGTATCAATTGACCATTGAACCCAATACGCTGTTTTATAAGAAACCACCGCAATTACCACTCGATGAAACTCTAGGTGAACTACAGGATCGAGGTGAAGAAATTTTCAAACAAAAAGCCTATAAACATTATGAAATTTCTGCCTTCAGTAAAGAGGAAATACACCTTTGTGTACACAATTGTAATTATTGGCAGTTTGGGGATTACCTAGGCATCGGCGCGGGTGCGCATAGTAAAATAACCGATAGCAAACAAAATACTATTAGACGTTTTTGGAAGCAAAAAAATCCAAAAGCCTATTTAGCACAAACAAATCATTTTTTAGTCGAAGAAAAATTGATTTTAGCGGAAGATTTGCCTTTTGAATTTATGCTTAATGCATTAAGACTCTATCAAAAGATTCCAGTTGAACTATTTCAGCAACGAACTGGTCTCGCTTTTTCGAGTATTAAGCCTATTTTATCTCAAGCACAGCAACAAGGTTTACTCACTTATGATGCTTCAGCAATAGAGACTACAGAATTTGGGAAACGTTTTTATAATGATTTACTTGCTCTGTTTATGAAGGATACATTTTAATCAATTAAAGTGTAAAAAAAACGAGATCCCAGATTTTATGCCCTAATTGCTGACCGCGTTTTTCAAATTTGGTCAGAGGCCGCGATAAGGGTCTGGGTATAAATTGATTTTTCCCAATAGTGTTTTGCCATTGTGACGAATTTTCTAGAGTTTTTAACATATGTTGAGCATAATTTTCCCAATCTGTAGCAAGATGTAGTTTGCCATTTGATTTAAGTTTTTCATGTAATAATTCAATAAATTTCGGTTGTATGAGTCGTCTTTTATGATGTCGGGTTTTCGGCCAAGGATCTGGAAAAAAGATTTGTATTAAATCTAAACTATTTTTAGGAAAGGAAAGAGCTAAAATTTCTGTAGCGTCGGCATAAAAAACCTTAATATTATTAAGTTTAAATCTTTCGATTTGTGTTAAAAGTAATGCGATTCCAGGGCGATGAACTTCTATGCCTAAATAATTATTTTCGGGGTAGAGTTTGGCTTGCTGTAACAAACTATCTCCCATGCCAAAACCAATTTCTAATACAGTATAAGCTTCTCGTCGAAAGAGCGTATTAAAATCTAAAAGGGATATCTCTTTTTGCTGAGACAAAGCCAAAAAAGCCTGCTGTTGAGCTTTACTTAATTTTTTTTGGCGATGCACAAAACTACGTATTGGTCTTTGAAATTTATTCATGGGAACAGTATTAGAGATTAAGCATTAAGTCTAGCTCTTTAACGAGACATTCAATACCCATCGCAACTTCTTTAATTGAACGGGCTAACATATAGGCAGGTGTTGTAATTAATTTATGGGATTTATCCACGACACAGTCTGTGGCAGCACATGGAACATGTTTGGCGCCTAGCTTTTCTAATATTTCTGCTGTGGCTTTATCGTTACCAATGGTTATTTTAATACCCTTTGGATAAAGCTTAGGGGCTAAAACGGGTGCAATACAAATAAATCCAGCGGGTTTATTTACATCTACCATAACTTTAGCAAATTTAAAAACATCACTTTGGATGGAGTAATTTTCTTTGTTTAAACCAAAATTACATAAATTTAATGCGGCGCCGAAGCCTCCTGGAAATATCATAGCGGTAAAATCATCCGGGTTGGCTGAGCTTATGTCTTTTATTTTTCCACGGGCAATACGTGCGGATTCTTCCAAACTATTTCTAGATGCATGCTCCATGGTTTTGCCATCAGCCATATTGACTACGCGGGTTTGAGGTATATTAGGAGCCAAACATTGATAAGCTAATCCGGTACGGTCTAAGGCTAATAAGGTGAGTACTGATTCATGGATTTCACTACCATCCAGGGCACCACAGCCTGATAAAATTACTGCGATCTTTTGTTTTTGCATTGCTTTTCCTCTTCAGAACCGTTATAAATTTGCCCTATTATTATAGTAATAGGGCTATTTCTCAACCCCTATCCAAATTAGGCAGTGATAAGCATGTCCATCATTCAAGCTAAACCCAGTAAAGGAAGCTGGAGTTTTGATTTAATATTACTAACAGCGGGTATTGCTTTAGTATTCAGTTTATTTTTAGGAACGAGACCTCTGAGCGTGCCTGATGAAGGAAGATATGCTGAAATTCCACGAGAAATGTTGGTTCTCCATGATTTTGTAACCCCTCATTTGAATGAAATTAAATATTTTGAAAAACCCCCCTTGTTTTACTGGTTACAAGCAGGAGCAATTAAAGCTTTAAATCCATTGATTATCAAAACAGAAAATATTGTAACTAAACCAAAAAAAAATCATTATTTGGCTCCTATCAGTGAATGGACGATTCGTTTACCCAACGCTATTATCGCTGTATTAGGTTGTTTGTTAGTTTATGCGGCCGGTCGAATTCTTTTTGAAAGACGAGCAGGATTATTGAGTGCCATAATTCTTGCTTCGAGTCTTTTATATTTTGCATTAGCACGGATGGTAACGCTCGATATGACCTTATCGATGTGTTTATCAGGAAGTTTGTTAGCTTTCTTAGTTGCAAGCAATCAATCGCCAGGTTTGGGACGTCGGTTTTTATTTTATAGTGCTTATATCTTCGCTGGGTTAGCGGTACTCACTAAAGGGCTTATCGGTATTATATTTCCAATTATGATTATTGGACTTTGGATTTTATTATTGAATCAATGGCGGTTATTAAAAGAATGTTATCTCCCGAGTGGAATTTTTTTATTTTTATTAATAGTTTTGCCATGGCATGTGTTAGTTCAAACAAGGAATCCTGAGTTTTTCCAGTTCTATTTTATTGATCAACAGATTTTGCGATATTCCACTTTAATTGCACAGCGTTATCAACCTGATTGGTTTTTTATTCCGATTTTTATTGCCGGTTTTTTACCTTGGGTGTGTTTTTTCCCCCAAGCGATAATGAGTCACTTTCCCAGAAATTTGCAACAGTTTAAAGAAAAAAAGAATTATATTTTCATTTTATTGTGGATAGCGATAATTTTTCTGTTCTTTTCCTTTTCACATTCCAAATTAATTCCTTATATTTTACCTATTTTCCCTGGCTTGGCTCTATTAACTGGTCATTATCTTTCCATTTATTGGAAACAGTTCAATACTATTAAATGGGGATATATAGCTGTTCCTTTAGTATGGTTAGGTTTAGGAGCGGTAGGTATTTTATGTTTAGCAAATGATCCTTCTATTACGTTATCTCACATTGCCAAAAATTTTTTAATTACAGGTTATGGTGTTTTTTTGTTGAATAGCATAATGGTGAGTTGCTTTATTATGCATAAGAAATCTAAAATGGCATTTATCACCTTGGCAATAGGTAGTGTAATTAGTTTTCTGATTGTTTCTATCAGTATTCCCCAGCTTGATACTCGATCGATAAAACCTTTAGTTACTATTCTCAAACCTTTATTAAAGCCAAAAACTAAGGTATTTGCCTACGATGATTATTATCAAGATTTACCTTTTTATTTAAATCAACGGGTATTTGCAGTGAATGTTAGTGGTGAATTAAGTTTTGGTATGCAGCATCAGAATACGCATGCTTGGATGCTAAACGATGCTAATTTTTGGCCGATTTGGAATAGTCATGAACAAGTTTATATGATAGCTAATAAAGAAATATATCAACGTTTTAAGCAATCAAAAACTCCAGATATTTTTTTGCTTGCTCAGACTGAGCAAGATGTTTTATTAAGTAATCATCCTAAAAACCTAATATCAATGGCGAAAAGAGGGTAAATAAAAAATGAATAAACCTTATATTAGCGTAGTTATACCTGTTTATAATGAGTCTGAAAATCTAGAACAATTATATCAACGCTTGATTACAAGCTTAGATAAATTAAATAAAGCTTACGAGATTATTCTAGTTAATGATGGTAGTCAGGATGATTCCTATGATCGACTTAATGAATTACAAAAAAGACGACCAGAACAAATTCGTATTATTCATTTTAATGGGAATTTTGGCCAGCATATGGCGCTGATGGCAGGTCTTGAGCGCGTAAGAGGGGAAATTATTGTTACCTTAGATGCAGATTTACAAAATCCGCCTGAGGAAATCATTCATTTATTAAAACTCATTGAGGCAGGGCATGATTATGTAGGTGGAATAAGAAAGGATCGACAAGATACCTTTTTCCGACGTTACGCCTCTAAAATGAATAATTGGCTACGCTATAAAATGACTAAGATTCGTTTGAGTGATCAAGGCTGTATGTTACGAGCTTATCGACGTTCACTTGTTGATTTAATGATAGCAAGTAAGGAAACTTCCCTATTTATTCCAGCACAAGCCTATAGGCTTTCTATTTCTCCTACTGAAATTGAGGTTGGGCATGATGCGCGTAAATCGGGTGAGTCTAAATATAATCTTTACCGTTTATTACGTTTAAATTTTGATTGGATGACAAGTTTTACATTATTACCTTTACAGATTTTTACTATGTTAGGGTTGTTTATTTCCATCTTAAGTAGTTTTTTTGTTGTATATCTGTTGTTACGGCGAATTATTATCGGACCTGAAGTGGAAGGGGTGTTTACTTTGTTTGCGATAGTTTTTTTTATAATGGGTATAATGTTGATGGGTTTAGGTATTATGGGCGAATATATTGGCCGTATTTATCAAGAAGTACGACACCGCCCTAGGTATGTTATTCGAAAAATTGTTGATGATACTAATGAATAGCTATAGCAAGATCATTTTTAACGCAGCGATAAATATAAGTAGTAAAATATGAGTTTAAAAGTACTAATTTTAGGAATTAATGGTTTTATTGGCAGCAGCTTAGTGGAGCATTGTTTATCAAAAACTGATTGGCAGTTGATTGGATTGGATTTAACTGAAAATAAGATCAGTGATTTCCTTAAACATCCTCGGCTTAGCTTTAAAAAGGGAGATATGAATCAAGAGCTAGAGTGGATAGAGCAACAGATTCACCAATGTGATGTGGTCTTGCCTTTAGTTGCTATTGCTACACCGGCTAGCTATGTAAAAAATCCTTTAGGTATTTTTGAACTTGATTTTGAAGCCAATTTAAGAATTATTCGTTTATGCGTTAAACATAAAAAACGTATAATTTTTCCATCCACTTCAGAAGTGTATGGTATGTGTAATGATGAAGAATTTGATGAGGAAACCAGTAATTTTGTACTAGGACCTATAAATAAACCTCGTTGGATCTATTCATGTAGTAAACAACTCTTAGATAGAGTTATTCATGCTTATGGTTTGAATAATGAATTATGTTATACCTTGTTTAGGCCATTTAATTGGTTAGGTCCCAAGCTTGATGATCCAACTAATCCTAAGCCAGGAAGTTCACGGGTGGTTAGTCAATTTATGGGGAATATATTACGTGGCGAAGCGATACAACTGGTGAATGGTGGTCAGCAACGGCGGAGCTTTATTGATATTGACGACGGAATTAGCTGTTTATTAAAAATTATTGCAAATAAAGATGGTTGTGCTGAACAGGCAATTTTTAACATTGGAAATCCAAAAAACGATATTTCTATTCGAGAATTAGCCGAATTATTATTAGAATTAATCAAATCTTATACCGATTATGCAGATTATGCTGCCCAAGTTAAATTACAAACAATAAATTCGGATAATTATTATGGAAAAGGTTATCAAGATGTGCAACGTCGCGTGCCATCCATTAAGCATGCACAACAACAACTCGATTGGCAACCAGAAATAGATATGAAAACTAGCTTGAAGAAGATTTTAGATTTTTATCTATTAAATTAATTCGGTTAAGTAGGGCATTTAGAAAATTAATATCTAAATCTGTTTTGGTTGTTAAGCACCAAAGTCGGGTATCGACAAAACCCACACATTTTACCGCGTCTTTTTCTGTCATTATAATAATGTCATCATCACCATAATTGAAATCACGCGGTTTAAATTGATGGTGGTCAGGAAAGGGATGGTCAATAATAGTAAGACCTAATTTGCGTAAACTTTCAAAAAATTGATTAGGATTACCGATGCCTGCTACGGCATGCACCTTTTTATTCAAAAAATATTGCGCCGATTGTTTATTTTTAGTTTGTATAAGTTGATAAAAATAATCCGGAATCAAGGATAGTTTAAACTCATTGGTCTGGGTTATTCCTTTGCTGATAACAAAATCGACAGAATTTAAGCGTGAAACTGGTTCTCGCAGTGGTCCCGCAGGTAAACAAAAATTATTACCAAAGCGTCTTTCTCCATCGACAACGATAATTTCTATATTCCTACCTAAGCTTAAATGTTGTAAACCATCATCACTAATGATGATATTGCAGTTCGATCGTTGCAGTAAACTCTTAGCGCCACGACTGCGATTAGGGTCGATGATAGTTGGACATGCAGTATGTCGAGCAATTAATAAAGGTTCATCACCTACCTCACGAGCATTACTATTTGAATGTACTAAACAAGGAAAATCCTTGGTGTTACCGCCATACCCTCGACTAATAATGCCTGGACGCCAGCCTTTTTCTTTCAAAAAACGAGCTATTGCGATGACAACCGGAGTCTTACCTGTTCCTCCAATAGTAATATTGCCAACAATAATAACTGGTACGGTGAGGTGATTTATTTTTAAAAAATGTAGTTGATAAAATTTATGGCGTAAGAAAATAAAGATACGATAAATAAACGATAGTGGCCAAAGTAAATAAGCCAAAAAATTTTTATTTTGCCAAATTTTTAACATTATTTTTTTGGAGTTAATGAGATGATGCTACGCTTTTTCTTAAATAATTTATAATGACGAATAAGAGCTGTTAACAGATTGACTAGCAAAATAGCAGTGGTGGAGAGATAGGCTATCCATAAATAAAAACGATAATCTTTCATTGTAACTTCCTGTTATTCTATCCGTTGTAGCATAACATAATCTGGAGCAGCTTGCTTAAAATCATTTCCAATGATTTTTAATTCATGACTATTTGCGGTAATTGTGGTTTGAATGACTTGGTAAGTTTTGTTTAATGCTAAACGAAAAGCCAACAGCGCGTCTTGGCTTAATAAAAAATAACCTAGATACAATGCTGAGAAAAGATCTCCACTTCCATTAAATAGTGTTGGCGTGTTTGGCATAGTAGCAAACCATTGACCTTGTCTGGTTGAAAGAAATGCGCTGGGTTTTTTAACTGAATTCGAAGTGATTTTTTCTTTTAAATTTAAGCTGGTTATAATGGTAATGAGTATTCCTTGATTATGAAAAAAATCGGCTGCATTTTTTAAATCATTTAAATTATTTATTTCTTTTCCATATAAATATTCTGCTTCAAAATGATTGGGAGTAATTATATTGGCATTAGATAAACTTTGATGACGAAAGAAATCAGGAATATCAGGTTTTACAAAGCAAGCTTTCCCATTCGGTGTGGCCATAACGGGGTCGCATAAATAAATAAGTTTAGGATTGATCTGACGAAATTGCTGTACGGTTTCAAGAATGACTCTCCCAATTTCTTTATCGCCAATATATCCAGATAAAATTGCATCGCATTGTTTGGCTAGATCGAGGGAAATTAAACCTTGAATGATGGAACGAATATGCTCAGCAGTGCAAACCTCTCCTTGCCAATGTCCATAACCGGTGTGATTAGAAAAATGCACGGTATTAATTGGCCAAACCTCAAACCCTAGAGATTGCAGCGGAAAGCTAGCGGCTTTATTACCAACATAGCCATAACTGACATGAGATTGTATCGATAAAATATTCATCGGACCTCTAAGGGAAAGTTTGTATTGTCTTTGGTGCCCCAGGCCGGATTCGAACCGGCGACCTGTCCCTTAGGAGGGGACTGCGCTATCCACCTGTGCCACCGGGGCTAAGAAACTGTATTATACGCTGACTTTTTATGTTCGCGTCTGCTTTGTTTAATTCACTCGCAAAGCTTTGATTTGTCATAGACTTTTTTGTAAATGTTTACTTAGATATGGAGTGCAAAATTTGACTAATAATGACATAATGCACCGCTAAATAAATTTTAAGGTTTAGCGTGTCATGTCGATCAAAAAGCAACATTTTACTGCCCATCATCTTTATCCTTGGTTAGTTATAACCTTAGCGGCTGTATTTTTGTTTTATAAATATATTTTGCAAGTCTCTCCTAGTATCATGACCGAGGATTTGATGCGTGTATTCCAGATCCAAGGTACCGGTTTAGGTAATTTAGCGGCGAGTTTTTTTTATTCTTTTTTGATAGCCCAACTTTTTGTGGGTGTTTTACTCGACCGTTATAGCCCACGCTTATTAACTACGATCGCAATTCTAATATGTGCTGTCGGAATTTATATTTTTTCTAAGGCGTATACCTTAAATACTGCAACTTGGGCTAGAGCATTGATGGGAGTGGGAGCTGCTTTTGCCACGGTTAGTTATATGAAAATGACGAGCCTTTGGTTTAAACCCAATCAGTTCGCTTTTGTCGGTGGTTTGTTGGCTTCAGCGGCGATGTTAGGTGCTATTGCTGGTCAGGTTCCGTTATCTTTTGCGGTGAGTACTTTTGGTTGGCGGCAAAGTTTGTATCTATGCAGTATTACCGGTTTAATTTTAGCAGGGCTATTTTATTTAATTGTTCGCGATAAACCCGCAGGTTCAGTAGGCGAAACAGCCGGAGTTGAAAAAATCTCGTTTAATGATGTATGGATGGTGTTGAAAAGTAAACAAAATTGGTTAATTACGCTTTATAGTGGATTGGCTTTTGCACCGATTGATAGTTTTGCCGGTCTGTGGTGTATTCCTTTTTTAAAAGAAACTTATCAAATCTCACATACCCAAGCCGCTTTTTTGGCTTCTTTTATTTTTTTAGGTTTAGCCTTTGGTAGTCCTTTATTAGGCTTGTGGTCAGATCGGATCAACAAAAGACTTCCTGTAATGCTGATCAATGCGTTGGTAGCCTTGGTTGCTAGTATCTTGATTATTTATTTCAATCATTTTCCGCTTTGGCTATTAGGAGTTTTATTGTTTATATTTGGATTCAGTACAGGTGCATTTATGCTTGGGTTCGCTTTAGGTAGAGAGCTAAATAAAATAACGGTTGCAGCGACGATAATTGCGTTAATAAATACTGGAGATATTATTTTCAGTGCATTGACTCAGCCATTGATAGGGAAATTATTAGATGCACATTGGCACGGCAAATTAATAGCAGGAATGCATTATTTTTCAGCGATAGAATACCGGTTTGCATTAAGTGTGTTGCCTGCTTATTTATTTTTAGCTTTAATCTTATTATTTTTTATCCGTGAATCTAACTCACAGCAATTAATTTCTTAATGATTAGGGGCTTGCTTGGTTAAGTTGATCGATAACTTTAGCTTTATAGTCAGATTGCATAATCGGTAAATTTCGAAAATCTTGTAAAACCTTCATACAAGGAATAGTTTGGTTTTTTCTCTCAGCTATTTGTGCTTCTTGGCTAATTCGTTGATAAACCAAAGAAGCGGCTGCTTGATCAGAAGGATCGCTAGACAATTTACTTATGGCTTCGTTTACTCGTGCAGAAAAATCGCCTAGATTTTGGCCGCATGCCTGTGCGATTCCCGCAATAGCGCCCGCTTGTCTAGCAAATTCAATTGCTTTGCTTTGTGGGTTGCTTAAGCCTGCAGAAGGTGCAGCGCTGTTTTCAGAGAGTGTATTGGCTATCCCACTTGCACTGATACTTAATAGCAGAATAAAACCTAATATTTTTTTTGATGTTGTAAACATATTATTCGCTCTAGTTATTAATAGAATAAGGGAGTTCTAAAAAGTCTAGTAATGGACCTTCAAGGTTACCTAACCTGATAGTATGTGAAACCACTTGAGTTTGCAAACAAACCAAGGCTTGATAACGACCATCCTGCTCTTTAGCGGACATAATCAGAGTTCCTTTTTCGAGGCTTTGATCACCGTCAAATAGGGGGGTGCCTGGTTCTGGCAGATTATTGCTTAGAAAAGTCACTCGATAAAGCCGGCTTTTAGATTTTCCTAAGTAATGGGTTCGAGCGATAATTTCTTGGCCAATATAGCAGCCTTTATTAAAACTTACGCCGCCTATCTCAGGAAAGTTCAGTTGGTGGGGAATAAATTGACCACTCGTTTCTGGGTAAACAGTCGGAATTCCAGCCATAATATCTAATAAATGCCAGTGATTAACACCTTCTTGTTCAAATTTTTTATCACTCAAATTGATAGATTCAGTTCTGGGGGCTAATACGATGATGCGAGGAATAGATCCTGGAATAGATAGGCTGAGTTTATTATCCGATACAACTAGATTATTTTCTTGGGTTAGGTCTTGTTGTATGGATAAGTTTTTTGCAGCAGTTCCATAAAGTCCCGTTTTTTGCCAGTCTTGACTCACATCCTTTAAGCTTACTTTGGAAAAAACGGCATATTTTTGTAAGGACGCTAAAAGTAATGGCAAGGTGCTATGCTGTAATAAAAAATAATAATCATTTTGAAAAAAAAATAACCGAAAATTAGCAATTATTCGGCCTTTTACATCACAATGGGCACCTAATCGGCTTTGTTCTGTATTAACTTCTTCCAAATCGCATGTCAATTGACCTTGTAAGAACCTTTTAACGTCTCTACCGCTGGCACGAATGAGGCCAAGATCCATCAGATCGATGGCATTATTTTTAATCGTTATTTTTTCGAGCATAAAATCCAGCCTTATTCGTTAAATCAGCAAATATTCACTAGAATAAATTAATGATTATAAATTATTACGAATTTTTAGCGACCTAAAACAGCTGATTCAATAAAAACTAATTATTAAACCAACTACAAAGCTGAGGTCTAGGGGGGGGATATGCTTTATAGTGTCAGAATTCTGACTTGTTTAATAATGATTTTTATTTGCCAGAAAGCGTTGGGTTTCACTATTACCAATACCTTAGCCGTTACAGCAACCGTAGGCGGCGGGGCAAATTGTACATTTGGTTCCGTCTCAAATATGAGATTTCCTAATTATTATTCATTTAATTCTAATCCGGATTATGCAACAGGCACAGTGACAATAACCTGTCTAGCTAACCTTGCCTATGATATAGGGATTGATAAGGGACAAGGTGCCGGTGCAACAGAAGATCATCGATTGTTGACCAAACAAGGTGGAAATCAGTTATTAAATTACGGTCTTTTCCAAGACGCCGGCCATCAACATAGCTATGGAACAATAATAGGCCAAAATACTCTACATCAAATAGCAACTGGATCTGCCGAAGTGATTACTATTTACGGAGAAATTCCTGGCAATCAAGCGGTAACCGCAGGTACCTATTTAGATCGAGTGATTATCTTTGTAACTTTTTAATATTAAGTGATTATCAGATTATTTTATAAACAAAGATTAAATTAATTTAATTTTTACTTGATCAGTTTTATAAAGCATTATATTCTTTTTCTGTGCTATAGGGTCTTTATTTGATAAGGAAGTCAATTATGTTCAAAGCACGAAACATTATTTTTGCGCTATTAATCCTAATGAGCTTACCTGGGTTTAGTGCAACAACCACTGGAAATTTACCGGTTAATGCGACAGTGGCAGCCGTTTGTATCTTTGGTAACATTACTTCCGTAAATTTTGGTAATTATACTGGAGCTGTAAACAATGCAAATGGTGGTATTGAAGTCAATTGTACCAATGGTACAACCTATAATATTTCTCTAGGACCAGGGACATTTGCAGGAGCAACTGTGACTACTCGACGAATGACTGGAACACCTTCAGGAAATCTTGCTTATGCTCTTTTTCGGGATGCTGCGCGTACTCAAAATTGGGGCCAGACTATTGGTACTGACACGGTAGCAGGGACGGGTACGGGCGCGATACAACCTTACACTGTGTATGGTCAAGTAGCTGCTGGATTGACACCTGTTGCCGGTAGTTATAATGACACAGTATTAATAACCATTACGTATTAGTTGATTTCTTAATATTGCTATATGGGATGTATTTCGAATTCTTACTAAATTCTGGTAAATACTCAAAACAAGCTAATGGATTACAAGTAATTAATTGATAAAATTTGACTGCACCTGGTTTTATTTGAATGTTCAATTTATTGAATTAATTTACAAATGTTATGAAAGTATATAATTTGCCTATTCATAAAAATAATAGTGTTTTCCAAAATATTTAAAAGGATTTGTAAAAAATGAAAATAAAATACTCCATTTTTAAATTTGGTATTTTATGGCTCTTACTTACTTCGAATGTTTATGCCAACGTTTTAGAAATTACTCCTGTTCAAATTTCTTTGTCTGCAAATCAGAAAATAGGTGTAATTAAGGTTACAAACCGAAGTGATGATCATAGCTTACTACAATTAAGCTTATTAGATTGGCAACAAAGCCCTAAGGGTAAAGATATTTATAAAATTTCACATGACATCTTGCTCACACCCCCCTTATTTGTCTTACCTGCACACAAAACCCAAATTATACGTTTTGCTTTAAGACATCCTACGTATAATACTGTGCAAAAAGCTTATCGAGTACATTTGAAAGAAGTCCAACAGCCTAGACAAAAAAAATTAGGTCAAACATTGTATTTTTTAATGGATATCTCTCTTCCATTATTCGTACAACCACAAAACATTGTAGAAAATGGAATTTGGTCAATCGAAGCTTTGGGTAATCATCATATGAGATTAAATTTATACAACGATGGAAATGTTGCTTTATTTGTAAATCAATGGCGAATATTTTCTGATCAAGCACAAGGGATCATGATGAAAAATCATTCTACATTCGCCTATATCTTACCGCACAGTTCCCATTCTTGGATAATAAAAAGTAATCCTAGTATTAATTATACGGATATTCAAGCAAATATAAATGGAAAAAGTAAAAAATTGGTTTTGCATAGGCTTTAAATTTGTATTAGTTATATGTTTTATATTTTTTTCTTTAGTTAGCATAGAAAGTAATGCAAAGCTAAAAAAAGAGTTATTAACAAAGCCATCTTCAAAAAAAAAAGCTAAAGTAAGTATGATCCCATTGTTGCTTGAAATAAAGCTAAATGGGACAGTGTTGCCTGGAGTTACGCAATGTTATAAAGATTCATCAGATCAAATCTGGGTTGAAGAAAGTGATTTACGTCTATGGAAAATGCAATTAAATTCTCATTCTCCTTTTAACTATCATCGCGATCATTTATATAAGCTAGATTGGTATCCTGGTCTTGATTATCAATTAGATCAATATGCAATGCAGCTAACCTTATCTGCACCACCTGAATTATTTGCTATTCAAACCTTTGACCCTCTCAGTAAACGTTTGGGTGCGTTGCGCCCAAACGATCCTGGTGCTTATCTCAATTATGATGCGGTCGCTTTAAGAAACAATTATCCTGGAATCAATCAAACGAATCTTTCGGCATTAATGGGCGTAGGGTTGTTTAATCGTTTAGGTGTAGGAACTGCAGATGTATTAGCTTATAATAAATATGCCAATAATATTACGCTTTTAACCAATCAATCCAGTAAATTAGTCCGATTGAATACTACCTGGACCTTAGATCAACCCGAAAAAATTGCACGCTGGCGTTTTGGCGACGCCATAACTAGCTCGACTTATTGGAGTGGTGCATCACGTTTTGCCGGTATTCAATATGCCACAAATTTCAATACGCAACCTAATTTAGTGACTTTCCCACTACCTGGCTACCAGGGTGAAGCCGCTATTCCGAGTACAGTGGATGTCTTTGTCAATAGTGTTTTAAATCAACAACAAATAGTGAATAACGGTCCTTATATTTTTAATAATATTCCTGTTATTTCAGGAGCAGGTACTGTAAATGTGGTAACCCAAGATTTATTGGGACGTAGCAAAGTCGCGAGTTTTTCTTATTATGCCAGTCCGCAATTGCTGAAGCCTAATTTAGTTGATTTTTCCTATGAAACCGGGTTTGTACGCGATAATTATGGTGTGAATAGCAATGATTATGGGCGTTTTTTGGCTGTGGGCACCTATCAACGTGGAATTACTGATAATTTAACCTTAGGTGGGCATGCTGAACTACTCTTTGATCAGCAAACCTTAGGCTTTTCTGCAAATTATTTATTAAATAATTATGGAATGGCTACTTTAGCATTGGCAGGCGGCCATAATAATTCAGGTGGTGGTGGTT
>JBDLTN010000026.1:0-15703 GCA_039805785.1 Pseudomonadota bacterium | reverse complement strand
CTCAATAATTTTCGTAGGTTATCAAAAGATTATGAAATAACGACTTCTTCGGCTGAAAATTACGTCATTATCGCTCATTTTTTTGGACTTCTTAAACGGATAAAATAGCATGAAGACGGGTTCTAACATATTAAAAAAATATTTACATAAATTTGTTTATTAAATTATAAATATTTTTTATTCTTAATTCAGATGAGGGTTGTACGAAGTTAAATCGAAAATGCTGAGGGCCATCAAGTTTATATAAATCCGGATGTTTTTGAATTAACTGTAAGATATCTTGAAGACTGATAGAGGGATTTTGATTAAATTCAATTCGTCCCCCTTGAGGTCCGGATACAATCTTTTTAATACCTATTTTTTGGGCGAGTAGTTTTAACTCACTTAATTGAAATAGATTTTTTAATGCTTGCGGCAATAACCCAAAGCGATCAATCATTTCGATTTGTAGCTGTTCTAATTCTACAGAATTTTTTGCGTGAGCAATGCGTTTATACAATACCAAACGCGTGTGTACATCGGATAGATAATTTTCTGGAATTAAGGCGGAGATTTGCAAATCGATTTCTATCGCGTTATTAATCGGTTTTAACGCGGGTTCTTTTCCTGATTTCAATGCAGCTACCGTTTGCTCAAGTAATTCCATATACAATGAAAAACCTATGGATTGCATATTACCGCTTTGCTGCTCGCCTAATACTTCACCTGCTCCGCGAATCTCTAGATCATGCATGGCTAAAGTAAAACCAGCTCCCAGATCTTCTAAAGAAGTGAAAGCATCTAAGCGTTTTATAGCGTCAGCTGTCATTATTTCTTTAAGTGGTGTCATTAAATAAGCATAGGCTTGATGATGAGAACGACCTACGCGTCCACGTAATTGATGAAGCTGTGCTAAACCAAATTTATCCGCTCGATCAATGATAATAGTATTTGCAGACGGGACATCAATTCCTGTTTCGATGATCGTCGTGCAAACCAATACATTAAAACGTTGATGATAAAAATCCGACATCACGCGTTCAAGTTGAGCTTCACGTAATTGGCCATGGGCCACCTGAATTCGTGCTTCTGGAACTAATGTTTCTAATTCTCTCACAATTTTTTCAATACTATCAACTTGATTGTGTAAAAAATAAACTTGGCCCCCTCGAAGTAATTCACGTAAAATTGCTTCTCGAATCAAACTCGTATTCCGCATTTGTACAAAGGTTTTAATCGATAAGCGTCGCGCTGGCGGTGTGGCAATAATCGATAATTCACGCAAACCTGTTAAAGCCATATTTAAGGTACGTGGGATAGGAGTTGCGGTCAAACTTAAAATATCAACTTCCGCCCGTAAGGACTTTAACCGTTCTTTTTGTTGCACACCAAAACGATGCTCTTCATCAATAATCAATAATCCCAAACGTGGAAACTTTAATTCTTTACTTAATAACTTATGTGTACCTATCAAAATATCAATTTTCCCCATTTGCAAACGTTCTAAAATCTTTTTCTGGAACGCAGCACTACGAAAACGTGAAATCATTTCAATTTGTACTGGCCATTCGGCAAAACGATCACTAAAGTTTTGATAATGTTGTTGGGCTAACAACGTAGTTGGAACCAGGATGGCAACCTGTTTATTAGATTGCACAGCTAAAAATGCAGCGCGCATCGCAACTTCAGTTTTACCAAAACCGACATCCCCACAGATTAATCTATCCATAGTACGTTCCGAAGTCATATCTTTGATAACTTGCTGGATAGCTTGCTCCTGGTCCGGTGTTTCTGTGAAAGGAAATTGTGCAGCAAATGCTTGATAATCGTGCTCGGGCAAAAGAAAAGCATAACCCTTGTGTGTTGCACGTTGTGCGTAGATATCAAGTAATTCTGCAGCAACATCGCGCATCTGCTCAGCAGCCTTATGTTTTGCTTTTTCCCATTGTTCTGAGCCTAATTGATGTAGTGGAGCATGTTCATTATCACTTCCACTATAGCGACTAATTAAACTAAGCGAAGCAACAGGAACATATAATTTAGCTTTTCCCGCGTACTCTACGATTAAAAATTCATTTTCCTGATCGTCTATTTTTAAATGCTGTAAGCCTCGATAACGCCCAACACCATGATCGATGTGAACAACAGGATCACCCTCGGTCAATTCTGCTAGATTTCGAATGAGTGTTCGTGCATCTAAACCTTTAGTTTTCGTTTGGCGTTTTTGAATAATCTGGTTACCAAATAGTTGTACCTCACTAATTAGTGCCAAAGGCGGTTTTTCTAAATAAAAACCTTCTTCTAATGGCGCAATAATGATAGAGATACGTTCAGTAGCACTCAGAAATTCTTGCCAGGTCTCGCAGCGATGAGCTTGAATAGAGAATTTACTGAATAAATCCAATAACACTTCCCGACGACCCGCACTTTCCACACAAAACAAAACTCTCGCTTCTGGATTTTTTAGAAAATATTCAAGAAAAGCCTGTAAATGCTCTAAAGGATATTCAAGCTTATGATCTACCGATAAATTGGGAAAACTTTTTACCAAAGAAAGATGTGTATCAACCGTTACCGCTGATTCTTGTTGTAACAAAATCTTCGGAAATTCTTTTAATCGTGAAAATAAGCTATCAACATCGACATATAATTGCTTTGGAGTTAGTATCGGTCGTTCTATATCATGTCTAAGTTGCTCATATCGTTCATTAATTTCTTTCCAGAAATTTTCTGCTGGAGTTTGAACATTATTAATTTGTAAAACTAAACTCTTTTTTGGCAAATAATCGAGCAATAATTGAGTCTGCGAAAAAAACAAAGGCAGATAATATTCTATTCCAGGTGGAGTGCGCCCCTCGCTGACAGCTTCATACAAAGGACAATTTAAGGGATTACCGATAAAATTTTCACGCCATTGCTGACGGAAAAAATTGATTGCGGATTCAGATAAAGGAAATTCACGTGCAGGTAGTAAATTTATTTTTTCGATTTTTTCTATTGAACGCTGAGTCTCAGGATCAAAATGCCGAATATTATCAATCTCATCATCAGCAAAATCAATACGAAAAGGTAAATCACTGCCCATAGGGAAGATATCTAAAATTGAACCCCTCACAGCAAATTCACCACGCGTTAAAACTTGTGAAACGCAATGATAGCCTCCAAATTGTAAATTTTTTCGTAGATCCTCAATCGATTTTTTTTCGCCGCAAGTTATACACAGACTAGTTGCTTGAATATAATTATTAGGAACAATACGCTGCATCAAGGTTGCGATGGGCACTAGCAACAAAGCTCGTTTAGCATCATGAAGTCGCGCTAAGGTAGCAAGTCTTTGAGAAATAATATCTTGATGCGGTGAAAAATGATCATAAGGTAACGTTTCCCAATCAGGAAAATTCAGAATAGTTAGATGCGGTGAAAAAAATTTTAGTGCGGCCTCTAGCCTATTCGCTATGAGCGTATCTGGCGTAACCACTAAAATAGTACCTTCATAACTATCCGCTAACTGATTTAAAGCCAATGAGAGACTATCTTGTTGTAAGTTACTTAGGCGTAGACGTTGACCCGGCTCAGTGGGAATAGATAAATTTAAAAATTCAGAAATAGACATAGCTTAGTAATTTTATTTTTTCATATAGACTAGCAACAAAGAAATTGCTGCTGGTGTAATACCAGGAATACGCGAGGCTTGTCCTAGATTCAATGGTTTATGTTGAATTAATTTCTCTCTGACTTCATTAGAAAGACCTTTCACTGTGTTATAATCTAAATTAAGTGGTAAGGTAATATTTTCATAACGAGCTTGTCGTTGAATCTCAAGTATTTGCCGATCAATATAGCCTTGATATTTAGCTTGAATCTCGATTTGCTCTGCAATCGCTAAATTGTTAACTCCTGGTCCCAAACCTTCGATTCTCATTAAGCTGCTGTAATTTAACTCAGGTCGAGTCAATAACTCAGCAACTCGATAATCCCGCGTCAATGCTTGCCCTAGATGGGTTTCTATCGCTGCACTTAAAGACGTATTAGGTTTAATTGTAAGTTGTTTTAAGCGTTGTTGTTCTTGCTCTAGGGTAAGACGCTTATTATTCACGCTTTGCCAACGCGCTTCAGTAATAAGTCCTAATTGATGTGCAGATTCACTTAATCGCAAATCGGCATTATCTTCGCGCAATAGCAAACGATACTCAGCCCGGCTCGTAAACATTCGGTAAGGCTCGAGTGTACCTTGCGTAATCAAATCATCAATCAACACACCGATATACGCTTCATCACGACGCGGACACCAAGCTGATTTTTCTTGTGCTTTTAAAGCAGCATTTAAACCGGCAATAAGTCCTTGCGCAGCCGCTTCTTCATATCCCGTAGTTCCATTGATCTGTCCCGCTAAAAATAAATTTTCCAGCACTCTTGATTCTAAAGAAGGGAAGAGATCGCGCGGATCAAAAAAATCATATTCGATTGCGTAACCGGGACGCGTAATATGGGTTTGCTCTAAACCTTTAATACTATGAATTAAATTGCATTGCACATCGAAAGGTAAACTGGTTGAGATGCCATTGGGATAGACTTCGTGAGTATTCAGCCCTTCAGGTTCCAGAAAAATCTGATGAGACAATTTATCCGCAAAACGCACGACCTTATCTTCAATAGAAGGACAATAACGAGGACCTATACCATCGATTACACCACTATAAATAGGTGAACGATCTAAACCGGAACGAATAATTTCATGGGTTTTTTCATTTGTATGCGTAATAAAACAACTTATTTGTGTAGGATGTTGTTCTACTTTTCCTAAATAAGAAAATACGGGTAAGGGGTTATCACTCGGTTGCTCTAACAAAATCTCATAATTAATCGTGCGACCATCTAAACGCGGCGGAGTTCCAGTTTTTAAACGTTTAATTCGCAATGGTAATTGGCGAAACTTTTTTGCCAAAAAATTAGCAGCTGGATCACCAGCACGTCCTCCTTGTGCTTGTTGCAGACCTATGTGAATTTTTCCAGCCAAAAAGGTACCGGCAGTCAATACCACCGTTTTTGCATAGAAACGTAATCCCATTTGTGTTATTACGCCCACAATGCGGTTAGACTCAAGGATGATATCATCCACACTTTGCTGAAAAATAAATAAATTCTCTTGATTTTCTAATGCATAACGAATCGCTTGTTTATATAAACTGCGATCCATTTGTGCTCGTATTGCACGCACTGCTGGTCCTTTACTCGCATTTAATGTACGCCATTGTATGCCGGCAAGATCAGCAGCATGGGCCATAATACCACCTAAGGCATCCACTTCTTTCACTAAATGACTTTTTCCAATCCCCCCTATGGATGGATTACAAGACAATTGTCCTAAGGTTTCAATATTATGTGTCAATAATAAAGTAGAAGCGCCTAAACGCGCAGCAGCCAGCGCTGCTTCAGTTCCGGCATGACCTCCGCCGACAATAATGACATCATATTCTGTTAAAAATGGCATAAGTTTAAATTTTTCTTAATTAACTATAGTTTTCTAGCGAAACTTAGGGCAATATATCGGTTTTTAATACCGTCTCTCAAGAGGAAATCCAATGACAAGATTACCTGTATTGACTACCCTGGCTAGCTTACTCATCAGTTCAAACGTACTGGCTGCACAGAGTACCTCCCCAGTTACGGTTAATCAACCAAAAACCTCCGTTACTTTTCCAAAAATAGTCAGTAAATCCCCGATCCTTAAGACAACCAAAGGCCAAATAAGTTATAGTATTGGCGCTGATTTGGCTGTAAATTTTAAAGAACAAGGCATCGATGTCGATCCCGTTGCTTTAGAAAAAGGATTAGCCGATGGCTCTCATGGAAAAACCCTATTAACTCAAGCACAAATGGCGGATATTTTGAAAAACTTTCAACAAGAGCTGATTAATAAAAAACAAGCTGAATTTAAAGATATTAGTCTTAAAAATAAAGAACAAGGAGAAGCCTTTTTAGCCGTTAACAAAACAAAACCAGGTGTTATTACCACTAAGAGTGGAATTCAATATAAAATAATAAATGCGGGTAATGGCATAAGCCCCACTGATACATCCAAAGTTAAAGTTGAATATACCGGAAGTTATATTAATGGTACCGTCTTTGAACAATCAAAGGAGCCGATAAGCTTTCCTTTAAATAGTGTGATCCCTGGATGGACGGAAGTTCTAAAACTCATGAAGCCAGGCGCAACCTATCAAGTTGTTATTCCCTCAGAATTAGCTTATGGTGAACATGGTGTTGATAAAGCGATAGGTCCCAATCAAACACTAGTATTCACTATTCATCTTATTGAAATAGAAAAAAACACATAAATTCAACAAAATCCATCGTTTGATAATTATTTAAACAAAAATATTTTCAGCGATGGATTTAAGATTAGTTAATTTCATTGAATGTCTTTGAACATAAGCTATACTGAACAAACTAATTAAATAAAATCTCTTTATATTCTCACCAATTGATTTTTGCCCATAATTGCAATTTTTACTCAACTCAAGGAGAAAGACATGAATCCAGAAGAGTTAAAAGGAAAATGGAACCAAATTAAAGGCCAACTTCGCGAAAAATGGGCAAAATTAACCAATGATGATTGGGAACAATTACATGGGGATAAAGAAAAATTAATTGGAAAAATCCAAGAACGCTATGGTATTAGCAAGGAGCAAGCCCAAAAGGACCTGCATGAATTTTTTAATAAACATAAAGATCATCATTAAAATTTCAAGCCTAATTCTTTATCCTTTTTTAATCATCCCGCTTCAAACTATGAAGTGGGATTGGTTAAACCTTGCTTACTAAAACTCATTTTTTCTTGTAACAAAATTAGCTAAATTAACATAATCACTGATCCTCA
Source organism: Pseudomonadota bacterium (assembly GCA_039805785.1). Classification (GTDB taxonomy): domain Bacteria; phylum Pseudomonadota; class Gammaproteobacteria; order Diplorickettsiales; family Diplorickettsiaceae; genus Aquirickettsiella. The sequence continues at coordinate 8,844 of JBDLTN010000026.1, read as the reverse complement.
ATTGTTCAGGACGCAGGCTTGAATTAATTTTTAACTGCTTAAAATCTTGTTCTTCTAGCCATTGTGATAAATTATTATGCAACATTTTACGACGATGGTTAAATGCTTGTTTAACCATTTCGGCAAATAACAATGGATCGTTGGCTTTAAAGGGTAATGTTTTATAAGGAATGAGTCTAATGACTGCTGAATCAACTTTAGGTGGTGGTTGAAAAGCACCTTGCTTTACAATGAATAATTTTTCAACCTGACAATAGTACTGGACCATCACACTTAATCGACCGTAACTCGCATGTCCAGGCCGCGCCACGATTCTATCAACTACTTCCTTCTGCAACATGAAATGCATATCTTGAATAAGATGAGCTTGTTGAAGACAATGGAACAATAAAGGAGTAGAAATATTGTAAGGAAGATTTCCCACTAAACGCCAAACGTGTTTAGTCTTAGTTATTGCCTGAAAATCAACCTTTAAAGCATCACCTTGGTAAACAATTAATTCTCCCAATGCGGTACATTTTTCTTCTAACATGGGAATAAGATCTTTATCAAGTTCTATTACCGTTAAACTTTTAAGATGCGGCAACAATCGTTCAGTAAGCGCTCCCAAACCAGGACCAATCTCAAGCATATGATCAGTTTTTTTAGGAGAAATTGCTGATATAATTTTATCAATAACAAAACTTTCATGCAGAAAATGTTGGCCGAAGCGTTTACGTGCCTGAATAGCTGACATTATTTTTTTCACGCGGCTTGTAAATCAATGATTAATGCTGATAAAAATCGTGCCGCTTCTCCACCGGTAATTACACGATGATCCACGGTTAAGGATAATGGCAGCTGTTTATGTGCACTGATCTTTCCTTGTTCGAAAACTAATTTTTCATTAATTCGCCCAGCGGCTAAAATCGCAACCATAGGCGGAATAATGATAGGCGTTGCATAACGACCTGCAAAGATCCCAACATTGGATAATACAAACGTTGGCCCCAGCAAATCATCTGGTGAAATACTACGATTTTTTACTTCTAGTTTAAATTTATCGATTGCTTTTCTTAAATTGACTGCACTTTCTTGTGCAACATTTTTTAAAACTGGCACAAATAAGCCTTCAGGTGCATCGACAGCTAAGCCTAAATCAATCTGAGGGTGTTTACATAAGGCCAACTTTGATTCATCAAACCAAGCATTAAGCCGAGGCTCGCGCTGACAAGCTGCCATAATTGCTCGAATAAGACGTAAAGTAATATCTGTTTTTTCTGGCCAAGCATGAATATCCGCATCGTCAACCAAAGTTACAGGCACGATTGAAAGCTGCGTTTGCTTCATTGTGCTTGCCATTACTCGTCGAACACCGCGTAATGGTTCATACCCTGGAGGAAGTGGCGAGGATGGATCTGATATAGTTTCAGTTTTTTCACTGGATTTTTGCTGGATTATTTTCTCGATATCAGCAGCAAGAATTTGCCCATCAGGACCCGTTCCTTTGCAATTGTTTAAATTAATTTGAAATTTTTTTGCCAATGCTCGAATTGCCGGAGTAGCTTTGATTCCACTTGGCGTTGATGTTGGTTTAGGCTGTATCCCTAATGGAGATTCTTCAATTATTGATCCTCCTAATTGTAAACTCCCAACCACAGTCGCCTGATCCAGGTTTTTTTTAGTTTGAGTTTCTGCTTCGATTTCAATTAAAGCTTCTCCGGTTTTAATAATATCACCTGGTTTCCCATAAAGTTTTATTATTTTACCGCTAAAAGGCGCAGGAATATCTACCAATGCTTTTGCAGTTTCCATAGCAACCATTGGCTGATCTACTTTAACCACGTCATTCGGCTGGACATACCATTCGCGAATTTCTGCATCAGGCAAGCCTTCACCTAAATCAGGCAAATTAAATATTGTCATGTAAACTCCAATGTTTGCTCAATCACATTGTAAATTCTTGTAACACTGGGTAAATATTGTTTTTCTAATTGTGCATAAGGAACTGTCACATCATATCCAGTGACACGTTGTAAAGGGGCCTGTAAAAAGAGAAATGCTTTTTCATTCAATTGTGCGACTATTTCTGCGCCAACACCACAAAAACGAGCGGCTTCATGGATAATGACACATCGTCCAGTTTTTTCTACGGAAGTTAATAGTGTGTTAATATCCAATGGTTTAATCGTGGCAACATCAATTACTTCAGCATATTTTCCCTTTTCTTGTAATAACTTATCTGCTGCTAACAATGTTTCAGATAACATCGAACCCCAACTAATCAAAGTAATATCATTACCTGCTCTTAAAACGAAACTTTTATCTAAGGGTAAGGCTTCGCCCGTATCCGCTACTTTTTGTTTATTTAAACGATATAAACGGGTAGGTTCTAAAAAAATAACTGGATCAGGATTACGGATTGAGGCTAGCAATAAACCATAAGCACGTGCTGGCGATGAGGGTACTACTACGCGTAAACCGGGAATATGTGCAAAAATAGCTTCTGTACTTTCAGAATGATGCTCAGGCGCATGAATCCCTGCGCCATAGGGCATACGAAACACTAAAGGGCAATGTAAACGTCCACGCGTACGATTACGAAAACGGGCGGCGTGATTAATAATTTGATCTAACGCCGGATAACTAAATCCCATAAATTGAAATTCTGCAACTGGCTTTAAACCTTGAGTTGCCATTCCAATGGTAAGCCCCGCTATCATTGACTCTGCTAAAGGCGTGTCTAATACACGATTGGCGCCAAATTTTTTAAATAATTGAGTTGTTGCTCGAAATACACCGCCATTAATACCTACATCTTCGCCCAATATAACAACGTCTTTATCCGCAGTCATTTCATAAGCTAAGGCTTGTGTAATTGCTTCAATTAATGTTATTTCAACCATGGACCAGGTCCTTGCTTAACAAAAATAATGCTTCAGCTTCAATACGTTGTTCCATTAAATCATGGGGCAATTCTGCATAATGATAATCAAATATATCCGTCACTGTAGGTTTAGCCAAAGAAAGATATTCAGCCACAGCAGCATCGATCCTTTTTTCACATTCTTTTTTAAAACTTTCCTCTTCTTCTTCTGACCAACTTTTTTGATTAATTAAATAATTTTTTAAACGTCTTAAAGGTTCTTTTTGCCATGCTTGTTGCAATTCTTCTTCACGGCGATAGCGACTGGCATCATCAGCAGTGGTATGATCACATAATCGATAGCTTAAGGCTTCAATAAGACTGGGGCCACGCCCATCCCGTGCTTTTTCGATTGATTTATCTATAACAAATTTCATGGCAATAACATCATTTCCATCCACCTGTTCACCATGAATTCCTGCTGCTATCGCTTTTTGTGCTAAGGTTTGCGCATGAGATTGGTGTTTACGAGGAACAGAAATTGCCCATTGATTATTATCGATAACGAACACAATAGGCAGCTGCCAAACCCCAGCGATATTTAAAGCTTCATAAAAATCACCTTCAGATGTGGCACCATCACCGCAGGTTGCTACTACCACTCTTGCTTGTTTGCGTAGTTTAAAAGCTGTTGCAACACCTGCAGCATGTAAAAGTTGGGTCGCTATCGGCACACAAATAGGAAAATCTGAAGGGCATTCGCTAAAATGATTTCCCCATTCATTTCCTTTCCAATAGCTAAGAATCTCACTCATTTTTACCCCGCGCATTAATTGTGCGGCATAATCACGATAGAAAGGACATAAAACATCCTCTGATTGCATACTCGCGCCGATTCCAACGGAAATGGCTTCCTGTCCTAGCGTCGAAGCATAAGTATTGAGCATACCAGTTCTTTGTAAAGCCACCGCTTTGTAATCAAAGAGACGGGTAAGCAACATTTGTTGATATATTTTTAATAATTCACCAACATTATGTGTAAAGACTGGCAAATCTTGTTGCACTTCGCCCTTAGGATCTAGAAAACGAGTATACTCAATAGAGAATCTCGCAACCTCGCTCATATTAACCTCTTGCTAAAATTTCAAAAAACGTTATCTAAACTATTTTTTAAAGACTATTTAATCGCGATTCAGCCAAACTATCTGCAATAATACTGGGAGATTTATTTTTTTCATCGGCATTTTTAAAAATTTCCAATAGTGTATTATAAATTGCTGATATTTGTTGCGCCACATGTTCTCGATTCAAGCGATTTTGGTATTCGGCATAAGCATAAATCAAACCTCCCGCATTAATTACAAAATCCGGAGCATATAAAATCCCTTTCTGATGCAATGCTTCTGCATGCCGGGGCTCAGCTAATTGATTATTGGCTGAACCGGCAACTATCGCCGTATTTAGCATAGCAATAGATTCATCATTCAGAATCCCTCCTAAAGCACAAGGAGAGAAAATATCGCATTCCACAGCATAAATCTCTTCTGGCCTAACCATGTTAGCCTGTAAATCTTTTGCATAACGTTGCATTAGATCCGTATTATTATCGCAAACTGTCAAACGAGCTCCTTTTTTTTGCAAGGCATTCGCTAAAGCAAAACCCACATGTCCTAAACCTTGAATGGCTACATGTACACCTTCCAAATGATCACGGTGGAATTTAAATTTAACCGCAGCCTCGATACCAGATAATACACCTAAAGCAGTATAGGGAGCAGGATTACCTTTGTGTTTAGAGGTGGTGACAACATAAGGAGTTTCGAGTGCAATGCTATCCATATCTTCGATCACCACACCACTATCCATAGCAATAATATAACGTCCCTTTAATTCATTCACAAAGCGCCCTAGCGAGCGAAAGTAAGCAGTACGATCTGATAATTCTTTCGGGCGCATTAACACTGTTTTGCCACCACCTAAAGGTAAATTCGCTAAAGCTGCTTTGTAGCTCATCCCCTGCGCTAAACGTAGCGCATCATGAATAGCAAGCTCTATCGATGTATATTCTATAAAACGACATCCACCTAAAGCAGGACCTAAGCGTGTACTATGGATTGCTACAATGGCACAAAGCTGATTAATCTGATCTATTTTAAAAAAAAGTTCACCAAAACCGAGTTTTTTTGCGTAGCTTAGTAACTCATCACTTAACATAAATAAATGTTGATCCTTAAAATAACAACCTATTCTTTAAGTAATACTGAATCCATGCAGATGAAGGCTCACATGTGAGTGCACATTTTATGAGACTATGCTATTGCATGCAATGACTTGATTGGCAAAAAAGGAGATAGATTGTTGATTCTTTCTAGCAAAAGAATAATTTATGCTTTTTGTAAAAATTCTGATATGGCTTTAATGCGATGTTCAACTAGCTTTTTTCCTAAGGCTGAGCCATTAATACCTGATTTATTTATCTTAGTAGCAGAAACTTTTTTAGCGGCAGCAAAAGCGGATAATACTCTATCTTTTTGTAAATAAATAGAATTTGCTAATCCAGAATAAGCTTGAAAATCTGCCTCACAAACCAATAAAAATTGATCTAAGCATGAGGATTGTCTAAACGCATCAGTTTTTTCCAGTAAAATATACAAAGATTGCGCATCTAACTCTAAAGCGCGGTGACACAGCAAGTGATAAGACGCTGCTGTGACAGCCAGCGACTTATAAGCACGAGGGATTCGATAACGTTGGCATAAAGCTTGTATCTTATGAATACCTGCGTGCGTTTCTTCTTTTGCTATACCTTTACCAAAATCACAAAGTATCGCCGCAAACCGTACCTCCGGATCATCCGTCAGTGCCACAGCTTTTTCTAAAACAGACAAGAAACTGTGTTGACCTCGTGTTCGTTGCTCAGTTATATGTTGATACTTCGTATATAATTCTTGTAATTCAGGAAACAAAATTGCTAATGCGCCACAATCATATAAGGTTTTTATAAAAGCTTGCGGTGCAGGCTCAATAAGCGCCCTGGAAAATTCTTGCCAAACGCGCTCTGTCACTAATGCCCGCACTTCACCGACAGAAACCATGGCTTTCATTAGCTCCATGGTTTCTTTAGCTACTCGAAAACCTAGTGGAGCAAACCGCGCCATAAACCGTGCTACTCGTAAAATACGTACAGGATCTTCACTAAAGGCAGGAGAAACATGCCGAAGTAACTTATTTTCTATATCCTTTTGCCCTTGAAAAGGATCAAAAAGATCGCCTCGACTCGTTTGCGCTATCGCATTAATGGTCAGATCTCGACGTTTTAAATCATCCTCGAGCGAAACGTCAGGTGCCGCATAGCAAGAAAAACCTTTATATCCAGGACCAGTTTTCCGTTCTGTACGTGCTAAAGCATACTCTTCATGCGTTTTAGGATGAAGAAACACAGGGAAGTCTTTTCCAATTAAACGAAATCCTTGCTTTAGCATTTCGTCGGGAGTTGCGCCCACAACAACATAATCACGTTCCTTAACCGGGTAACCCAATAATTGATCCCGTACTGCTCCACCCACTAAATAAATTTCCAAAGTAAAACCCTTACGTTTAAAGCGGTAATACAAAAGTTATAAACTATACTATCCAGTTTGCCAAATTATATTGAGTGATTTGAAGAAATATAAAACCTCTATTGAAAACTAAATTATTATTTTTCTCAAATTCATATATTATAAGTTTTAATATCAGTTAAAAAATTGGTATTATTTGTTTCTAATTTGTTTCTTTTTGGATAAAATCTAAAAAAAGAAGCATTACTCGCCTTGTAATTGAAAGTTTTATTGTTTTTGGTAGTTAATAATAGTTGGGATGATATATTGTCATTCTCATTAACATGGGCATCTGCAAAATAGACTGGCTTTACATTAAGAATACTAGCTAAATACAATAATTTTTTGTTAGTTTGTTCTAAAATTTCCAACTTGCTATCTAAATTATTCAACATCACAAAACGTCGCTGCTGTCTACTATGTAGATGATAGGTCAGTAAATTGGCAGTACCATTTATAACAATCAAAGGAAGAAAAATAAGAAATATTGGTAAAGTCCATATTTTAACAAGTGTGTGTAAGCCTAAATTGCTCTTCCATACAATTTGTTGACCAATATTATATCCATACAATCCACCTCCAAAGAAGGCAAAGGATCGATTCAGAAACTTCTTAAATTTTCTAAAACCTGGATTAGATTCTCCTAATACCTTGTCTTGATCATAAGAAGCATAAATATTTTTCTTAAGCATACAATTATTAAAAACACTATAAAATTCACTATTTAAATAATTGAGATTATTTTCTTCAAAAAAATTTTTAAATACTAATTCTAAAAGATTAATATTATTTTGCAGATATTCAAATTTTCTCCATTTTTCAATTTGCAAAACCTGTTGTTTACCATATCCATCTTTATAATAATATTCACACATTTCGTTGAGTTTATTTAAAAGAATACGTTGATAGAAATCTTCTCGCGCGCTAAATTCACAAAGATGGCTTATCAAAAAAAAGCTAGCGGCAATCAAAATCAATACTCCCACTACTAGGGGGGAAGCAATAATGGTCGCTAGGCTCAACGCACCAACAAACAATAAAACACTTTGAATAGCCCATGTTAATAAATAGATATAAAGCACTATACTGGTTAAGTTAATCGTTAACGAAGCGATAAACTGTGTTTTTGGATATACCTCAATTAAATATTGGTAAAGTTTAGACTCATGAATATTTAATGGATGAAGGTAAATGGGGTCGTAATTTTTTTGGATATTTGAAATTGATTTTAAAAATTCATTTAGATTTGGATTTTTTCTGGATAGGTCATAAACTATCTCATGAATTAATTTAAATTCATTTTCGCTTTTTTCTTCATTGAATACTTCTAGCTTAATTAACTCAAGAACATGCTTAGCTTCATCAGTGAAAATATTTGGAAAGACTATAGAATCTTTTTTAACTAAGTAAAAGATGCGATAAATTAAATAACACCCTAAAGATACACCCAATAATAAAAAAATAATCGGATAGCTATATAATGATAAGGAAAAGAATAATAATAAAAAACTAATCCAATTCAATAACCCGGCATGGCTAACAAATCCATACCAAATAAATAAAAAAAATTGCATTGGTTTATTTTTAATGACGAATCGATTAATTTTTTCCCAAATGGATGTAATTGTGCAGATCCGAATCGTTTCGGTTTCTTTTTCAAAATACACATACAACTCTTTGGCTATTTGTTCTTGCTGTTTCTTTATTTTTTTTATTTCATTTTTAATGTAAATTGAATTAACGTCTTCAGTAATAAGCTGCTTAAACTGATCAATTGCAATTTGATATTCCGAACAGGTTATGGGGGAAGCAAGCGTAAATTCCTCGAAACTTTCTTCTCTGTATGTTTTTAATAAAGCTAATTGGACTAAATTCGAAAGACGTTTTCTTTCTAATGGTATGTCTTTTTCAATTAAGGCTTTTCTAGTCAGCTTGTTATCAATTTCTATATCAATCAAAAAAGATAGTTTCTTTTCAAATTCTAAATAATTTTTTTTATGCAGAATTAAACAATCTTCATCTCTATCATCTATAACCCAAGGATTAGTTTTATCTTTTGAATAAAATAATAATCGTTCATTATATTTATCTGTTAAATATTTTTTATCTAAAGATTTTTTTTGATGAAGGGGAACAGATGTATTTAGATTTTTGAAATTATGAAGAGAAATTAAGAAGTCCCAGCGGCTACTCTTGCATTTTCTATAATCTGCAGAAAAATTCTTAGAGAAGTTTAAAAACCATGGGAAAATAGTGGTATCATTTAGCTGATCCACTGCGGTATTTTTTCCCATAAATCCCGGAAATTTCTTTATTTCATTCCAAATTGAAATAAAGTTCTTTCGACAATCCATTCAGTATTTTTTTTATTATTTTATTTAAACTGAAGTAGCTTAGATT
>JBDLTN010000025.1:0-15704 GCA_039805785.1 Pseudomonadota bacterium | reverse complement strand
ATAATTTTCGTAGGTTATCAAAAGATTATGAAATAACGACTTCTTCGGCTGAAAATTACGTCATTATCGCTCATTTTTTTGGACTTCTTAAACGGATAAAATAGCATGAAGACGGGTTCTAAGACTTTTATTAAGTCAAGATTTTCGATTACAATTGAGTGTCGCACGACCCATGACCAACCCCGTCCAATCCCAAGTAGCCAGTGGTCACAACGGTAAAAGCTTACGCTTCTTCTTCACCTTTAGTTATACACCATTTTAATGATGAGTATGAAGCAACATGAGTTCTAAGAAACATAATTATTCTTATCATATTTAAAACACATGTCGCGATTTTTTATTTCTACAAACCAAGAATTCCTACTTGAGGTATATTTGTTGGTAAGGTAGGTAAAACTCCCACTCCAGGTAAAGTTATTGGCATATTAGGTATAGCGAATGCTCCTGATGCAGGCGTATTTATACCTATAATCTCACCGGCTCTATCGAGTACTTCAACATTTTCAAACCCAGTAAAACCTGCTGCCGTTAAGCCTGCAACTTCATTAGGTGTGAGCGCACGTAAATTAATGTTTTCTCCTGATAATAATCCCAACTCACTTGCATTGAGGTTAAGCCCACCACCAGTACCAAGTAAATTCGTTAAATTACCTAGGCCACCTGCAGCACCTGTAGCTCCTGTTGCGCCAGCAGCGCCCGCTGCGCCTGTCGCACCGAGACCACCCATACCACCGCCACTACCACCCACAACCGGTTAAAAATACCCCAGTCGCTAAAACGCCGGCAATTATGCAAGCATTGATTTCTGATTTTTTCATGAAAAAACTCCCTTTTATAGCTATTAAAGAATAAAATAATGCACTTTAGCGCAGAAGTTAAAACAAAGAGTGTCAAATCACAGAAAGTTGAAAATTTTCTATACAAATATCAAAACTGATTTGTTTTTAAAAAAAATTTGCGTTTTCTATAAATACATTCTATTAAGTAAAGCTTTAAAACACTATGCGCTTAAAAGTTGGTAATATTAGAGACATATTCTTGGTTTTTGATTTGAGACTAAATTCGGTATAATGTTTCGTTCTAAACCAAATAAGGAGAAAGGCACTATGACTATGCAAGTCGATAATACACTTAATAATATTTTGCAAAATAATTACATGCAGCAGCTTGATAGACAGCTGAATGAAAATCATTTATTAAAACACCCACTTTATCAAGCTTGGTCTGCTGGAAAGTTGTCGTTAGACAATCTTCGTGATTATGCTTGCCAGTATTACCATCATGTGGATGCTTTTCCAAGATATCTTAGTGCCACTCACAGCAATTGCGAACATCCTGAGGCACGAAGGGTATTATTAGAAAATCTCAATGATGAAGAAGGTATGAATGGTCTCGATAGTCATCCGGCTTTATGGTTACAATTTACCAAAGGCCTAGGCTTATCAGAAGAAACGGTTATTAATTGTGAACTTTTTCCAGAAACTAAACAATTTATTGACGACTTTCTAACGTTATCACGTTCATCCTATGCGGAAGGTTTAGGTGCTTTATATGCTTATGAACGACAAATTCCACAAACGGCTGCCAGTAAAATCACGGGATTGAAACAATTTTATAATATCGACGATGAAGCCACTTTGAAATTTTTCATAGTTCATCTTGAGGCCGATGTAGAGCATGCTGAAGCCACTAAAACACTTATAAAAAATTTACCCATGGAAGAAAAAATAATCGCAGAAAAAGCAGCAAAAAAAATAGCAAAATCTGTTTGGAATTTGTTGAGCGGTATACAAACTCGAATGCTGAATGTTTGTGAAGCAAGCATAGTTTAATAAAGTCATTTAGATAGAGTCTAATTAGAAGGTTTATTGGTTGTACTTGGACAATTAATAAACTTCTAATTCTCTATCAAGCACCCTCTAATACAGATACGCGGCGAATCTTTCCGCCTAATTGTGATAATTTTTCTTCAATGCATTCATAACCACGATCAATATGGTAAATTCTATTTACCGTCGTTTCACCTTCTGCAGTTAAACCTGCTAACACTAAACTGGCGGACGCCCTTAAATCAGTTGCCATAACCTCTGCGCCTGTTAATTTATCAACACCTTTGCAGATTGCCACATTACCTTTCAAAGTAATATCTGCGCCCATCCTACGCATTTCTTGCACATGCATAAAGCGATTCTCAAATACTGTTTCAGTTATAATTCCAGTTCCTTCAGCAGTAATATTCAACGCCATAATTTGTGCCTGTGCATCAGTCGGAAAAGCAGGATAGGGGGCTGTACTCACATTTACCGCTTTGGCACGTTTATTTCGCATATCAAGTTCGATCCAATGATCACCAATGGCAATCTCTGCGCCTGCTTGACGCAAGGTATAAATAACTGCATCTAAAGTGTTGGCCTGAATGTCTTTTAGGCGAATAAAACCACGCGTGCAAGCAACAGCAATTAAATAAGTCGCTGCTTCAATTCGATCCGGTAAAATCCGATAATAACCACCTGATAATTGATCTACGCCTTCAATAGTAATGGTATCTGTTCCTGCATCGCTAATGTTTGCACCAATGCTATTTAAAAAATTGGCCAAATCAACTACTTCAGGTTCACGTGCAGCATTTTTAATAACGGTTTTACCTTTGGCTAATGTCGCGGCCATCATTAAATTTTCAGTTCCAGTAACCGTAATAGTATCGAGCTCAATGAAGGCACCCTGCAAACGTCCTTTTGTTTTAGCCTTGATATAGCCATTTTCTATTTCAATTTTTGCACCCATGGCTTCAAGACCTTGAATATGCAAATTGACTGGACGAGTACCAATCGCGCAGCCACCAGGAAGAGAGACGATAGCTTCACCACAACGAGCAAGCAATGCTCCTAAAACTAAAATAGAAGCACGCATTTTTCTTACTAAAGCATACGGAGCGTAGGAGTCAATCAGTTCACGAGCACGCACTTCTAAACTCATGCGCTCACCTATGGTAAATTGTGCGCCCATACCACTCAAAAGCTCCACCATAGTGGTAACATCTTGTAAATGTGGAACATTAAATAAAGTAATAGGTTCTTCTGATAATAGACAAGCCGCTAAAATGGGTAGGGTTGCATTTTTCGCGCCAGAAATTCGGACTTCACCTTGTAATGGGATGCCGCCTCTAATAATTAGTTTATCCACCATTTATCTCTCTATTTTTATACCGAATACATTTACTGCTCATAACAAGTAATTCTTAAATATATAACTTTCTTTCAATAGGAATCCCCAAGAGAGAGAAGATTTTTCTCTTGGGTGCAAACAATCCTGGTTTCTTTGTTTTAGATCTGTCCATTTTTAGGAGCAATTTATAGGCAATATTTTTTCTAATTCCGAAACTCGAATAATGGCTAGCATCTGCGCAGGTAAAGCATCAAAACGAATTTTTTGATCGCGTTGCGTTAACATTCGTGTCCAAGCAATCAACAATGCCACACCACTACTATCACTTTGTGTAACATTCTCTAAATTAAAAAGAATTAACGAAGCTTTATCGTTTTTTAGGATCTCCTGGCTAATTTGCCATAGTCCAGGTACGGTGTAGGTATTCAAAGAACCCGATAAAACATAGTGATCTTTTTTAAACTGGAAAGAGGGTCTGTTCATCTAAATTAATCACTTTGATTATTATGTTGTGCAAGTTTATTAATTAGGCCATCTATACCACTATGCTGCAACTCTTCCACAAATTGAGAACGAAAGCTTTCGATGATGCTTATTCCATCAACACTAAAATCATAGAGCATCCACTGTCCACCTACTTGCGTCATACGATAACTTAGATTAATAGAAGGACCAGATTCACGAACAATAACACTATTAACTTGTACACGAGCTTGATTAGTATAATCACCGCGAATGGGTAAAAAATTTACTCTTTCATTGGTATATTGAGCTAAGGCGCTTGAATAAGTACGGATAAGCAAGGTAACAAATTGCTGAGCAAATGCTTGCCTTTGCATCGGAGTCGCTCGTAACCAAGCTTCACGGCCTAAAGCTTTGCTTGACATACTCATAACATCAACATGTGGCAACAAAATTTGATTAACTATGTTATAAACGATCTGGGGCTTTGTCTTAAGCGTCGCTTGATTTCGTTGGAGCGCGGAGATTAATTGATTAGAAGTATTTTGTAACAAATCTACAGGCGAGGAAATCGCCCATGCCATTGTGCATACTAACAACCCAAACAATGCGAGTACTACTTTTTTCATTTCTTTCCCCCTGGATTTTTTAAACTGAATACTAATTGGCCAATAAGATCTTCTAAAATTAATGCGGGATGTGTATCTTGTACAATAGCATTATTTTTTAAAAACGTTTGAGCAAACCCCGGTGTTAAACTAATATAATTCGCTCCTAATAAACCCTGAGTTAAAATACTTGCAGAAGTATCTGTTGGCAGTTGTTTATACTTTGGATCAATTTTCATCGTCACGATAGCTTTGAATTGAACATTATCAAGCTTTATTGCGCTTACTTCTCCTATATGAACACCTGCTAAGGATACGGGTGAACGTACTTTTAATCCTCCTACATTGTCAAAAGCAGCTATTAAATTATATCCACTCGAGCCTATAGCACTACTTAATCCACTTACCTTAAAAGCCAAAACTAATAAAGCAAGTATCCCAAATAACATTAAAAAACCAACCCAAATTTCTATTATTCTCTCACGCACTTACCAACCTCCCATCATCACTGCGGTTAATACAAAATCCAAGCCTAGTACAGCTAACGAAGAATATACAACGGTACGTGTTGTTGCTCGACCAATGCCTTGCGCAGTAGGGACAGTATCGTATCCTTGAAACACCGCTATCCATGTCACCACACTACCAAAAATTATACTTTTTATAATTCCATTCACAATATCATCATGAAAATTAACGGCGGATTGCATAGCACTCCAAAATGTCCCACTATCCACACCTAACCAAACTACGCCTACTAAGTAACCACCCCAAACTGCAACTGCGCTAAAAATAATCATTAAGAGAGGCATACTAATAAAACCGCCCCAAAAACGCGGCGAAATCACCCGCCATAGTGGATCAACACCCATCATTTCCATGCTCGCAAGTTGTTCAGTAGATTTCATCAAACCAATTTCTGCGGTCAATGCAGAACCCGCTCGTCCTGCAAACAATAAAGCCGTAACCACAGGCCCTAATTCTCGTACCACGCTTAAGGCAACCAATTGACCTAATTGTTGACTTGCACCAAACTTATTTAAGGTATTATACCCTTGTAACCCAACAACCAAGCCAATAAATAATCCCGATAAAATAATAATGATTAAAGAGAGTACACCAATAAAATAGAGTTGTTCGATTAGTAAAGGAAAACTTTTTTTAAAACGAGGTTTGCGAATTAATAAATGCGCTAAAAAAATCCCGGAACGACCAAAGCTCATTAATAGCTGTAAACCAAACTGGCCCAATAATCGTAATTTGTCTAATATCAACATAACATTAATGCAATAAATCTTGGCTATAATCGATGGCTGGATAATGAAAAGGAACCACACCATCAGGTAAACCTTTTAAAAATTGCTGAACCTCTGGGTCCTTATCAATATGTAGTCTCTCAGGAGTACCATGACCAATAATTTTTCCGCTAGCAATCACATAAATATAATCTGCAATGCTTAATGCTTCTTCTACATCATGAGAAACTAAAATTGTCGTAATACCCAAGGCTTTGTTTAAATCGGAGATAAGTTTCACAATCACGCCGAGAGCAATAGGATCCAAGCCTGTAAAGGGTTCGTCGTACATAATTAGTTCCGGATCTAAAGCAATTGCACGTGCTAAGGCAACACGCCGTGCCATACCACCGGAAAGTTGACTTGGCATTAGATTTTTAGCGCCACGTAAGCCTACAGATTGTAATTTCATCAACACAATGTCATGGATCATAAAATCAGGTAGCTCGGTATGCTCTCTTAAAGGAAAGGCAACATTTTCGAAGACACTAAGGTTGGTAAATAACGCCCCACTTTGAAATAAAATTCCCATTTTACGGCGTAGTTCATAAAGCTGGGTCCTCGATAGTTTATTTATTAACCTTCCATCAACATGTATATTGCCACGTTCAGGTTTCAATTGACCACCTATGAGACGTAACAACGTCGTCTTCCCACATCCACTTGGGCCCATGATGGCCGTTATTTTACCTCGCGGAATATTTAATTCGATATCGGAAAAAATAGTACGGCCGTTTCGATTAAAATATAAGCCACGAATGTTGACGAAATCACTCAAATTACTCGTCCCCTTTTCTCACTTTTTCAATCAAATAATCAGTAACTTGCAGAAAGCGTTTGGGATCGCCACCTATCATACTGGGATCAACTTTGTATCGATTAGCAATGACTAATGTAGGTGCAGCTAGAATTTTATCCTCTTGCATCAACGTATCACTTCTTAATAATTGCGCATCTATACCTGGAGAAAAACCAGCAATACTTTCAAACTCATGTTGTTTAACTCCATGTTTTATAAAAAACTCTTCTTGAGCTTTAGGATTAGATAAATCTTGTCCTTCCACATGAATAGCTTTAAAGATTGCTGGGGTCAACTCTTTTTCGACACCCAACATTTGTGCAATGTAATAGGCTCGGGCTAAACTGCGCCAACTTAATTGAAATACTATGGGTACACGCTCAAATTTTACATAACTTGGTTGTGCAGCAAGCCATTTACTTAATATAGGCTCAAAATGATAGCAGGCAGGACAAGCATAACTAAAAAACTCAACCACTCTTACCTGTGTTTGCGGTGTTAATTTTGGAATAATGTCTGATGTAGAAATAACTTCATAATCTTTTCCTGCTTTAAAACTCATCGGCGCGGGAGTTTTAGAATTATTGTTCATTTTTCCACAAGAGGTTAAAATAATAGATAAGACTAAAAACAATAGGCTACGTAATCCCAATCTAAGCATACAGCCCTCTTTTAAAGTAAAAGCTAAAATCATTAAACCCCTTTCAAAAGCTCTCGCAGAGTCTTTCGCCCCTAGATGGTCCTTTTTCTTCTGAAGAACCTTCAAGGCATTAACTAAGCAAACCCCACAGATTTTGTAGTAGGTCTTATAAAAATGGCCAAGCATAACACAGCTTAGCAAAAAAGGTTAAGCGGGGAAAATCACAGCTTAGAAAAAACCTCTTTTTCAGTGTAAATAAAGTAGTTTACCAAATAGGTAAAAAAAACCAGTTCTTCTATTCCATTTTAAAGTTTTTTGCACATTGAACTAGTAGATCGCCACATAGTATAGTTTTAAAGAGATAGTATTTTGTCGTTTTTTAGATATATCCTCTATCAAACAGATACATTTTAAACAATCTAGCGAGGATAATCATGATCAACTTGACTGCAATGAGGAATAAAGTTGAATGGCAAAAATATTTTCTTCATAGAATTCGATAAGGATTTAAACAACAAGAATAGTTCTTATTTAACTATTTTTTTTATGGAGACACACTATGTGGAATTTATCCGAACAAATACGTTACCAAATAATTGCTCAATATCGAGACAACACCATTTTGGTCAATATTCTTGGGCAAGGCTTATATTTTATGCGCACAGCTCATCAAATCTTTACTGTCCCAACACTGCTCAGCGGTTTCTCACAAGAAGATGCCGCTTTAATAGGTTACATTGTAGGTTCAGAACAGCTTAAAATCTAAATTTCAATGTGAAAAATGGCGATATTTAAATTCAAGGTATTTAAATAGGCTTCTTTAGAGAAAAAGCATTGAATTTAAATAACTTGAATTGCAAGCCGTTTAGGCTTATGTCAAAGTATCTTGACAAAATCTGTTGAGGAAATTTTAGTGGGAACACCCAATCAAGAACTGTTAAAAACTAAAGTAGCTAACGCTGCATTAGATTATATTGAAGCCGGCTCGATTTTAGGTATAGGAAGTGGTAGCACTATTAATTATTTTATAACTGCTTTAAATAAGATTAAACATAAAATCGAAGGAGTAGTGGCAGCTTCTATTGAAACCGAAAAACGTTTAAAACAATTTAATATCCCTGTATTAGATCTAAATAGCACTGGAGAATTAGCTCTTTACATAGATGGTGCCGATGAAGCCAATTCACAACTGCAACTTATAAAAGGTGGTGGTGGGGCGCTAACACGTGAAAAAATTATTGCTTCGGCAAGTAGAAATTTTATTTGTATCGTTGATGAAAGTAAATATGTCAGTATGCTAGGACAAAAAAGTCTGCCGATAGAAGTTATTCCTATGGCACGTAGTTATGTTGCTAGGGAGTTAGTTAAGCTAGGAGGCTTTCCTGTTTATAGAGAAAAATTTATTACCGATAACGGTAATATTATATTAGATACTCAGCATTGGGATTTTACTGATCCTCTTAAACTTGAGCGTTTACTCAATAATATTCCAGGAGTGGTTAGTAATGGCGTATTCGCCCAACGCCCCGCAAATATTTTACTTATAGCTAGCAAAGAGAATATAAAATCTTATAATAAATTAATTTAATTAATAACGATAATAATCAGATTTATAGGGTCCCTCTGGTTTAACTCCGATGTAATCGGCCTGCTCGGAAGTTAATTCGGTTAATTTAGCACCTACTTTTTCTAAGTGTAAACGTGCCACTTGTTCGTCCAAAGTTTTTGGCAGCATATACACCTTGCCTTTTTCATAGCGCTTACTATATTGCCATAATTCAATCTGTGCTAAAACTTGATTGGTAAAAGAATTGGACATAACAAAACTTGGATGCCCAGTAGCACAACCCAGATTAACTAAACGACCCTCAGCTAATAGAAGTAAACGCTTTTTATCAGGAAAGTTTATTTGATCGACCTGTGGTTTGATATTTAACCAATTAAATTGACGTAACCCAGCCACATCTATCTCAGAATCAAAATGACCAATATTACAAACGATAGCTAAATCTTTCATTTGTTGCATATGAGATAAAGTAATTACATCTTTGTTACCAGTAGCAGTGACAAAGATATCTCCTAGGTCTGCTACATCTTCCATAGTTACGACACGATAACCTTCCATAGCCGCTTGTAATGCACAAATTGGATCAATTTCAGTGATCCAAACAGTTGCGCCATATGAACGAAGACTCTGAGCACAACCCTTTCCTACATCTCCATAGCCGCAAACAATAGCAATTTTACCTGCGATCATAACATCAGTCGCACGTTTTAAAGCATCAATTAAAGACTCTCTGCAACCATAGAGATTATCAAATTTGGACTTTGTTACAGAATCATTCACATTTATCGCTGGAACCAATAATGTTTTTTCTTTTTGCATTTGATAAAGTCTATGTACACCTGTCGTCGTTTCTTCCGACACTCCTTTAATATCTTGTAAAAGCTTAGGATGTTTCTCATGCAGTAATAAAGTAAGATCGCCACCATCATCTAATAGTAAATTGGGCAGCCAACCATTGGGTCCTGCTAAAGTCTGTTCAATACACCACCAGAATTCTTCTTCAGTTTCACCTTTCCAAGCAAAAACAGGGATATTTCGCGCAGCCATTGCCGCTGCTGCATGATCTTGTGTTGAAAAAATATTACATGAAGACCAACGCACTTCAGCGCCCAAATCCAGCAAGGTTTCAATTAAAACTGCCGTTTGTATGGTCATATGTAAACAGCCAGCAATACGCGCACCTTTTAAAGGTTTTTCGAATCTGTATTGGTTACGTAACGCCATTAAGCCTGGCATTTCTGTTTCAGCAATGGTGATTTCTCGGCGTCCCCATTCTGCTAAATTTAAATCAGACACTTTAAAGTCAGTAATATTAGTCTTTAATTTTTCCGTTATCATAATTACTTTTCTCAATAACCTAAATGAATTGGAGCACAAGAAATCCTAAATTTTTAGGGCTAATTACTTGTTTAAATCAGTAAATTTCTGAAAAACACTATTTTTTTAAAACTCTGTTACTTTTTTTATTTCGTGAGTTAATAAATCAGCCCTTAATAATTCTACCTTATCGGTTTTTTCCCAAGAAAAATCTTTATTTTCACGACCAAAATGACCATAAGCCGCTGTAGATTTATAAATAGGTCTTAGTAAATTAAGCATTTCAATTAAACCTCGCGGTGTTAAGTCAAAATGCTGTTGAATTAATTCAATAATACGTTGATCAGGTAATTTAGCCGTACCAAATGTATTAATATTTATCGATGTGGGCTCTGCGATACCGATAGCATAAGAAATTTGAATTTCGCAGCGATCAGCCATGCCAGCAGCAACAATATTTTTGGCTACATAACGTGCTGCATAGGCAGCCGAACGATCGACTTTACTGGGATCTTTACCGGAAAAACAACCTCCACCGTGACGCGCCATACCGCCATAAGTATCTACAATAATTTTACGTCCTGTTAACCCTGTATCACCTAAAGGACCGCCAATTACAAATCGGCCGGTAGGATTTATATAGTATTTTGTAGTTTTTGTTAACCATGCTGCTGGAAAGATAGGTTTAATAATTTCTTCCATTACAGCTTCTTTCAAATCCTTATAGGCAATATCAGGAGCATGTTGAGTAGAAAGCACAATCGCTTCGACGCCGATAGGTTTACCTTTCTGATAACGTAGACTTACCTGACTTTTAGCATCAGGTCGCAACCAATCCAAGCTATTATTTTTACGTAACTTGGCCTGGCGTTCCATTAGACGATGGGCATAGGTAATAGCCGCCGGCATCAATACTTCGGTTTCATTACTTGCATAACCAAACATTAAACCTTGATCGCCAGCACCTTGCTCAAGTTTATCGAGCTTATCAACCCCTTGAGCAATATCAGGTGATTGTTTGCCGATAGCAGTCATAACCGCGCAAGATTCCCAATCGAATCCCATAGATGAGCTATTATAGCCAATCTCTTTTACTGTTTCTCTAACAATTTGTTCAACATCAACCCAAGCTGTTGTTGTTACCTCCCCAGCTACTAATACCATCCCCGTCTTGACTAGCGTTTCACAAGCAACTCGAGCATTTTTGTCTTGAAGTAAAATTGCATCTAAAACTGCATCTGAAATTTGATCGGCAATCTTATCAGGGTGTCCTTCTGATACGGATTCCGAAGTAAAAGTTGTATAATTGTCCATTTTTTATTCTCAAACTTAAAAAAAGAAATGTGATTAAAAACTGAGCTTTAAAGCTCTGAAACGTTATATTTACTCACAGCCACTAGACTTTGGCAAGCTGATGCAAAAAGAAGCAACCGGCTATATTAGTAGACAGAAAGATTGCAAATTTTAACGCCCCAACGGCCAAAATTCAAATGCGAAGGAGTATACTAGCGAATCTTTTTTTAAATAGCCAATTAAGCTATCTCTTAGTTTCATTTAGAAAAACTTCTAACTAAGAACGTGGTTCTCGCATTAAAAAAGTTGCGATAAAAGCAATACAGAAACCTATCGGTATAATGAGTAAAGCGCGATGATAATCGCTAGGGGAATAGATTCTAATTTGATTTAATAACGTCCCTTGAAAATTAGCATCCATCAACCAACCAAATAAAGGTTGAAATACCGCATAACCTCCAATTGCCATAAAAGATACAACACTCACTGAGGTGGCGGTTAAACTCTTTGGGTTACTGGCAGCAACTAAAGGATAGCTCAACACTTGGCTGCTAGTAAAAAAACCCAAAGCAAAAAATAATAAAGAGATAGTTAAAATAGAAAATCCAGTCACACAGATAATTGTAATCACCAATAACTGAGAAATAATAACTCCTAACATCATCAATGGTATACGTTTTTGAATTTTATCCGATATCCACCCCACAACAGGACCACCAATGATCGTTCCTATAAAAAGCAAGCTTGGCGCAAATGAAGCTTCTGTTGCAGAATAATGATCCACTTGCTGTAAAAATAAACTTCCCCAAATAGCACCAAGAAGCGCAACTGGTAAATTGAGCAAGGAAACATAAAGCCCACATAAACTGTTTTGAGGATTTAAATAAGCGAGTCGCCAGCTTTTAAAAAGCCCCAATTTAGCAAGCTCTTGATGAGAATTTTGTTGTTCCTGCTGTAAATTCACTGGATAATCTTGAACAAAACTCAAAATTATTACAAAAATAATAACACCTAAACTTGCATCAAAGAATAAAGCATGACGCCAACCTACGAGTTCAACTAATAAAGTCAGAGGCGTTTGCGCTACCATCCCCCCCATCATAGCCATTGTGACAATCAAACCGCTAACTAAAGCCATATTTTTTGCAGGAAACCAACGTGAGGCGAGTCGAATACTGCTTAGAAAACAAAAAGCACTCCCAATGCCGCTCATGAATCGGAATAGTGATGCCCATAGAAACGAGCTTGTCATTGCAAAAGCAGCGATACCAACAACACAAAGACATAAAGATGAGAGAATTATTTTACGTGTCGAAAATCGGTCTAATAAAGCACCTGCGATGGGTAAAAATAATAAATTGGCATAAAAATAATAAGCCGATAGCTTACCCAAGCCAGTTGCATTAAGAGAAAAGGCATGCATCAGATCGGCACTGATAGCATTGAACATATTCATCTGAATAAATTCATAGAAAAAAAACAATGCCGCCGAAAAACAAACAATCCATGGCCGCTTTTTATCCATTATAGAAACATTCTCATGAACAGCTGAAGTCAGCATAGATTATTTCCATGAATAAAAGGTTGACAATAAGTTTCACGTAAACAACACGCAACAATTAAGCTCACTAAAAAAGCTATAGGCAAAATAGCCATGCCATAATGATAATTGCTAACTGAATAATAAGGCACACCTTGCAAAAGGGTTTGATCCCAATGCAAATCAATTAACCATCCAAATAAGGGTTGAAACACAGCCCCACCACCCATAATTAAAATTGAAGCTAAACTGGTGGCTGTTCCTGTCAAATGTCTAGGGTTACTTTCTGCGATTAACGGATAGCTAATAATCTGGGTACTGGTAAAAAAACCTAATAATAAAAATAAAATAAGCAAGCTGAAGAAACTCAATTCTGGGATAAATAAAATAATCAACAAAACCATTAAAGAAAGCAAAGCACCGATAATCATCGGTAATCGGCGTCTACCAATAAAGTCAGAAAACCAACCTACTAAAGGTGAACCTATGATAGTCCCTAAAAAGATCATCATCGCGACCAAAGAAGCTTGGGTTTTCTCAAGTTGATGCACTTGGGTTAAATATAAAGTTCCCCATAACGCACCCAATAAAATAATCGGTAAATTCAAAAGACAAGTGTATATTCCTGCTAAAATATTCTGTTTATTCTGCAAGGACAAACTGATACTCTTCGTAACCGAAATAGACCGACCTGCTATCTCCACAATTTTTAGAGGTAAATGTTGTTTTGGATGATCATAAACAAAGAAATAAATCAATAGAATAATAAATAACCCTAATCCGGCATTAATCATTACTGCATTTCGCCATCCTAGTGCATGCACTACTAATGCAAAAGGAGTCTGTGCCATTATACCTCCAGCCATGGCTATAGTGATGATAATACCAATGACTAAAGCTAAGCGTTGTGAAGGAAACCAACGCGTCGCTAATTTAATGCAACTTAGAAAGCAAAAGGCATTACCAATACCAGCTACAAAATGACTAAAAGCTGCCACTTCAAAGGATTGACTGAAAGAAAACAGAAATGTGGCAAGGACAACCATAACCATTGCACTGAGTATAATGGCACGAATAGAAAAACGATCGACTAGTACCCCAGCAAATAATAAAAAGATAACATCCGCATAGAAATAAGTCGCAGATAAAAAACCTAATTGCCCAGCATTTATTGAAAAATCATGCATTAACTCTTGGCTAATCGAGTTAAACATACCCATTTGGATGAATTCGTAAAAGAAAAAAAGAGCGGCTGAAAGGCAAACCAACCAGGGTTGGAACCTAGAAAAGTCTAGATCATTACAAATCCGCTTAAAGATGGGTTTGGCCATTAATGTCTCAAAGAGAGTAGACTTACAAGCTTTTGTCTTTTATTTTTAGGGACCATTTTGGAAGCGTAGTGTATAGCAAGCCTGATCAATTGTCCAAAAAATCATTTAAAAATAAGTATTAAAGGGATCTAACTGAACAATTTTCAGGTGGCTTGTTATTTGAATATCCAAACAAGCTGGCTGGAAAAAACCATACAATGACCCTAAAGAATTTTGAGTTGCCTTTGCTCTCGACTGGAATAATTTACCCTCATCCTCTTGGATGCGATTACTAACATATGAGTTTCCGAAACAAGCAATACTCGCCATACGAGAGACCCATGAATCGGTAAATACCAATGCTGCATTACCTATAGCATTAATTACCAATGCCAAAAATTCCACTATTTTCCCTAAATAGTATCTCGCATCTTTCTCTAAATTAGAACTAGAATCAGTTTTATTAAATAAACTATTACACCAAGCTAGCGCGGTTTTTAATGTAAAAGGCAGATCACCAATAATTGCAGCTATAGTTATTACATCCGCAGCAATCCAACCTATTAAACCAGCTAAAGTGGCCGTTCCAGTAAAATCAAGATAAACCAACCCAAAAAACGCGGCAGCCATAACTAATACTTTAAAAAAGTAAAAGCAAATCTGCTTAACATTTATCTTTTGCCACTTCTCTGATATATCTTCTTTGATGGCTTGCCATGAGAACTGCGACTGTAATACACCAATAAAGGTTCTTAGCATAATGATGGTTAAGCCAATTAACAATGCTATTGCTAATATACCCAAGAGAGCAGCGGTCAGGTGAGGGCATGTTGCGGCCAACATTGGGCAAATAAGCGCTATCATTTTCGTCCCTTCAAGATAGGTAATAGCTGCTGCAGTGATTCCTACTGATAAAGAAAGAAGTCCTAACGGTAAAAGTAAAAACTTCTTCCCCTTGGATAATTGCAAACGTTTACCTTTATGATCAATAAATTCAGTTATCCCACCCTCTGTGCAAAGATCATGAAAAAATTGCGGGATATGTTGCGAGAAAAGTTGAAAGTTAGCTCGGGTACCCGCAATGAAAATAAGTATGCTTAAAGGAATTATAAACCCGAGTGGCAAGCTAAAACTAGCTAGCAATATAAAGATAGCAGCACCTGTACTTAAGCCACAAGCTAACGAAGCAAATAATCCAATACCCCAACCACAGCTATAAAGAAACTTATCATCCCAGAGGGAAAACCCAGAAATTGCTTTTACAGCCGCTGAAAAACTTTCATTAATAACATTTTTATTTGCTTGACTGATATCTTCAGAAGCAATAACATTTTTGTTTGCTTCACTGGTATTTTCAAAAGTGGGAGTAAATTCCTTATATTCTAAAAATTCCTTAATAACCTCAATTAAAGTTTTTTTTCTTTCAGCATATTGGATTAATCTATTAAGTAATACTTCAATTTTATTTTTTTCCTCTGTTTCAGCTGCAGATTTAAACTGGAATAAAATTTCATAAACTGATTTAAATAAACCGGTATGAATTAATTTTCTTTTCGATTTATTTATATCTTTTTTAAATTTCATTTGCTGACGTTCAGCCATGTCATCCCATATTTCTGCAAAATCAGACCAAGCTTGAATAAAACATAACAAGCTAAATAAATCTGATAAGGCTTGAACAGAATCAAACTTGCTTTCACTAACATTG
>JBDLTN010000024.1:0-15757 GCA_039805785.1 Pseudomonadota bacterium | reverse complement strand
GAAATAAAACAGATTACTCGTGAAGCTGAGAATCAACATGATGCTTATGCGATAAAAAGAGTTTCTTTTTTTTGTGGAAAAAAAATTCGTTATGGTGATTGGAGTAGAGATAAAGTAATAAGATTATTTAGGCGAATTCCCTCTATTCGGTTTACTCCGGTGATTATTCATGAAAAATTAAATGGCTATTCAAACCTTGGTAATTTAAAAGGTGTAATTTTTCATAATACGATGCAAACTATTAGCCAAGTATTACTGAAATTAGAACATTATTCTAGCTTTGCCGCGCAAAAGGCTTACCTACAACACACAAAATCCTCTCTATTAAAAGCCATTTTACATGCAAAATGGTGTTTTATCCGCGGTTATTTGTTACGTTTAGGTTTTTTGGATGGTCGTGAAGGCTTTATACTGGCGGTTTCTAACTCTTTAGGTGTTTTTTATCGCTACATAAAATTAATCTATCTTTATAAAATCGAATGAACTGCGTCAACCAATTAATTATTTATACCAATTTTTGCATGAATTCTCTGATCCTTGACTATTTGCTTTAGTAAATTAATATTTATTGGTTCTTTTTCACGATCATTTTGTTGATGCCATAAATGAATTACAGATATTGCAAATTTTCCTGATTTACGTTTAACACCCGAACGGATCAAACGGATGACTAAGTCTGAGTCTTCATAACCCCATCCTATAAAACTTTCGTCAAAACCGTTGACAGTTAAAAAATCTTCTTTCCACACCCCTAAGTTACAGCTTTTTGCTCCCTGCCAACGATTAGCAGATAATTTACGCAATCTATTGAATGGGAGACGTAGTAAAGGAAATAAACGATTAGTTTGGCGGCGAAAATAGTATACTAGCCACTGTCGTGTTGAGTCTTTATAAATGGGTAAAAATTCCTTCAGGACTTTTTGTGTAAATTTTTTTTCGAGTAATACTCGATGTCCAGAAACAAACCAATTGCGTTCAGCTAATAAATGGTGTTGCTCAATAAAATCGGGAAAGGGAATACAATCACCATCCAAAAAAATAAGATAGCTATTATTGGCGTATAAAACCGCTTTATTGCGGATTTTTGCCGCTTGAAAGCCTTCATCTTTTTGCCAGATATGCTTGAGTGGATAATTAAGTTGGTTTTGTAATTGCTCAATTAATAATCGGGTTTTATCTCCTGAACCATCATCAGCAATGATGACTTCATTAGGTTGTAAAGTTTGTTGCGTTAAAGCGAGCAAAATTAGATGTAAGGCATCTGGACGGTTGTATGTAGTTATAATGACAGAAATAGTCGGTGATTTTAAAGACATAGGCTCGGTTTTAGTTAATTTTCATTTATGAATAAAAAAAGCAAAAAAATTTTAAATAGTTTAAAGTATAATAAGTCTATATATGCATTACAGGATACGATTAGACATGTTGCCATGTTTCATCTAAAGTACAGCTGTTTTAGTTGCTTTACAATATAATATATTGATATTTTTGTAGATGTAATGATCGATATTCATTTTTCTTGGCTTTCGTCGAATGAAACAATTCCTGTATTCACTATCGCGCTTACTCATCGTATTTTTAACGAGTAGCATCGTTTTTTTTGCTTTAGTCGTCATTGCAGGACGTATTTTTACGCCTTACTTAAATAAACAAGCACAAGCAATCGCTAACTTAGCGACAAAAGTATTGCATAAGCCGGTACAAATTCAGCAGTTTTCAGTGGCATGGCAGGGTTTAACCCCAATTTTTCACGGTTCTGATGTCGTTATTTGGGATGATGCGCAAAGCCATCCTATATTAACTGTAAAACAACTTAATATAGGGATTGATATTTTTAATAGTTTACTCAGCGGAGGAATTAAATTTGGTGCAATCAGTGTAAATGGTATTGAATTGATTGTGCATCAAACGACTGATAATAAGCTAATTTTTTCTGGAATTAGTACATTATTCAAGCAAGATTCTGAACTTAATTCGAATCCAATAAATGAATTAATTGCTTGGTTTTTAGCTGAACCGCAATTAAGTTTAGAGAATGTAGGGTTGAAATTTTATCCGAAATCTGGACCCGTATGGCCCTCTATGCATCTAGATCTTCTATTAAAAAATACAGGCGATCAACATCAATTAAGTGGTCGATTAGGTTTTTTACAAGAAAAATTTTCTGAATTGGATTTTAAAGTCAACCTAAGCGGATCTTCTTTATCTTCCTCGCAAATCCATCTCAATGGACCCATTTATTTACAAGGCCAAAATATTTTTCTGGATCGATGGTTCAATCAATGGAAACCTACATTGCAACTGCAAAACGCAAGGGCAAATTTTCAACTATGGGGTAATTGGGAATTTGATCATTTTACAAAAATTCAGGGCTTGATTACCAACTTACAGCTGGCATCAGTAAAACTTAATAAACAACCCCCAATTTCCTTTCTACCTTTCTCGATGCATTTTCTTTGGCAAACTCCTAATTTAGGGAAGTGGAGCTTAGATGCTATTGTGCATGATTTCGGTGTACGAGCTTGGCAAAAAATTCCTGGTATCCAAGGATTAGATGCTTATCTGCATATGACACCGAGTATGGGAAATCTCATTGCACACGCACAAGATTGCAGTTTAGATTTTAATAAACTCTTTAAAATGCCGATCCATTTGGATAGCCTAACGAGTCAATTGAATTGGCAGCAAAAGGATGAAAAATGGATAATTCAGGTTCCACAATTTGAAGCTGCTAATCAGGATATAGCCATTAATTCAAAATTTTCCTTATCGGTACCAAAACGTGCAATTCAATCGCAGATTAGTTTATTAGCGCATGTAAAAATCTATAATTCGTCACATCTTGGCTATTATTTACCACAAACCGTGTTAGGACATGAACTTTTACATTGGTTAAACACGGCTATTAATAAAGGATCAGGATTAGGAACTTTAGTGTTGCAAGGTCCTTTGAATCAATTTCCCTTTGATCTACATAATGGAACATTTTTAATTGACACCCAAATAAGAGACGCAACTTTAAATTACGAACCAGATTGGCCTAGTTTGCAAAAAATAAATGGTGAACTTATTTTTTCAGGTCGACAAATGCAAGTTTTAATCGATACTGCAGAACTGTCGGGTACTCATTTAAAGAATATAAAAGCCAATATTCCGATTATTAAAAAAAATCTGCAGGCAGTATTACATATTGTGACGGATGAAATTAATACGCGTCTAGAAACAGGCCAAGGTTTTTTAAATGCTACACCTTTATCTCGGGGAACTTTGAGACAATTAAAAAATTTAGTACTGATAGGTCCTTTACAACTTAACATGCAATTAACGATCCCTCTTGAAACTGGAAAACAAAAGCTCAAGCTATTAGGTCTTGCCCATACAGAAAATGCTAAATTAAAAATTCCCGCCCATGATATTCAGTTAGATCAGCTAACAGGACCTTTCAGTTTTACAGAGGACGGCGTATCAGCACAAAAATTGACAGGAATATTATGGAAAAAACCGATTGAATTGGCTATTCAATCAACACCCAATCTTCAAATTGCCATTCGATACAATGATATTTTGACTCATTTGAAACTTGAAACCAATGGTTGGCGTTTTAGTATTGATAATCAAACCGCGAAAGGAACAATTTTGATTCCTAATAGTAATTTACAACCGATTATAGCGAATTTTGACATTATCAATCTAGATTCTTTGATTGAATCTAACCAAGGCAACGCATGGAATTTTAAGCAATTACCTAAGGTTAATTTGAACGCTAGAGAAGTGAGTTATAAAAGTATTAATTTCGGCGCAGTCCAATTGAAGTTAAACCCAATATTAGGCGGGGTACTGGTAAGAGAATTAAATGCAGGTGATGCAAATTACCATTTGATTGCCAACGGTGCTTGGCATACTCAAGACGGTAGCTCAACTCAGTTGATAGGCCAATTAGACAGTGCCAATTTAAGCAATTTTTTAAAAAATTTGGGTTTGCCAGGAAGTATCATCGCCGAACAAGCGCACATGCGATTTAATTTGAACTGGCAGGGCGCTCCCTATCAGGTGAATTTTAATAAACTGAGAGGCCATTTTTCCTTTACTGCAACTAATGGCCAGATAGTAGATATTGGATCCAGCAACGAAGCTAAATTAAACTTTGGTCGATTGCTTACCTTTTTAAGTATACAAAGTTTAACCAAACGTTTGCAGTTGGATTTTAGTGATTTAAAAACCAAAGGATTTGATTTTACCAATTTCCAAGGTAATTTTATTTTAAGAAATGGTAATGCGATCACTCGCGATGTGACAATAGAAGGTCCGGTTGCTTCGATAGCTATTACCGGTCGAATTGGTATGTTGAATAAGGATTATGATTTAATCATTAAAGTGGTTCCTCATTTTACTTCCAGTTTACCAGTGATAGTTGGATTAGCGGGTGGTCCAGTGGCGGGTGTTGTCGCCTGGTTAGCTAATGCAGTGTTAGGCTCGACTGTGCAAAAAATTGCAGAGTCTTCCTATCACATTACCGGATCGTGGAGTAAACCTGATGTGGTTAAAACATCCACTTAAGTTTAAATAAAAACTAGTAATAGTTTTAAACAATTTTTTACGGTAAATTATCCTCCTTTCCATAACAATTTAACGTCAACAACAAAAAGGGTGGTTATGTTTAATCTTTCAGCTAAAGAATTTTCTGAGAAGTATTACTGTGAAGAGCGAAAACACCAATCTAATAATTATTTCAGATTAGATTGTGAATCCGGTGAAGGTCTAATTAATCCTTTATTGAAAGAATTGCACAAAAAGTTTATAGATGAAGAGAAGTTTATAGATGAAGAGCAAAGGAAAGAGGAATTTGAATTTTATCTTGAATTTTTTTTAAAAAAATGCATTAACATTAATCGTAGTTTTTCCGATGCGGTTCAGTTTCTGTCAATTTGGCTAGAAAAATCGCCAGATAGTCTTTTAGATAAATTAAAAACTGCAGAGCTAAAGCCATATTTTAATAGAACAGAGTATGGTCATGACGGTGACCAATGGCCTTTCCCAAGGCTACTACAGATATTCTCAATTTTAGTAAAAAAAGAATTAGTAACCGCAAAAGAAATTTTGGCTTATTTATTTGAAACCTTCGATTTTTTCAATATGCCAGAAGAGTTTGTTAGCCAAGTCATTGGTTATGAGCAATTAGAGTCATGTTTTAACGAAATTCCTCAGGTTTTTAAAACCGATTTGTTATTGAAACTTAAAGATTTTATTGACAAAAATAGTACAATTTATCTTGGTTCGGGTAGCCATCAATATTTAAATGCAGAATTACAAAACATTAATCCCACTTTATGGGTAAAAAAAGCTGATCCAATAAAATTAGCTTCTGATTTAAAATGTACTCTTTTTATTTTCCCAAGTCATAAGCAATTTGATCCATCAAAATATATAACTTCAATCTGTCAATTTTAGGAATGGGTCGCGTGTTATTAGCATGAGTTAAGATTACCAAAATTGCATCCGGGCTTCAGCTAAGATAGGATGACGAGCATGATGAAAAATAGTCTTACTTTAGCCCGTGAAGCCCTTTTAGATCCCTCTGGATTGACTGAGAACCAGTTGCAAGTGGTTTTAGGCCGTTTATTAGCACCTAAGGTTGATATGGCGGATCTGTATTTTCAAGCTACCCAATTAGAAAGTTGGGCACTCGAAGATAGTATCGTTAAAAACGGTAGTTTTAATATTGAACGCGGTGTGGGTGTCCGTGCCATCAGTGGCGAAAAAACCGGTTTTGCGTATTCAGATGATATCGTATTACCCGCTTTGGAATCGGCCGCAAGTATGGCTGGAAATATTGTCCGAGCTGGGCAGCATGGCCAAATCCAGGCTTGGCAGAGAAATTCACTTATAAAGCCATTATACCCTCCGCTAAATCCTATATCCTCCTGGACTGAACAACAGAAATTGAGCTTACTTCATCAAGTTGATGAAGTAGCACGTGCTTGTGATTCTCGTATTAAACACGTGAATGTTAGTTTAGTTGGCACACAAGAAATCATCTTGGTGATTAATAGTGATGGCAGCATGACGGCAGATATTCGCCCTTTAGTGCGTTTAAATATTAGCGTTATTGCAGAAGATAAGGGCTTGCGTGAACAAGGTTTTGCGGGTGGGGGAGGACGAACCGATTATAATTATTTTGTGAAAGATCAAACCGCTATTGATTTAGCAAAAGAAGCCGTTCGTTCAGCTATTTTGAATTTAGATGCAGTTCAAGCTCCCGCAGGTACCATGCCAGTCGTGTTAGGGCCGGGTTGGCCCGGAGTTTTGTTGCATGAAGCGGTAGGCCATGGTCTAGAAGGAGATTTTAATCGTAAAGGCAGCTCTGCATTTTCCGGTCGAATCGGTGAACGGGTTGCTGCGCCAGGATGCACGGTAGTTGATGATGGCACAATTCCACTGCGTCGCGGATCTCTTACTATTGATGATGAAGGTACACCGACCCAACGCACTGTATTAATCGAGAAAGGTATTCTGAAAGCGTATATGACGGATAAATTAAATGCACGTTTGCTGGGAACCCTATCCACAGGAAATGGTCGACGCGAATCCTTTGCGCATTTACCGATGCCGCGCATGACGAATACCTATATGTTGCCTGGTTCTTATCTTCCAGAGGAAATTATTGCAACGGTTAAAAAAGGACTTTATGCCGTAAATTTTTCTGGAGGTCAAGTGGATATCACTTCAGGAAAATTCGTATTTTCTGCCTGTGAAGCCTATCTAATCGAAAATGGAAAAGTGACACGACCTGTGAAAGGAGCCACTTTGATTGGCAATGGACCGGATGTATTAACCCAAGTTTCAATGATTGGGAATGATCTTAAACTGGATAGTGGTATTGGTAGTTGTGGTAAAGAGGGTCAAAGTGTGCCTGTGGGTGTCGGACAACCTACTTTAAAAATTGAGGCTTTAACGGTAGGTGGGACTGTTACTTAATTAAGTAAAAAATATGTTAGAACAACAAACATCACAATATGATACCGGTTTTTATAGCTATCGACGCTTATTATATTATCTCCGCCATTATTGGGGTTGGTTTTTATTAGGTATTGTTGGCACAATCTTGCTGGCGAGCACAGATGCTGGACTTATTTGGTTTTTAAAGCCATTAATTAATAAAGGTTTTGTTGATAAAAATCAACATTTTATTCGTTATCTTCCTTTTATTTTAATCTTTGCTTTTTTATTACGCGGTGTCGCTAATTTTTCATCGAGCTATTGTTTAGCGCGAGTGGCTAGAAGTGTAGTGATGAATATCCGACAGGATATACTGAATAAGTTATTACGCTTACCCGCAAAGTTTTATGATAATACGACATCGGGTCAATTACTTTCTATCATTATTTATAATGTTGATCAGATCGCTAATGCGAGTACTAATGCTTTAATCACTTTAGTCCAAGAAAGCTTTTTTGTGCTTGGATTGATAGCAGTGATGTTAATGGCGAGCTGGCAATTAAGCCTATTATTTTTTATTACGGTTCCCACTATGATTTGGATAGCGCGCTATTCTAGTCGTCGTATGCGGAATTTGAATAACGCAGTTCAAGATTCTATGAGTGAACTAACGCAAGTTGCGGAAGAAGTTATCGATGGTTATAAAGTGATACGTACATTTGGCGGTGAAGATTACGAAACTAAAAAATTTCAAACCTTACTAGAAAGGAATAGGTTTCGCGAATTAAAGGTTGTGGTCACTAACTCTTTAGCCAGTTCAGGCGTGCAACTTATTGCGGGCGCCATAGCTGTTGTGACTATCTATTTAGCCATTTCACATTTAACGCATATTACCGCTGGAGGATTTACTTCGATGGTAGGCGCTATGTTGTTATTGCTGAAGCCTATGCGTAATTTAGCAGCAGTCAATAGTATTATACAACGGGGAATTGCTGCAGCGGGCAGCATTTTTAATTTATTAGATGAAAAAAATGAACTTGATTTAGGTACACATACGCTATCTGGTTTAAAAAGCTCTTTAGAATATCGGAACGTCAGTTTTGCCTATTTATCCGATCAACCCGTGTTGCAAGATATCAGTTTTACCATTAATCCTGGTGAAACCGTGGCTTTAGTAGGGCGCTCCGGTAGTGGAAAGTCTACATTGGTGAACTTACTACCACGTTTTTATGATAATTATTTAGGAAAAATTTTGATTGATGGTGTTGATATTCGTGAAATAAAATTAAAAGATTTGCGAAGTCAATTTGCCTTAGTATCTCAGCATGTAACATTATTTAATGACACGATTGCTCATAATATTGCTTATGGGCAACTCAGCGATGTAAGTGAATCAATGATAATACGTGCGGCTAAGGCTGCTCATGCGATGGAATTTATTGAACAACTTCCCCAAGGGCTGAATACTTTAATTGGTGAAAATGGTGTGTTACTATCAGGCGGTCAACGGCAAAGGATTGCAATTGCACGCGCTTTACTTAAAAATTCTCCATTTTTAATTTTAGATGAAGCAACCTCTGCACTAGATACCGAAGCTGAGCGGCATATTCAGGCGGCGTTAGAAGAGTTGATGCATAATCGCACTACCTTAGTTATCGCGCATCGGCTTTCAACCGTAGAAAAAGCTAAGCAAATTTTAGTTTTAGATGCAGGTCATATCGTAGAAAGAGGGACACACCGAGAATTACTCGCAAAAAATGGCTATTATGCCAAATTATATAGTATGCAGTTTAGAGATTAATCAAATCTAATAAAACTATATTAAGAAATTAATGATTTAGATTTTTTAATTTTCGTGTTTACTTAGATTAAACTTTTTGAATCCGCTTGTATGAGTTTGAAGCAAAAATGACAGTTGGAAATCGGATGTTACAAAAATAAATTAAATGTGGACTAGATATGCAGATTATTTAAATAGTCATTCTATGAAAAAATAATTTAGTTATATAACCCTCCAAAAAATTTCCAAATTTATATTTAAAAATATTATCAAACTGACCTCAATGAAAGGTAAACGAATGATATGATTTTTTTCTCGATAGTATTAACTTTCTTTACAACTATTTTCTGTATTCTCTTATTACGACCCTTAGCTCTTCGAGTGGATTTAATTGATACGCCCGATATTCGTAAGCAACATCAAGGAAACATACCTTTGATCGGTGGTTTGGCAATGTTAATGGGTTTGTTAGTCGGATTGTTAACTCTGCCTATTTCATTGCAAAATTATCGTAGTTTTATTGCAGGATCCGCTTTATTAGTTTTTGTCGGTATGTTAGATGACTTTAGGGAATTATCACCAAAAAGTCGCTTTTTTGCCCAAATTGCAGCGGTACTGTTGATGATTTTTTGGGGAAAAATTTATATTATCCACCTCGGTAATTTAGTTTTTTTAAAAGATATTTATCTAAGTTATTACCTTAGCTTGATTGTGACTTTGATTGCTGGATTAGGAATTATTAATGCGATTAATATGATAGACG
Organism: Pseudomonadota bacterium; assembly: GCA_039805785.1. Taxonomy (GTDB): domain Bacteria; phylum Pseudomonadota; class Gammaproteobacteria; order Diplorickettsiales; family Diplorickettsiaceae; genus Aquirickettsiella. The sequence goes on along the minus strand of JBDLTN010000024.1, from coordinate 6,278 downwards.
GTATTGATGGTTTGGCAGGAACCTTAGTCTTAGTTGAATTAATTTTATTAATTTACGCTGCGGTTATAACACAACAATTTTCAGCCGTTCTATTATTGTTGCTATTGGCATCTTGTGTGTTAGGTTTTCTTTGCTTTAACTTCCCTTTTTTTACTCGCCCACATGCTCAGATATTTATGGGAGATGCGGGGAGTATGTTACTGGGCTTTGGTCTAGTGTGGTTTTTAATTGAGCTTTCACAAAACAAAATTAGGCCAATTACACCGGTAACTATGTTATGGATTATGTCCATTCCGTTATTTGATGCTACCGCTGTTATGTTGTATCGGTTAATAAAAGGTCAATCGATGGTTTTTTCAGATAGGCAACATGGTCATTATCTATTATTAAGATTAAAATTTTCTCCTTTACAAATTAATATACTTTTTGGTTGCGCAAATTTTGTATTAGGATTGATCGGATTGTGTGCTTTTTATTATCAATTTAATGAAAGCATCATGTTTATTAGTTTTCTAATACTGTTTGTTGTTTATTTTTTTATTGTCAATTATTCTCGCAATTTGCTAGTAAAAAAATGAAAATAGTTTATTTTTTGTGCGTTTATTAATTGAAAATTAAAAAATACTTGCATTCTTTTACAATTATGTATAAAAACTAAGTGTCACTTGCTGTTCTATAGCGTAATGCTATAAGCAGTAAATAAGTGGCAGAAAAATTTTTCTTATCCATTTTTATTACAGGGGATAGACGATCATGATCATGAAAAAGTCTGGTTTAGTTATTGCAGCTGCTGCAGCCGCTATATTCTTATCTGGTTGTGCAACCGGTGCACGGAACATACCAGAAAATACACCAATTTGTGAAACACCTTGCGCAGCTCCATGTAATACATGTAAATGTATGAGCCGATGCAAGCAAGTATGTCCTCCAAAATGCCGAAGACATCACCGCCATCATCGCCGTTGCAGAACTGCTGAAAATGCAACCAGCCAAATGAATGGATAATAATTAATTTGCAGTAAATTCATGGCTGTTCAGCAGCCGCATGACTGTGTACAATAAAGCCGCGTAATTATACGCGGCTTTTTTTGTTATGAGATTTATAAAGTGACAATGGATGCTTTTTTAGGTTTTGGTCTTGGTTTACGTACTCAACATTATTCTTATATTTTAGAACATCGTCCAAAGGTAGATTGGTTTGAGGCTATTACTGAGGATTATTTAGTTCCGGGTGGTAAACCTCTTTATTATCTTAATCGTATCCGTGAGCTTTATCCGTTAGTGATGCACGGTGTTTCCTTATCGATAGGAAGTTGTGATCCACTTAATATGGATTACTTAAAAAAAGTAAAAATGTTGGCCGAAAAAATACAACCGGCCTGGATTTCGGATCATTTGTGTTGGACAGGAATTGATGGCTTAAATATGCATGATTTATTGCCATTGCCTTACACAGAAGAAGCAGTGAAGCATGTCGTTGATCGCGTTAAACAGGTACAAGATTTTTTAGGTCGACAAATCTTATTAGAAAATGTTTCAAGCTACATTGAATATCGTGATTCTAATGCCACTGAATGGCAGTTTTTAACGGAGATAGCTGAACAAGCTGATTGTTTAATCTTGCTGGATATTAATAATATTTACGTCAGCTCTGTCAATCATCATTTCGATCCATTAGACTATTTAAATGCGATTCCTATCCAACGAGTACGTCAATTTCATTTAGCCGGTCATAAAAATTGTGGGGATTATATTATCGATACTCATGATGCACCGATTATCGATGGTGTGTGGTCGTTGTATGAACAAGCAGTAAAAAGATTTGGTAGGATTGCCACCATGATAGAACGTGATGACGATATCCCCGAATTTCCAGTTTTATTTGCCGAGTTACAACAGGCTAAAAAGATAGCAAAAAATATTTGGAAGGAAAATGTCTGCATTAGCTAATTTGCAACAAAGTGTGCAAGCTCATGTCATGGGTGAAGATGAGCAAATTTTAAACCAATTGGTATTGCCTGTTAAAGGCACGGTACACGAACGTTTAGCTGTCTATAGCAACGCTTATGATTGGCGCTTAATAGATGCTTTACATCAAGAATACGGTTTGCTGGCTAAGCTAGTCGGTGATGAAGCCTTTACCGAGCTGGCAGAAGCCTTTATCGATGCTTATCCATCACAGTTTTATTCCATTGCAAGGTTTAGCGAGCCATTAGTGCAATTTTTAGCTGAGCAATTACCTTATTCCCAACAACCTCATTTAAGTGAATTAACCCAGTTGATTAAGGCATTAATTGTCAGTTTAGAAGCAGCTGATGCTTCTTGCTTAAATTTTGAAGCCTTAGCAAATGTTGCCGAACAAAATTGGCCGTCTTTATGTTTTAAATTTCATCCTTCTGTACAATATTTTTGCTTTAATTACAATAGCTATGCGATCTGGCAAGCTTTAATCCAAGAAAAAATTGTACCAGAGGTTCAAAAGTCTAAAAGTCACTGTGTCGTTTGGCGTAAAGAATTGCAGTCTTACGCGGTTGCTCTAACTGAGGTTGAGGCATTAGTCTTAAATCTACTCCAACAAGATTTTTGCTTTGCGGATGTTTGTGAAGCAGTTTATGATAAAGGCTTTATGCCTGAAGCCCAAACAGCAAACTTTGTGGCTAATTTATTGGCGACTTGGTTAAATAATCATTTATTTTCGGAGGTTAAACTCTCTTAGATGGCGACTCGATATATCTTCATTACCGGTGGTGTAGTTTCTTCCTTAGGAAAGGGTATTGCTGCAGCTTCCTTGGCGGCCATTTTAGAGTCTAGATGGCTTAAAGTTAGCTTATTAAAGCTGGATCCTTACTTAAACCTTGACCCCGGAACGATGAGCCCCTATCAGCATGGTGAGGTATTTGTTACCGAGGATGGTGCAGAAACCGACTTAGATTTGGGTCATTATGAGCGTTTTGTGCGTGCCAAAATGACTAAGGACAATAATTTTACTGCTGGACAGATTTATGCTCGTGTGTTGCGTAAAGAGCGTCGAGGTGATTATCTCGGCGGCACTGTGCAAGTTATTCCACATGTGACTGATGAAATTAAACAAGCGATATTAAAAGGTGCCCATGGGGCAGATATTGCTTTAGTCGAAATTGGTGGGACAGTCGGGGACATTGAATCTTTACCGTTCTTAGAAGCTATCCGTCAATTACGTATCGAACTTGGTAATCAATTTACGTTATTTATTCACTTAACCTTAGTGCCGTATATCAGTACGGCCGGTGAAATCAAGACTAAACCTACCCAGCATTCTACTAAAGAGTTACGCTCGATAGGGATATCTGCTGATATGTTGATTTGCCGATCAGAAGAAGAAATTCCTGAACATGCGCGAGAAAAAATTGCTTTATTTACTAATGTTGAGCTTTCAGGTGTTATTTCCTTACCGGATGTGAATAATATCTACCGTGTACCTTTATTGTTGCATCAACAAAGTGTTGATGAAAAGGTGTTGCAACGTTTTGGTATGAAAGATTATCCGCCTGCCGACTTAAAAGCCTGGGAAGAGGTCGTTGCAGCCAAGGAAAATCCTACTGCAGAAGTAAAGATTGGTATGGTTGGAAAGTATATGGGCTTAGCCGACTCTTATAAATCTTTGAGCGAAGCCTTGGTGCATGCAGGAATTAAAACCCATACACATGTGAATATCGTTTATATTGATGCCGAAGCTTTAGAGCAGCAGGGTGTAAAATTACTCGAGCCCTTAGACGCCATTTTAGTGCCTGGGGGATTTGGTAAACGAGGAATTGCTGGAAAAATTCTAGCAGCACAATATGCCCGCGAAAATAATATACCTTATCTAGGGATTTGTTTAGGTATGCAAACGGCTTTAATCGAATTTGCTCGCCATGTGGCAGGACTAAACAACGCGCATAGTACTGAATTTGATGCTGAGACATCTTATCCAGTGGTTGCTTTAGTAAGAGAATGGACAACCGCTGATGGTCAACTTGAAAAACGTGATAAGAATTCGGACCTTGGCGGCACCATGCGTTTAGGTGGTCAAATTTGTTGTTTAAAAGAAGGAACAAAGGCTAGAGAGTTATATAATTGTGATAAAGTTATTGAACGTCATCGACATCGTTATGAAGTTAATAATCAACTATTACCATTACTAGAAAAATCGGGTTTAATCGTTTCAGGCCGTTCTGAGGATGGATCCTTGGTGGAAATGATCGAATTAAAAAATCATCTTTGGTTTATAGGTTGTCAATTCCATCCAGAATTTACATCCAACCCGCGTGATGGTCATCCTTTATTTGTTGGTTTTATTGAAGCTGCAAAATCACAGCATAAACATTTAGCTGAAAGCGCTGCGAATTCACCCTTATAGCTTTTTATTCAATGCGTTTAAAATTCGATTTATTTAAAATTAAAATTGTATGCGGAAGTTGACGTTCTAAATTGGGCTAAGTATATTCATGAGTGTTAAAAAAATTTACTATGTTAAAATAAAAGTTTTTTGATGCCTAAATTTTCATTATCGCATTCTAACTATCATCTTGCATGGATTGATCTAGTTGATGCCCTAAAATCCTGGCGAATTTGGTTATTACTGGCTTGGCATGAAATAAAGCTCCGCTATCGACGCTCTACCTTAGGCCCATTTTGGATCACACTGAGTATGGCCATTACTATTTATACCATGGGTATGTTATATGGCCATTTATTTAAAATGGATTTGGCGGTCTATTATCCTTTTCTTGCAACAGGTATCTTGGGTTGGAATTTGATTTCGTTGATCGTTAATGATGCAACGATGACGTTTGTTAATGTAGAGCAATTTATAAAACAAATGAAACAACCCTATTTATTTTTTTTGTTTCAATCAGTAACGAAAAATTTTATTATATTTTTTCATAATATTTTAGTGTTGGTTCCACTAATATTATTTTTTCATTTAAAAATTAATATATCTACTTTGTTTATATTTATTAGTTTATTAATACTCTGGATTAATGCGGTTTCTTATAGCACTATATTAGCGCTTTTAGGGACTCGATTTCGCGATATTCCAATTTTGGTAGCGAGTTTAATACAAGTTGTTTTTTTCTTAACGCCTATTATGTGGTCGCCGACTATTTTACCTGAACGTTATCACTACATCATTGATTTAAATCCTTTCGCACAATTCATGGAATTATTTAGAAATCCTTTATTAGGGACACTACCGTCAAACTACACCTTAGTAACAACCTTAGGATTGACTGTTTTAGGCATTTTTTTCGCATTTATAATATTCAGTCGCTACCGCGCTAGAATTGCATATTGGTTATAATGAGCATTTAGAATGGCATTGATACAACTTAATTCTCTATCAATTGATTTTCCCATTTACCATCTCAATGCCCGTTCCATTAGGAAGCGTTTTCTACGTTTAACCGGTGGTGCTTTGCGTAAAGAAACCACACATACCTTTATCGTTAAAGCCTTAGATAATATAAGCTTCACCCTAGAACATGGTGATCGTGTGGGATTGATTGGCCATAATGGTGCAGGAAAAAGTACGTTACTAAGAGTGTTGGCTAAAATATACGAGCCTAATCAAGGGACTATACACGTCCAGGGTAGAGTGTCTCCTCTTTTAAATGTCATGTTAGGGATTAATCCAGAGTCCACAGGATATGAAAATATTTTGGTACGAGGACTTTTATTAGGTTTAAGCCAAGAAGAAATTCAAGCTAAAACACAAGAAATCGCAGAATTTACTGAATTAGGTGAATATTTATCAGTGCCAATCCGTACTTATTCTGCGGGTATGCAATTGCGTTTAGCTTTTGCAGTAGCAACTTGTATCAAACCAGAGATTTTATTAATGGATGAAATGATAGAAGCAGGAGATGCTAATTTTAAAAAGAAAGCTGAAATACGTTTAACAGAATTTATTGAACAGTCCAGTATTATGGTATTAGCATCGCATTCAAATGAAACCATTAAAAAAATTTGCAATAAAGTAGTGCTATTAGAAAAGGGAGAGCTTAGATATTTTGGGTCAATGGAAGAAGGGTTTGAAAGATATGAAAAAAGTAAATAAAATTATCAAGTAACTAGTTTATAGTTTACAATCAAAAGCGATGTGATAGCTACCCGCCCAATGTTGTGTTATTTGTAGTGGTTCAAACTTAATGTGACAGTTACCCGTTTTTTCAGTCGTGCTTACTGTCAGTTGAAGTTAAGACTGTCAACTTTTTCCTGCCAGATTTTTTTACCCTCAAAAAATGTTTCTATCGGCG
>JBDLTN010000023.1:0-16422 GCA_039805785.1 Pseudomonadota bacterium | reverse complement strand
CTATCTCTAGTTGGCCTTTGTTTTTCAACGTTCACTTTTAGTTTCCGGACGCATTAATGGAAACAAAATAACGTCGCGAATTGAGGCTGAATCGGTAAATAACATCGCTAATCGGTCAATACCAATCCCCTCTCCAGCAGTTGGTGGTAAACCATATTCTAATGCTTGAATATAGTCTTCATCGTAAGGCATCGCTTCTAAATCACCCGCAGATTTAGCTAAACTTTGTTGTTTAAAACGCGCTGCTTGATCTTCGGGATCATTTAATTCAGAAAACCCATTCGCTAACTCTCGACCACCAATATACAATTCAAACCGATCCGCTAATTCTGGATTCTCATTATTTCGTCTCGCTAAAGGCGACACATCAATAGAATACTCGGTAATAAATGTGGGTTGCTTTAATTTGGGTTCGACCGTTTCTTCAAACACCGCAAACTGCAATTGTCCGATAGAATCATTGACTGGAATCTTTAAATCTACGGCAATTTTTTGTAAGGATGATAACTGAGTAATATCCTTTAGCTGCCATTTCGAATTATATTCAAGTATGGCATTCACCACGCTTAAGCGTTTAAACGGTTTCGACAAATCATAGGTTTCTCCTTGATACGTCAATTGTTCAGTTATCAAAATCGCGGATGCTAACTCACGAATTAATTGTTCGGTTAAATCCATTAAATCATGATAATCGGCATAGGCTTGATAAAATTCCAACATGGTAAATTCAGGATTGTGTCGAGTCGAAAGACCCTCATTCCGAAAATTACGATTAATTTCATAAACCTTTTCCATTCCACCCACTACTAAGCGTTTCAAATGTAATTCTGGCGCTACGCGCAGAAATAATTCCATATCTAAAGCATTATGATGAGTGATAAAAGGTCGTGCTAAAGCACCACCGGGTAATACATGCATCATTGGTGTTTCTACTTCAACAAACCCGCGTCGATTTAAAAACTGACGAATTCCGCTAATCAATTGCGAACGAATTTGAAAGGTTTTTCGAGTTTTTTCATTGGTAATCAAATCTAAATAACGTTGTCGATAACGTTGTTCCTTATCAGATTCCGAAAGTCCATGAAATTTATCCGGTAAGGGACGCAGAGATTTACTCAACAAATAAACCCTTTTTGCTTTCACTGAGAGCTGATTAGTTTTAGTACGAAACAGAGTGCCTTCGATACCCACAATATCACCCAAATCCAAGCGTTTAACCGCTTCAAACTCTTCTAATCCGAAAGCATCTTGTTTAACATAGATCTGCATTTTTCCTGACATATCTTGTAGATCGAGAAATAAACTTTTGCCCATATCACGTTTTAACATTACTCGCCCAGCCAGCCGGACGGTTTGGTTTTTTTGCTGTAATAGCTCAGCATTAGTTTGCTCGTAGTGAAGATACAAATCAGCAGCTAAGCTATCTCTTCGAAAATGATTCGGATAAGCTTCTTTACTACGTCGTAGCTCATTCAATTTAGTTAAACGTTGCGAAAATAAATCTTCGGCATCGTTCATTGTCTTTACTTTTTCATGGCTCATGATGTGTTTCCAAACTTACAGATTTTTAAGTATTCTAGTTTAGCAGATGACAGCAAGCAAAAAGCAATTATTAAAAATAAACCTAGCAAGATTATAAAAGTTCATCATGGCGAGCTCACGCAGTGAACATGGGCCATCTCTCAGATTGGCGCGCGCTATGCGCTCGCAATGATGAAATATAAGCACGATCGCAAGGACGAATATATAAACCCATTGCTAGCAAGATAATTATAAACCTGCTTTTAAACTCGCTATCAAAAAAAGATTTAGCTGGCCATTCAAAACGGCTTGCGTATTCCCAGTTTCAACACCAGTACGCAGATCTTTAATCCGTGCATCATCCAATACATAGGAGCGTATTTGGCTGCCCCATCCGATATCTCGTTTTAAAGATTCTTGACTTTGTTTTTCTTCAGCACGTTTGCGTAATTCTAGCTCGTATAATTTTGCGCGTAATTGCTTCATCGCTTGATCGCGATTTTTATGTTGCGATCGATCACTTTGCGATTGTACAACTACGCCGCTCGGAATATGGGTGATACGCACTGCCGAATCGGTACGATTAACATGTTGCCCACCTGCACCACTTGCTCGATAAGTATCAATCCGTAAATCTGCCGGATTAATTTGGATATCGATAGATTCATCGACCTCTGGTGATACAAATACCGCCGCAAAAGAAGTATGCCGGCGCTTATTAGCATCGAAAGGCGATAAGCGAACTAAACGGTGCACACCGGTTTCAGTACGTAACCAGCCGTAAGCATATTCACCTTCAAACTTAATCGTAGCACTTTTTATTCCCGCAACCTCTCCCGCTGAAACTTCGATTAAATCGACTTTGAAATGATTTTGCTCACCCCAACGCAAATACATACGCAATAACATTTCAGCCCAATCTTGCGCTTCAGTGCCACCAGAGCCCGCTTGGATCTCTAAATAAGCTGAGTTTTTATCTAATTCGCGCGGAAACATCCTGCGGAATTCCAGTTGTTCTAAACGGATTTCCAAAGCTTGTAATTCTTGCGGCAATGTCGCTAATAAATCTTGAGCATCTTCCGTTAACGCTAATTCATACAGATCGTTAATATCTTTTAGCCCTTTTTCTAATTGCTGAAAGGTGTCCACTATCTGCTGCAATTGTGCACGTTCTTTGCCAAGTTGTTGGGCTTTTTCAGGATGATTCCAAATGTTGGGATTCTGTAGTTCGTGATCTAACTCTTGAAGCTTTTCAAGTTTAGTCGAATAGTCAAAGGTACCTCCGTAATTCCATACTACGGTTTTCAAGTTCTTTGATTTTTTGAATGATAGGCGCGGTTTCAAACATAACGAAATATTAAAGAACAGTTATTTTAATGGGCCCGATTTAAGAGCGTGATCAGCACACTCAAAATACTTACAGCGATAGCCAGCATGCTACCCATTCTTATCGTCAGATCCTTTTTAACTAGCTCTACGTTTCTTGATACAGTCTCGATGTCATGTGTTAAATCCTTTTTCATAATAAGCATATCCTGACGTAAATCTTTTACGTCTTGCTTAGTCGCTAAATTATTTTCCATGACTTCCTTAAATGCTTCGGCTTGAATCTCCGCCACATTTTCTGCAACGCCTGCTTCTTTCAATTTTTTTACATACTGTAAGGTATCAAAAAATAAAGGATGACTCATAAATACTATCCTTGTTGTTATTTTTTACACTTATTTATTGTATTAACCTAATCTTTTTTGTGTGGAAAATCCAGCTAAGCTAATTGCAAATTTACGCAATGCGCACACACCCGTTGCTTCAGCTTGTTTACACCAATCCTGTAAGGCTTCTAATAGCTCACGCTGTGTCGCTGCGGTACGATCCCAAATCGCCTGAAGTTTAAGACGATATTGATACACTAAGGCTAGCATATGGTGATTATCCATTACTTCGGCAATCTGCTGCTTACCTTCTTCATTTAATAAAGACTCGGTACGAATTAAGGCAACTTTCGCGCGCTTTAATAACGCTTTACTGCTGGTATTCGCTTTCAACCTTTCTTCATGTAATACCGGTAATAACACCTCGCGACTATAACGCGCTAGTACTTGAAAGCGATTAGTAATCAATGCGGCTAAGGTATCTGAATCCACTCGTGATTTACCGGGAATATCCGCAAGTTTTGGTGATACCCGTTTAACCTTAGATAAACCTAAGAACTGTAATACGCGGATATACACCCAACCCAAATCAAACTCCCACCATTTCACCGAAAACTTAGCGGAGGTTGGAAAGGTATGATGATTATTATGTAATTCTTCACCACCGATAAAGGCACCTAAGGGAATGATATTACGCGCCGCATCCGGACATTCAAAGTTACGATAGCCCCAATAATGACCGATACCATTCACCACACCTGCGGCAAAGAAAGGTATCCAAGCCATTTGTAAAGCCCAAATAGTCACCCCAGGAACACCAAATAAAATGATATCAATAACAAACATCAGTGCGACACCCGCGGCGCTATGTTTAGTATAAACATGGCGTTCTAGCCAGTCATCCGGTGTCCCTTGACCATAACGATCCATCGTATCTTGATTTTTAGCTTCGGCACGATATAGCTCAGCACCTTCGAAAAAGACCTTTTTAATTCCTCGAGTTTGCGGACTATGCGGATCTTCATCCGTCTCACACTTCGCGTGATGTTTACGATGAATAGAGACCCATTTTTTGGTTTCCATCCCGGTGGTTAACCAAATCCAAAAACGGAAAAAATGACTGATGGCTGGGTGCAGTTCCAGCGAACGGTGCGCCTGAGAGCGGTGTAAATACACCGTAACGCCCACAATAGTGATGTGCGTTAAAATCAATAAGGCAGCAATGTAGCCCCAGAATGATAAATTTAGTACACCATATAATATTTCCACAGTCACCTCTTGTATTTAATAATGCTATTCCAATTCTTTTTATAGGGTCAGTTTAAAAATTATTTAACTTACACTTCTTTGTATTCAATTAGCTTAACCACTTTTTTCACACCGGAAGTATCTCTTGCTATTAATACCGCTAAATCCGCTTGTTTCGGCGTGGCTATTCCTAATATATACACCACACCATCTTCAGTCACTATCTTAAAGTTATTGGATTTTAACTCTCTATTAGCAAACATCTTAGTCTTAACCGCCGAAGTAATACCCACATCTTGAGCACGTCGATATACCGTTGTCGGAATACCTAGCACAATTTCATTAAAAACCCGTCGTACTTGCGGAATACTCTTCGCGTACTGCTCAGCCTTAGCCTTTAATTCCGCATCGTAAGCTTGACCGGTTAATAAAATAACCTGATTGTAACTTACCGCAGCGATGTGGGTTTCAGCATTGAGTACTGGATCATTAGCCAATTTTCTATTGATCCTAAAGTTAATTTCTTCATCCGATTTAATCGTATTAATAGGACGCGGATCCGTCACTAAACCACCCGTTGTTGCACTACCCGCGACAAAAGCACCTGCAAGACAACCTGATAACCCTAATGATAGGATTAAAATAACAAAGATTTTTCTCATTTCGTTTCCTAGCCTCAATAAACAGGATGGTTAATAGTAAAAAAAACCGCCTTGGCCAGCCATATTATTTGACTGGGAAATAATCCTAGAACGAGGAGTAGTATAGCATTAATACTCAATGCTAGGTAGGCATCTGGTGCTACCCTTAAACCCGGTATAGTGGGTTCAGGCTCCTCAAAATACATCACTTTTATCACATTAATGTAATAATAAGCGCCAATAATAGCAAAAATAATCGCTAATGTGGCTATCCATAGTAAATGGACTGAAATTAGGGATTCTAGTATACCTAACTTAGCAAAAAAGCCTATCGTGGGAGGAATTCCCGCCATAGAAAACATCGCCAACAACATCATCAGCGCCAACCAAGGATTACGGGCATTCAATCCCCTGAGATCACTAATATGCTCTACTTGACCTGATTTACTCATCACCACTAATAAGCCAAATGCCGCTAAGGCCATTAAGCCATACGCCAACATATAAAAAAGACTCATCGCATAGCCCATCGCCGTACCCGCGACTAAGCCCAGTAAGCCATACCCCATATGGGCAATAGCCGAATAGGCCAGCATCCGTTTTAAATTGCTTTGTACGATAGCGACTAGATTTCCCAAACTAAAGGATAAAATCGCGATAACGGCTACTACAGGTTGCCAATAATTAATTAGGCTCGGTACTGTATCCACTAATAGGCGAATGGCTAAAGCCAGGCCCGCTATCTTGGGAGCGGCACTTATAAATAAGGTCACTGGCGTGGGTGCACCTTGATAGACATCCGGAACCCAGAGCTGGAAAGGAGCGGCCCCGATTTTAAAGGCAATACCGGCCAATATAAAAATAAGTCCTGTGCTGAGTAGCACGCTAGAGTGCCCAGCGAGGAGTAAGTTCTGATGGATCGTCGGTAGCATTAAAGAATGAGTCGCGCCATATAATAACGAAAGTCCATACAAGAATAGACCTGAAGCCAGTGCCCCTAAAATAAAGTACTTCATGGCGGCTTCAGCGCCCTGACTTGACTGACGTTGTAAAGCCACCATCGCATACAAGGGAAAGGATAATAGCTCGAGCCCAAGATAAAGAGTTAATAAGCTATTGGCAGACGTCAACACTAACATTCCCAGTATTGAAAATAAGCCTAACAAATAATACTCACCCGAATGAATATGCAGATTTTTAATTGAATCACGCGCATAAACAAAAGCAAAAAGGATGAAGATCAAAATACACAACTTAATAAAGTAGGCTACTAAATCCCAAGCAAAATGTTGATGAAACAATAATTGTGCGGGTATTCGCTGCAGATGCAGCACTAAACCAAGTGTAATTAACAAACTGAGTTGCGTCGCAATATAGGTAAGCCAACTGGATTTCTGTTTTACAAATAAATCAAGTAACAAAATGACACAGGTCATCAATAATAAAGCGATTTCAGGCAGTGCTGGATATTGAAGTAATTGTTGTAATGTCATCATAATTTAGTTTGCAAACTCCAATGTAAAATTGAATCTATCGAAGTATGCATGATCGTCAATAAAGGTGCCGGATAAATACCGATAAAAATAATAGCGAAGGTTAATAAAACAAATACCAACTTTTCAAAACCATGAATATCACTACTATTAACCACTAAGGGATTAGTCATCTCACCAAAGAATACCCTTTTATACATATACAGCGTATAAGCTGCACTCAATATCATCGTCGTGGCCGCAATAGCCGTAATCCAAAAACTCGCTTGCATCGCACTCATGATAATCATAAATTCACCGACAAAACCCGAAGTACCTGGCAAGCCGACATTTGACATGGCAAACAACATGAAAAAGGATGCTAATAGCGGCATACTCGTCGCAAGACCACCATAATCCTTGATCAAACGGCTACGAAATCGATAGGCTAACATCCCCACGGCTAAAAACATGGCGCCAGAACTAAACGCATGGGAGATCATCTGCACCATTGCCCCTTCTAAACTCATATACGCCATTAAGGTATTATGACTCTGTTTCATGATGGCAAATAACATAAAACAACCGAGCACCACAAAACCCATATGCGCAATTGAGGAATAGGCAATTAAGCGTTTCATATCCACTTGTGCCAAAGCCACCAGACCAATATAAACGATGGCGATCAAAGCCAGCGCTATCATAAAACCATCTAATAAACGGCTAGCATCCGGAACGATAGGCAAGGTAAAACGCAGAAAACCATAACCGCCTAGCTTTAACATTAACGCCGCCAATACCACTGAACCACCGGCGGGTGCTTCAGTATGTGCATCGGGTAGCCAAGTGTGTAAAGGCCACATCGGAATCTTGACCGCAAACGCTATTAAAAAAGCAACAAAGATCCATACTTGCACCGGCATCGTCAATGGTATGGGATAAAAATGGGCAATCAAAAAGTCATGTTCGGGGTTGTGCACGCCCAGGTACAATAAGGCAATCAGCATCAGTGCCGAACCAAAAAAGGTATATAAGAAAAATTTAATCGATGCATAAGAACGATTATCACTCCCCCACACACCAATGCTCAAATACATCGGAATCAGTATGGCTTCCCAAAACACATAAAATAAGATCGAATCCGTTGCTGCAAAGGTTCCAACCATCATACCTTGCATCAGTAAAAATGCCGCCATGTATTGCGCTACACGCAAATTGATACTGCGCCAAGCCGCCAAAATAACCAGTAAGGTAGTAAACACCGTTAATATAATGAGTGGTAAAGAAATACCATCCACACCTAAGGCATAATTAATATTGTAAACGCTGATCCAAGAGATATTTTCTTGAAATTGCATACTGCTTAAAGCAGGATTGAAACCTAAATACAGCGGTACACACAACAATAGAGTCAGCAATGAAGTGATTAAAGCGATAACGCGCGCACGCTGTGGGTAACGATCCCCATTAACGGCAATCGCTAACACTCCGCCCAGCACCGGCAACCAAATAAGCAAACTTAATAAATATTTATGTATGAATAAAGTTAAAAACATTCTTATATTACTACTAAGTTATAAGGAATATACTCACAGCAATTGGATTTTTTATAAGTGTCGCAAAAATAAGCAACCGGAGTGTATAAATTATACATGAGGATTGCGAATTGAACGGCAACACAGCCAAAACTCAAGTGTGAAAAGTATAAGCTAATAAAAAAATAATGATTCCTAATACCATCATAAATGCATACTGATAAATATAACCAGACTGCAAACGACGCAATACATTCGAAAGCCAATTTATCCGCCTTCCTGAGCCATCAATCAATTTTTTGTCGAGTACATTCGCATCCACATTAAAAAATAATTTCGCCAAGCGTCGGCTACCCTCTGCAAATACCGTTTGATTAAAGGCATCAAAACCATATTTATTCACTAAAATCCGATATAGAAAGGTAAAATGTTTCTCCATCCAATCTGGAATACGGGGAAATTCCTGATAACAAATCCATGCCAAGACAATACCGATACCAGAAAAAATGGTTGCCCGACTTAATAGATGTTCAATTGTCGTGAGTTTATGATTAGGTAATACACTAAGGCTATTTGCAAGTAGGCCGGGAACACTTAAAAAACGCTGGGCTAGTAAAAAACCGGCAATCGTCGCCGGAATAGCTAAGATAATTAAACTGAATTTAACAATCCCGGTCGTTTTCTGATAATATTTAATGGGCATACGATTTTGGCCATGAAATACCAAGAAAAATGCACGGAAGATATAAAAAGCGGTAATCAGCGCGCCAATTAACACACAATAGTAGGCATAAGTTGCCGCCGGTAAGGTCGATACATGAACCGCATCGATAATGGCATCCTTGGAATAAAAACCTGAAAAAGGCGGTAACGCCGCTAACGCCAATGCACCGACTAAAAAACTAAGATATGTTATCGGCATGACTTTTGCTAAGCCACCCATTTTACGAATATCTTGTTCATGATGCATGGTTAATATAACTGAACCGGCGGCTAAAAATAATAAGGCTTTGAAAAAAGCATGCGTCACTAAATGAAAAATACTGGCGGCATACGCCGATGCGCCTAAGCCGACCATCATATAACCCAACTGTGAAAGCGTAGAATAAGCAATGATACGTTTAATATCATTTTGTACTATCGCCACGAAACCCATAAATAACGCCGTCGTAGCGCCTAAGATTAAAATAAGATTTAATACACTCGGCGCCAATTCATATAACGGTGAAAGTCGTGCGACTAAATATACGCCGGCGGTCACCATGGTGGCGGCATGAATTAATGCTGAAATGGGTGTAGGACCTTCCATCGATTCAGGTAACCACACATGCAAAGGAACCTGTGCCGATTTTCCCATTGCGCCCACTAATAATAGAAAACAAATAACGGCAATCAATGAATAAGATGAATGCGGAAAGAGACTAATCGTCGCGTTTTTGAGTGCAGGCGCCGCATGAAAAACTTGATAATAATCTAAGCTACCAAAATAGTTAAATAATAGGGCAATACCTAAAAAGAAACCAAAATCGCCGATACGATTAACCAAAAATGCCTTTAAACTTCCCGCATTGGCCGCTTCACGTTTAAACCAGAATCCAATCAATAAATAGGAAACTAAGCCCACCGCTTCCCAGCCAAAAAACAATTGCAAAAAGTTATTCGCACTGACTAACATCAACATGGCAAAGGTAAATGCCGACATATAACTAAAAAACCGCTTATAACCCGGATCGCCCGCCATATACGTGACGCTATAAATATGCACAATCAATGAGATGAATGTGACAATGAGAAACATCACCACCGTTAATGGATCAATCAAAAATCCGATATTAAAGCGGAATTTTCCGGTTAAATCCCACAAATACAGATTTCCATCATAAGTGCCGCCATGTAGAAAAAGGAGATGATAAGCAAAATACAGCGATAAAATAAAAGAAATTGCCACGCCCAAAATGGTGACGGTGTGTGCCAGGCTATCGCTCACACGACGACCGCCTAAGCCTGCCATTAATGCACCCGCTAAGGGACATAAGATTAATGCAAGATTGATTAACTGATAATTATTCATTCACTTACCCCTTCAAACGACTTAAGGCATCGACTTGGATGCTATGCCGGGTACGGAATAAAACAATCAATATGGCTAAGCCAATCGCTGCTTCGACAGCTGCCACCGCCAATATAAAAAAGACGAACACTTGACCGGATAAATCAGCAAAAAAATGTGAAAAAGCAATAAAATTCATATTCACTGCTAATAGTAAGAGTTCGACACACATCAATAAAATGATAATATTTTTCCGATTAATCATGATGCCCAGTAAACCCAAGCTAAATACTATAGCAGCAAGTATTAAGTAATAGTTTAATGGAATCATTTTTTTCTCTCAGTGGGCATTTTTATAATTCGTAAACGATCCGACGGTTTGATCTTTAATTGTAATTCGGGCGGGATCGCTTTATTTAAGCGTTTTTCACGAAAACTCAAGGCAATTGTGGCAATAATACCCACCAATAATAAGACACCGGTAATTTCAAACGGGTAGGCATACTGTGTATACAAGATATCACCTAAGGCTTGAGTATTGCTCGCATGGGCTGATAATGGCAGCAGTTTTTCTGAGCTAGAAAGTGGATAAACCGCATAAATAAGTAAGGCGAGTAAAACCATCACAGTGATGACCGCAACAAACCAGTAGCACACAAAGCCATATTGTTTTTCAACACTATCAATATTCAAGGTCATGATGACAAATAAAAATAATGTCATGACCGCGCCTACATACACTAACACCAAGATTAAACCTAAAAATTCGGCTTCTAATAAGATCCATAAAGCAGCTGCCGCAAAAAAAGCTAACACCAAAAATAACGCGCAACGGACCGGGTTACGCGAAATAATCACCATCAACGCCGCAGCAATCAGCAATGCAGCAAAACCGAAAAAAGCAAATTGTTGTAGCAGCATTATCACCCTAAAATTTTACATTTTATAATTGTTCAGGAACTCGTTGGTTCGGCTGACTATTTCGTAAGCTTAGTCTTTTCTAGATTTGTCACCTACTTTAGGTTATGCCCCATTCAAGACTCAAAAGTGATATTTTTAGCCATATCCTAGCATTATTGATTAAGCATCGAGTCAATATAAATATTTAAAAAAAGCAACGTAGCGAACCCGTAGTGTAAATGCTAGCCATTCTAAATGACCACTCTATGCATAGCAACTTTCTATTAAATGTTCTAGCCCTCTTTACCTTTTGCCCAACACTAGCGATCGATTAGAATTAGACTCTTCGTACAACTGTTTTAAATACTGATCATAAGCTTCAACTGCACTTTCATAATCTGAAGCGGTTACTTGACAGTCTTTAAATTCCTTTATGTCATTAATCTTTAATTTATCTTTTATCTCTTGTATATTACCCTTACAATTAGGATTAATAATTAATGTTTCTTCACTGATAGTCAATGAATGGGCTAAGGCACCAATAGCGAAGGCACCTATAATCGATTGTGGCTTAATAGAAAAAGGAACTATAAAAAAATATTGATAATCAGTTCCCGGATCAAATGAAGCACCTTTAAAAAATTTAGGATTATTAGTATTACATGGAGAAGCAGGAAAAGAAATCAAATCGCTTTCTCGAGAAGCATCTATCACATAAACAAAGGAATATTCATCGGTTAATTGCAAGGCTTGTTTTTTGGTCACATCACCTTGAATCAAATACTTATACTTAGAAGTAAAATAAGGAATAAATTCAGCAGCACTGAGTAAGCAATTATCATAATTAATACCTTCATTAAATATTACATTTAATTTACTCAGTATCCCTTTTTCTTCAGTGATATCGTCGGTATTATCATCCCCGACAAATATAATTCCACTACGAGGTCCAAAAGAGCTAAAAAATCCATCTTCAGTGAGTTTTTTGGGGACATACCAATTTTTTCTTGAAAATTGCTTTGCCCATGCTACTAGCCTTCTAGCCTTGTTATAGTTATCTTTTTTAAAACTGCTTGAAAGCTTTCTTTTATACATCATAAATTTTGAAAGAAAATTTATCGATAAGGGGCATCTTCTGCCCTCTCTATCGCTATCTGCTTCTCATATTTATCCCCAATCGCCAGCAGTTTATCTTTAGTCATAATTTGTTCGCCACGCTGTTCAAAATGATAATGCGGAATATTGGTTTCGACAATCGCATCAACCGGACAGGATTCTTCGCAAAATCCACAATAAATACACTTGAATAAGTCAATCTCATATAAAGTAGTACGCCGTGAACCATCCTCACGTGGCTCTGCCTCGATAGTAATCGCCAACGCTGGACAAACCGCTTCACATAACTTACAGGCAATACAACGTTCCTCACCATTCGGGTAACGACGCAATGCATGTAGTCCACGAAATCGCACTGAACGCGGTGTTTCTTCTTCAGGAAATTGTATCGTGACCTTTTTCTTAAAAAAATAACGACCGGTCACTCCCAGTCCCTTAAAAAGTTCCCAAAGCGTAAAGGTTTTTATAAGTTGAAATATTTTTCTTAATAAATTCATGCGTTAAACCAAGGACCCCATTGAAATTGTACAGCTAAGGCGATGACTGATATCCAAAGCAAAGTAACTGGAATTAACACCTTCCAACCCAAACGCATCAATTGGTCATAGCGATAGCGAGGAAAGGTCGCTCGCGACCAAATAAACAGGCTTAAAAAAATAAGCATTTTTATAAAAAACCAAATGAAACCAGGAACCCAGATCAATGCCGCGTTTAATGTCGCAAAGCCTTGAAATGGTGATAACCAACCGCCTAAAAACAATAAGCTCGCAATCGCTGAAATCAAGATCATATTCATATATTCGGCGAGAAAGAATAAAGCAAAGGTCACACCTGAATATTCAACATGAAAACCTGCCACGATCTCCGATTCACCTTCGGCGAGATCAAACGGAGCACGGTTAGTCTCAGCAATTCCTGAAATCCAATAGCAAACAAACAAGGGCAATAAGGGTAACCAAAACCAATGAAAAATGCCGCCTTGTTGACGCAGCACGATATCATGTAGATTCATACTACCTGCCGCTAGTAACACGCCGACAAACGCAAAGCCCATGGCAATTTCATAAGAAATTGTTTGTGCGGCGGCGCGTAATGAGCCTAATAAAGCATATTTAGAATTCGTCGCCCAGCCCGCGATTAAAATCCCGTACACGCCTAGAGAAGTAATTGCAAACAAATACAACACACCAGCATTAATTTGGGTTAACGCTAAACCTTCACTAAACGGAATAACCGCCCAAGCCGCTAAAGCCGGAGCAATGGTAATAATCGGCGCTAAAATAAAGAGATAACGATTCGCTGCCGTTGGCACAATAATTTCTTTGGTGAGTAACTTAATGACATCTGCAATTGGTTGTAAAAAACCCAAAGGTCCCACTCGATTTGGTCCAATGCGGGTTTGCATATAACCAATTCCTTTACGCTCGATAAACGTTAAATAGGCCACCGTTAGCAGCAAAGGAATAGTAATGACAACAATCTTAATCAGTATCCAAATTAATAAGAGTAAATCATTCAGCATAGAGATTAACTACTCCAAATGATTCGCCTAAACTAGCGGTTTCTTCGCAGCCAGCGGGGATGTAAACACAATTGTCAGGAATACCGTCTTGTATCGACAAAGCTAACAAAGATTGCCCTGCTCCCTGTTCAACGCGAATTAATTGACCTTCAGTAAAATTCAATTCCCGAGCTAAAGTCGGATTCATGCTAAGCTTAATCGGATCATTGCTTGCAGAAGCCTGCAAAGCGAAGGATCGGCGCACCAAACTATCAACACCATAAATAGGCCATTCACTAATTCTGGTTATACGCTTCGCATGTGAATCTTGGTCTTTGTTGTCAGGTATTTCGAAGACACACGGGTTACTCTGTTTCGCGTCTTTGTTGCTATCTTGTAGCAATATCGGCTCTAATTCTTCACGAATAAATGCATGATCCGAGCGATTAAAATCAGCCAGCTCAAAACGATGACCTAAGCTTTGTAAGATTTCCCATCCAGAACGCGCTAAACCTAATGGCGAGATCGCCGCTGAGAAGCTTTGCCAACAACCCGCCATATTAATAAAGCTACCTTGAATCTCAGCAAAGCTTGCCATCGGTAAAATAACATGCGCATGTTCTAAAAGAGATTTCGCTTTAAACGGCGATAAAGCCAACACAAAATCGGCTTGTTTTAAAGATTGACTGAACGCTTGAGGATTAGCGCAATCCAAAGTGGGTTCGATATTAAGTAAAATAAAGGCGCGCAAATCAGCATTAATCATCTCCGCAGCCGATAAACCCGGCTCACGCACCGCAACACCACCCGGCATACGCTGTGGCAGCGCACCCGCTAACCATGCGCCTGCACTGTTGGCGCCTTCAGTCAAATACAAACAACGAGCACCAATTTGGCATGCAATAAAATCGGTTAACGCTCTAATTAAACTCGCTTGTGGATGATTATGCGCTAAAGCACCTAAAATAATAACGCTATCTTTTGAAGACTTTAATTGCTCAACGAGACCATTGGGTAAATCGCTTGGCGTCATTCCGGAAAATGCAGTCAACGTTTGTTTATCTGCTAAGGCTTTAGCAACCGCTAACAACGTTGGCACAATGGACTCCGGATTCACACACAGATTTTCATGCAATGCAAAAGGCACGCGCACATCCACGCAATGCAAACTGGCAATTTTAGTTCCGGCTAAATTGGCTTTGCGTAAGCGCTGAGCGGCTATCGGTTGTTCACGTCGGATATTAGAACCGACCAACCAGATAAAATCGGCTTTTTCTAAAGTCGATAAGCTAAGACCCGGCGGACAGAGCGGT
This sequence comes from Pseudomonadota bacterium, assembly GCA_039805785.1. Classification (GTDB taxonomy): domain Bacteria; phylum Pseudomonadota; class Gammaproteobacteria; order Diplorickettsiales; family Diplorickettsiaceae; genus Aquirickettsiella. Next base: position 1,473 of record JBDLTN010000023.1, on the reverse strand, counting down.
GCTTGCATTTGATCGGACGTATCGGTTTGATGTAAACGATGATCGATATGTTGGCTACCCAAACCACGCAATAATTTTTGAAAGAAATAAAACTCTTCTGTGGTACACGAGGGTGAAGCTAAACCACCGATCGCTTGCGCCTCTTTTTGTTGTAGAATCTTTTTAAATTCGCTGACAACTTTCTCGAGTGCAGTTTCCCAATCAACAATAAACCATTGGCCATTTTCTTTAATATGTGGCTTTGTCAAACGCTCTTTACTGTGAATACCCAAATAACTATAACGATCCCGATCCGATAACCAAGTTTCATTGATCGCTTCATTCTCGCGTGGCACCGCACGCATCACTTGTTCGCGACGAGTATGTAAATAAATATTTGAACCTAGACAATCATGTGGCGCAATCGAGGCGGATTGATGTAATTCCCAAGCACGCGCGGTAAAACGAAACGGTTTCGATGTCAATGCACCCACAGGACAAAGATCAATAATATTTCCTGATAATTCCGATTCTAAGCTATGTTCGATATAGGTACTGATTTGCAAATCTTCACCACGATTCAGTGCGCCCAATTCTTTAATTCCAGCAATCTCCTGACCAAAACGCACACAACGCGTACATTGGATGCAGCGCGTCATTTCGGTGGCAATTAAGGATCCCAGATTATCGTCATTGACAGAACGTTTAGCTTCAGTAAAACGCGACAACGACGAACCATAACCTAAAGAGAGATCTTGTAATTCACATTCGCCACCTTGATCGCAAATAGGACAATCTAAAGGATGGTTGATCAGTAAAAACTCCATTACTGAACGTTGGGCTTCTTTGGTTTTTTCGGAGGTGGTATAAACCTTCATCCCCGCCGTGACGGGCGTTGCACAAGCCGGTAACGGTTTTCCGGATTTTTCAACCTCAACCAAACACATTCGACAATTAGCGACGATAGAAAGTTTTTTATGATAGCAAAAACGCGGAATATAGATACCCGCTTTATCAGCCGCTTCGATAATCGTGGTATTTTGTTCGACGTGTAATGTACGGCCATCTATTTCTATATCAATCATCGTTGCATTTCTCAATTAAACTAGCATGGCAAATAAAACGATCCATCATGACGAGTGAACGCAGGTCGATCCACTTCATGGCAAGCGAACAAGGTGAGCGTGGCCATCTGGATTGCCGCGCGCTACGCGCTCGCAATGACGATAAATAATGACTAGTCATGATCATCACCCACCGGACAGCGTTTATGTTCAATGTGTTCAACAAACTCGTGACGAAAATGTTTAATAAAACTTTGTACTGGCATCGCTGCGGCATCCCCTAAGGCGCAAATGGTGTGTCCCGTGATCTTACCTGCCACACTTTCTAATAACTCCAGATCACTCATGCGTCCTAGGCCGTGTCCAATACGATGTAATACCCGCCACATCCAACCCGTTCCTTCGCGGCAGGGAGTACATTGACCACATG
>JBDLTN010000022.1:0-16834 GCA_039805785.1 Pseudomonadota bacterium | reverse complement strand
AATAAGCACTATCCATTAGTGTATTTATCTTTGGTTGGGTAAAATATTTTTTATCTAATAATGCAGAATAAAAGGACTGATATATTTTTTCCCAATTAACATCAGAAAAGCTAAAAACTAAGGAGTTTTTTTCGCTAGGAATTTTCTTAAAATAATTTATCCAATGCTTAGAGTCTTTAGCGTTTTTAGGTGCTTCGTTGATATATTCAGGTAAGAATTGCTTGGTTAAGCTAATTATTTTTTCTTGAGTTTGTACACAGAGTCCGTTTTGGGTTTTTTTTTCAAACTCTAGTTCTGGAACGAGTTCCTTGAAAGCGTTTATTAATAAGCTAGGTAACAAAAACGGTGTAAAATATTTCGCAAAATTTTCTTGTAAGGCACGACGAATGGTAGCTTGAGGTAAACTGCCAGAATAGGTGTCGTCGGGAAAATTGGCTTTTATGCCAAAGCCATCGGCTTGTGCAATAACACTGATACCATTCCAGGCATGTACCTCATTGGTTAGCTCTGCAGCAACATTTTCAACCAAGCTTTTGCGTACAGTATAAACGAGTTCCGCTAGGTTGCGTGGTTGGGGAAATGAATCAACAATAATGTTTACCCGATTGTGAAAACCTTCAGTACAACTGCCGATCTCTTCAGTTAATCTACTGATTAAAATTTGGCGATCATTAAGAGAGAGTTTACCTAACTTAGAATCAAAATTTCCCTGCAAGCGATGATAAATAAGCTGTAATTGTTCACGTAATATATTTTTGGCACGATAGCTAGAGTCATTACCTATATGCTTATTAAGACAATTTGGGGATAAAGTAGAGTCCGCTTCACAAATAATTTTTTTCAGCCTATTTAACCAGTTTTTAGGTAAAGTGGGTAAAGTAGCCACATCAATTAGGGGAGGGGGTTGGTAAGCTAAAGCAAGATCTTTATTGAAAGCAGGATCTATTTTGTATATATTTTCTAACATTTAATATCCCTCTATGTTACGAATTAAAAAATAATTATTTTAAATTTATGCCTTATTTTTTAAATAAATGGATGAAAAAATAAGAATATCAGTTCGATTTCTGATTCACAATAGCGTTAAGATTAAATAGTTTTAAATTTTTTTATAAATAAATAATGACATTATTCAAAATTAAATTTAATTATTTAATTTAGGCTTATTTAAAAAATAAAAATGATGTACAGGACCTTGACCCTGTCCCAGTTTAAAATTTTTTGCAGCCAACAGACATTGGCTTAAATAATATTTTGCTTGCGTAATCGCGTTGTGTAAACTCGCACCTTGCGCTAAATAGGAAGCAATGGCCGCTGAAAGTGTGCAGCCGGTACCGTGAGTATTTTTCGTGAGTATGCGCAATGTATCAAAGCGATGCAATTGTTGTTGTGGATAATCATAAAAAATATCAGGCGAATGTTGAGTTACTAAATGTCCACCTTTAATCAGTACCGACGTTTTATAGCGTTTGGCGAATAGCATGGCCGCTTCTTGCATACGTGCTTCATCGTTAATGTTAAATTTTAAGATAGCTTCGGCTTCAGGGATATTCGGTGTGATCAAGCTTGCTAATGAAAATAATTCATCGGTTAACGCTTGGATTGCTTCAGGCTTTAATAAAGTATGGCCGGTTTGTGAAATCATGACTGGATCCAGTACCACGAAAGGTGGTTGATATTTTTTTAAGTTTGTGGCGACTAAGCGGATAATGTCAGCATCATATAGCATCCCGAGTTTAACGGCGTTTATGGACAAATCAGTAAAAACGGCATCGATTTGTTGTTGAATGAAGCTTAATGGAATCTCTTGTATTGCGCTGACGGACAACGTGTTTTGTGCGACTAAAACACTAATGATGCTCGCTGCATAACTGCCCGTGGCTGAAATGGCTTTCAAGTCGGCTTGGATGCCGGCTCCGCCGGAAGGATCGGTGCCGGCAATACTGACCACAGTAGGTAATGTCGTTAGGCATGATAACTTATCTAAACCATTTTTTGTTTTCATCAGACCGCTTTATTTTATATATTCAGATAGTATAATGGTTATAGAAGAAGTAGCTTATTCGTCGAAAACTACCCCATTCGGATCTATTAAACATCAATTAAGTCATAGGATCAATCCGCTTTTCTTCTGATTATTTTATTATAATAAAGTAATAGATAACGAGCAGAGTGAAGCTTTGCTCGTTATTAAAATTTATTAATAGGCAACTTACACTTTAATTTGTTCTCTACTCAATTGTTTAATTTTATTAGCAAAATAGCTAATGGTTGCGCTATGACCATTCGTTATCAACTGCTTTTTAGTCGCATCGTCCATTCCAAAATCAAGCGTACTGACTAAGGAAGTGTCAGGGGCAGTGAGTAGAATTCAGCGCTGTCTTTTGTATGCGATGTACTCGCCATCTTAGCTTATTTGCTGCTATAGTTTGCCTATGGAAAATCAAACCTTAAAATCGATATGTGAAGCAGCGATACTTGCTGCCGGTGAGCCGGTGAGTATCGAGCGTTTATTGGATTTGTTTAGCCCAGACGAACGGCCGACTAAATCGGAACTAAAAAAGATTTTGTTGGAGTTAAGCGAAGATTATCAAGAGCGTGGGATACAACTCAAGCATTTAGCCAGTGGCTATTGTTTTCAAACGTCTGAGTCACTCAATATTTGGATTAAACGACTTTGGCCAGAAAAACCTGCTCGTTATTCACGGGCCTTTTTGGAAACCCTCAGTATTATTGCCTACAAACAACCGGTGACACGTGGTGATATTGAAGCAATACGGGGTGTGGCGGTGAATCCTAATATTATAAAGGCCTTATTGGAACAAGAATGGATACAAGTGGTTGGCCAACGTGAGGTGCCAGGACGGCCGAATCTTTATGCAACCTCGAACTTATTTCTTGATCATTTTGGCTTAAAAGAATTGGCAGAATTACCCGCTTTTCCTTTACCTGAAGAAAGTAAGACACTAAAAGCTGTCCTTGCTGCGGATAATGAATCGAATGCTTCGTTGGATGTCCTTGAGAATTAGGATAGTTTTTAATGCTATATTCCTTTGAAGATAAGATTCCAACGTTACTGGGCAAGGATATTTTTATCGCTGAAAGTGCTGATGTTATTGGCGCAGTGATCATCCATAATCATGTCATCATCTTACCCAAAGCTGTGGTTCGTGCCGACAATACGACGATAGAGATTGGTGAGTTTAGTAATATTCAAGATGCGGCCGTGTTGCATACTGATCCGGATATGCCGATGCAAATCGGCAGCAAGGTAACCATTGCTCATCATGCCATGGTGCATGCACGCATGATAGGTGACTATTCTGTAATTGCCATTGGAGCAAAGGTATTGAATAACGCAGTGATTGGTAAGCACTGTTTGATTGCGGCGAATGCCTTGGTGTTAGAGAATCAACATATTCCAGATGGTTCTTTAGTTATGGGTTCTCCGGGTAAAATAAAGCCATTATCTGCACAACAAATAGCAGATATGCAATGGTATGCAGAACACTACACAGCAAAGATACCGCGTTATCAAACCGGACTTAAACGATTTTATCCTCAAGAGCAGGAATAAGTAGGTTGGTGAGTTTGTGTATAAGTGGTTACTGCAGTGAGAATTAAGAGTACCGCAATAAAGAGTCTGGCTAACATATACCTCCTGTAAGAAAACTCTTCATCCTGAAAAGTTTTCCAAGTATATCATTAAATCACGCTTGAAAAAAAATAGTGAAAGAGAAAAAATACCTGTGGATTACTATTTAGGTTACGATGAGAAAAATTAATCGGCTTTATCATTATGAATGAAAAAATACAAAAAATATTGGCTAACTTAGGGTTGGGCTCACGTCGTGAAATTGAACGTTGGATCCGCGAAGGTCGGATTCAACTGAATCAGCGACCCGCTAAACTAGGGGATAGAATTGATTTAACGGAAAAGGTGTTTATCGATGGTAAGCGCATACCTCTAGTAGCAAGCGCCGATTTCAAACGACGGGTATTGATTTATCATAAACCCGAAGGTGAGATTTGTGCACGTTCGGACCCTGAGCAACGGCCGACTGTATTTGAACACTTACCGCCGTTACGCGGTCAGCGGTGGATAATGATCGGTCGCTTAGATATTAATACCTTGGGCTTATTAATCTTTACTAATGATGGTGAATTAGCGCATCGGCTATCACATCCATCCTATGAAATTGAAAGGGAATATGCAGTGCGCGTATTAGGTGAGGTTGATGAGCAAGTGCTGCAGCGATTAAAAAAAGGAGTGAAATTAAGCGATGGCATGGCGTCTTTTACGCACATCGAAGCGCGCGGTGGATCCGGTGCTAACCATTGGTATCATGTTGTGTTGAAAGAGGGTCGCAATCGCGAAGTCAGACGTTTGTGGGAGTCGCAAGGGATTAATGTGAGTCGTTTGCTGAGGGTGCGTTTTGGTAATGTTACACTACCTGAAGATTTGCGTAGAGGACAAACCCGAGAATTAAAAACCGAAGAAATCCAAAAATTGGTTCGTTTAGTGGATTTAGAGTAGATGACGAATTATTAGGAAGAGCTTATGCAAAGGGATTGCGCTAGAAACCGATGGTTTAACTATTATTTCATTATACTTCTAGGCCTCTACACGGCGAATAGCTTCGCTGCTTCCTTAGCGCCGCGATTATCGGCAAATGCATATACTGGTGTTTATACGGTAGGATCGGCGGATTTAATGTTGTCAGTGGATGGTGATGAAGTCCATAATCTGTATGTGAATCCTCAAGCGACTTTTGGTAGTGATCAACAATGGCTGGCCGATTTAGGCTTGGGGTATCGATGGATTAAGAATGATGCAGCTATCTTAGGTTGGTATGCCTTTGCTGGACGCACGCGCGTTAATAATAATAGTGATTTTTGGATAGCCAATCCTGGACTGGAAGTATTAGGAAGACGTTGGGATAGCCATCTGAATGCCTATATCCCGGTTGCAGGACGAAGTAATGAAGTGAATTATCGTGTCGAATTGAATTCAATTAGCGAACCGTTTTTTACTGGGCATAGTGAAGTGATAAATAGCGTATTTGATCTTGCCAATGAGGTCCGAGAGGATCGGCAATGGTGCGGATGCGATGTTGGCTTACCAACTTTTTCGACAGGTACCTTTGAAAGCTTATTTAGGAGCCTATTTTTTTGATATTCCCGGCACGGATAATTTACGTGGCGCTCTAGTTGGGTTTCAATATTGGTTTGATCAAAATATTAGAATTTTTAGCAACTATAGTTATGATAATTATCAACACAGTAAGTTGATAGCCGGGATTGGGTTGAGTTTTGGCGGAGTGAGAAAACACACTGCCGATCCATCTCTATCAGAAAGATTAACTGATCCCATTGAGCATTATTTGGCGCATTGGGGCCATGGTTCTGGTATTCCCAGTCGAACCTTGTTCTTTGCGGAAGGTCAAGGCACCAGCGCTCAAATAATTAGTGACAATATTGCCTTTTTTAGTCAAACCGGAACACCAAATAATGGGGGGATTGGTTTAAATTTAGCCAATTGTACCTTTGAAAATCCTTGTGCGCCCAGCGATTTCAGTCAAACGGGTGTGAATACCCTAAATACTTTACTACCGAATACCACAATGTTTTTTAATGGCGGTAATTACCCGGCATTGGATAGCGCAGGAACCGGGGCAATGAGTTTAAATCCCGGACAAAGTGTGACTTCGCGTTCAGCGGATTACAGCGAAAGTGTAAGCGGGGCTAATCGCTCAGTTTTTAATGGTGCGTTTATTTTAAATAGTAACAATGCATTGAATGATATTATCTTATTACCCACGACTAACACGGCAGCAGGGAATGCGATTAACGCAATGAATGCTGACAATATAAATGTCAATGGCAGCCAAATCGGTAGTGCGGCCAATCCATTTCTGAATACCGCAATATTTTTATCCGGCAGTCAATTGGCGTTAATCAATAGCGAGGTTTTTGCAGCTAGACGGGCCATCCGCGCGCAAGCTAATTCTTCATTAATGATACAAGCAAGTCAATTGGACGTTACACGAACCCTAGGCGGAGGAATAACCGGAATCAGCATTACCGGGGGTAGTACAGCGGAGATAAACGATAGCCAGCTCAATGTAAATGGGTTAGGTAATATTTTTGGGATTAATTCATTAGGTAATGCGACAGTTAATATTGATAACAGTGATATTTCAGTATCGAGTACAGGGGCTAATGCTAATGTGAGTACTTTAGCAACGACTTCAGGCGGTTCTATTCAGATGGAGTTAGGTTCATTGTCGCTAACCAGCCCTAGTCCGAATGCTGTTATAACTTCAGGTTCAACTATCTCCTTATTTGGAGTGGCTTGCTTATTCAACGGAGCGACAGTGGTTTGCTAGCTAAGCAAACAACAGTTTAGTGAAATTAAACTTTATCAATCAAGGACGAGGAGAAGTTATTTGATTATTCGTGGGCGCTATGTCTTCTTCTTGTTCTTTTAAAAATACTTTTAAACGTGGAGGCAGAGGTAGTTCTTCAACTTTATTGAGTTTTTCGTTTTGATTACCCTGCAATTGGTTAAAGATAGAATTTTTACACCAATTTTTTAATGGTTTCATCTGATAACGCCACGTTTGAATGTCATAATACTCTTTGGATATGAAATTTTTGCGTAGCAGTTTAGCAAAAATAGCTATTTTATTATTATTATTATTAATTTCAGCTAGGACAGGCAGTTGGTTTATATCAGATGAAGTGAAATTTTCGATCGATTGATTTGCATATTTTCCATGTAAAAAAAATTTGCTGACTATTTTTAATTGATCTAGTTTATCGCAAAGGAGTGTTATTTTCGAATGAGCTTAATTATTACCTAGCGACAAGCAATCGATTCTAGTCACGCTGCTAGAAAAAAGTACAAGTAATTTGTATTTGGGTGTTAATTAGGCGTATAATCTGCAGGTCTTTTTCCTCTGATCCATTAAAAGGCTTACAATCTGTGAGTAAACGTCCTATTAATTTTAATTTATTGACGATTCGTTTTCCTATAACCGCCATCGCATCAATCTTGCATCGACTCTCTGGTTTTTTCTTGTTCTTAATTATTCCGGTGTTTTTGGCAGTGCTAGCGCTGAGTCTGCATAGCCCCGAAGCCTTTTTTACCGTGCATACTTGTTTTCAGCATCCAGCGACTAAATTAATTATTTTAGGATTTTTATTGGCGCTTTTTTATCATTTGTTCGCCGGAATTCGTCACTTATTGATGGATGCGGGTGTGGCTGAAGAATTAAAGCCCGCGCGTTTTACGGCAGGTTTGGTGATCGTGCTAGCCTTAGTGGCGACTGGACTCATGGGAATTTATTTATGGTAAACAAGTTAACGAATGTAACCAGTCTATCGGGTAATGGCTTGCGTGATTGGTTAATCCAGCGCGCGACATCGGTGATCTTAGCGGCGTATATCGTTTTTTTATTAGGCTATATTCTGAGTCACTCACCACTAGATTATGTGACTTGGCAAAATTTATTTACGCATTTTAGCATGCGTTTATTTAGCAGCTTATTTTTACTCAGTTTATTTTGGCATGCTTGGATTGGCATGTGGACGATAGTAACGGACTATGTCAAGCCAGCGAGTTTACGTTTAATCTGCCAACTCGTCATTATCATCGCACTTTTCCTCTATTTTATTTGGGGTTTAGTCATTTTTTGGGGCACAATCTAATGGCCTTGCCTACTTATAGTTTTGATGCAGTGATCGTAGGTGCTGGTGGTGCAGGTATGCGCGCCGCATTGCAATTAGCGCATTCGGGTCAAAAAGTTGCATTAATTTCAAAAGTGTTTCCAACGCGTTCGCATACCGTGTCAGCACAAGGTGGTATTACCTGTGCCTTAGGGAATGCGCATGAAGATGATTGGCGTTGGCATATGTATGACACGGTTAAAGGCTCAGATTACTTAGGTGATCAAGATAGTATTGAGTATATGTGTAAAACCGGTCCGGAAGCGGTATATGAATTGGAACATATGGGTTTGCCGTTTTCTCGGATGGACTCAGGAAAGATTTACCAACGTCCTTTTGGCGGTCAATCCAAAAATTTTGGCGGTGATCAAGCCGCGCGAACCTGCGCTGCAGCCGATAGAACGGGTCATGCCTTATTACACACCTTATATCAACAAAACTTAAAGGCCAAAACCCATTTTTTTAATGAATGGTATGCCATTGATTTAGTAAAAACACCGCAAGGTCAAGTGGCTGGATTGACTGCGCTATGTATTGAAACCGGTGAAGTGGCTTTCTTTCATAGTCGAGCAACGATTTTAGCGACCGGCGGTGCAGGACGAATTTTCCAATCGACTACCAATGCGATGATCAATACCGGTGACGGTGTCGGTATGGTATTACGCGCCGGTTTTCCGGTGCAAGATATGGAAATGTGGCAATTCCATCCGACCGGTATTGCAGGGGCGGGTGTTTTAGTCACAGAAGGTTGTCGTGGTGAAGGCGGTTATTTAATTAATAAAAACGGTGAACGTTTTATGGAACGTTATGCACCGCATGCAAAAGATTTAGCTTCGCGTGATGTGGTAGCACGGGCCATGGCTTTAGAGTTACGCGCCGGAAATGGTTTTAATCCAGAAGGGACGGATTATGTAAAATTAAAATTGGATCATCTCGGTGCTGATATCATTAAAAAACGTTTACCAGGAATTCGTGAGTTGGCCTTGACCTTTGCACATGTGGATCCGATTACCACACCGATTCCTGTGGTTCCAACCTGTCATTATATGATGGGTGGAATTCCTACCAATGTCCATGGTCAAGTCATAACGCTTGATATTGAAGGTCAGGATCAAGTCGTTGAGGGTTTATATGCAGCAGGTGAATGTGCCTGTGTTTCCGTGCATGGTGCGAATCGTTTAGGGGGTAACTCTTTACTCGATTTAATTGTCTTTGGACGATCGGCCGGTTTGCATGTGGGCGAATCCTTAATCCAAGATTTACCATTACTCAATATTACCCAAGATGATTTAACAGCCGCATTAACTCGATTAAACCGTTGGGAGCAATCGAAGCAAGGTGAAAATTTGGTTGAGATTCGTCATGCGATGCAAAAGGTGATGCAAACTGATTTTGGTGTATTTCGTACCGCAAAATATATGGAACAAGGTTTAGTTAAACTAAAACAATTGAAGGAGCGTTTAAAGCACGCGGTCTTAACTGATCATAGTCAGGTGTTTAATACCGCGCGGGTCGAAGCCTTAGAGCTCGATAATCTGATGGAAGTAGCCTATGCTTCAGCGGTAGCGGCGTTAACTCGCGAAGAAAGTCGCGGTGCACATAGTCGCGAGGATTTTCCAAAACGTGATGATAAAAATTGGTTAAAACATTTACTGTATTTTTCTACAACCGATAGCATAGGGTTCAGAGCCGTTAACCGAAAGCCTTTAACCGTACCACCGATGGAGCTTAAAGAGCGAACTTACTAATGCAACATAAAAAAACTGCCATCATGGCGAGCGAATAATGAGCGTGGCTATCCATTTTTACAGCATTTCCTGGATTGCCGCGCGCTACGCGCTCGCAATGACAAATAATATTTTTGGCGCTGGCAATGACGATTAATACTTTCGACATCCGCGATGACAAATACTTTTGGCGTTCATAATGGCAATTAATATTTTTGGCGCTCGCAATGACAACTATTTACAATTTTAATCTATTATACAAGGTTACTTATTAGGTTTATTATGCAATTCTCCATTTATCGTTATGACCCCGAGATCGACAAAAAGCCCTACATGCAGGATTACACATTAGAGATCGCTCCAGGTAAGGACATGATGTTATTGGAGGCGTTAGAATGTTTGAAAGAACAAGATCAAACCTTAAGTTTTCGTCGTTCTTGCCGAGAAGGTGTCTGTGGATCAGATGGCATGAATATTAATGGCAAAAATGGTTTGGCCTGTATCACTCAGGTTTCTTCTTTGCGTACGCCGATCGTGTTAAGACCGCTGCCAGGTTTACCGGTAATTCGTGATTTAGTGGTGGACATGGAAGCTTTTTATCGTCAATACGAAAAAGCCCATCCCTATCTTATCAATGATAAAGAACCACCGGCAAAAGAACGCTTACAATCTCCCGAACAGCGTGAAAAACTTGATGGGCTTTATGAATGTATCTTGTGTGCTTGTTGTACTAGCGCTTGTCCTTCTTATTGGTGGAATCCTGATAAATTTTTAGGCCCAGCGGCGCTATTGTGGCTTTGTCGGTTTTTGGTAGATAATCGCGATGATGCTAAAGAACAGCGCTTAGCGGAGTTAAATGATCTGTTTAGTTTATTTCGCTGCCGGACCATTATGAATTGTACGACGGTCTGTCCAAAAGGGCTTAATCCAGCTAAGGCAATCGGTCATATTCGCTCTGAGCTTTTACAAGAAGAAGTGTAATTAAACTATTCAATAGGGTAAAATTCAACCATTATGACTGAGCAATTAAAATCGGCACAAGCCTTACAACAAAACTCCTATCTCTTTAGTGGTAATGGTACTTATTTAGAAACATTGTATGAGCAATATTTGCATGATCCAAGTCAGCTTAGTAGCGAATGGCAAACCTATTTTGCACAATTAAGTGATAAGAAAAATGACGTGTCACATGCTGACATTCGATCTTATTTTGCGGAATTAGCGCAACGTCCCATTCAGAATAGAACCTCTCATCCTGCCGCTGATGATTTACATGATAAATTGTTAGGTGTTATTGAAGCTTATCGTCGTTATGGCCATTTTCAAGCGCACTTGGATCCATTAGCCTTAGCGCCCAAACGCGAAATAGTTGATTTAAATTTAGAAAGTTATGACATCAATGCGCAAGATTTAAAACGCAGTGTGAATCTGAATGGTTTACTGGGTTTACAAAGTGTCAGCGTAGAAAATTTAGTCGCGCATTTAAAAAAGATCTATTGTAGTAGCATTGGTTTTGAATATGAATATATATCCGATCATGCGCAACGATCCTGGTTGCAGGCTCGTATCGAAGCAGTAGCCGGTAAACCGAACTTTTCTGCACAAACAAAAAAAACCATTCTTAAAGGATTGATTTATGCCGATGGTTTAGAAAAATATCTCGGTAATAAGTTTGTTGCACAAAAGAGATTTTCCTTGGAAGGGGGTGATAGTTTAATCCCTTTGATTGACGAGTTAGTTGCGCGTGCTAGTGCCGATTCTGTACAAGAAATCGTGATTGGCATGGCACATCGTGGCCGATTAAATGTACTCATTAATATATTAGGTAAATCACCGGCAAAGCTGTTCGAAGAATTTGCCGGTAAGTTAACTCAAGAAAATCGTTCCGGCGATGTGAAATATCACAAAGGTTTTGCTGCGGATTTAAAAACCGATCATGGCATCATGCATGTTGCTATGGCATTTAATCCATCGCATTTAGAAATCGTTAATCCGGTTATAGAAGGTTCAGTTCGTTCACGTCAAGAACGCCGCCAAGATAATGGTCGAAAACAAGTATTACCCTTACTCATCCATGGCGATGCCGCCTTTTCGGGTCAGGGCATCATTATGGAAACCTTTGAGTTATCGCAAACCAAAGCCTATGGAACCGGTGGTAGCTTGCATATTGTTTTGAATAATCAGCTTGGTTTTACCACTGATCCGCAAAATGCACGTTCGAGTTGGTATTGTACCGATCCAGCTAAGATGGTGGATGCACCGATTTTTCACGTTAATGGTGATGATCCCGAAGCGGTATTATTTACGTTGCAGCTTGCCTTTGATTTTCGGCAAACCTTTAGAAAGGATGTTGTTATTGATTTAGTGTGTTACCGTCGGCATGGTCATAATGAAGCAGATGAACCTGCAGCAACCCAACCTTTGGTGTATCAAACCATAAAAAAATTGCCGACAGCAAAACAGTTGTATGCGGATATTTTAATGGCCGAAGGCGTGGTAACTGCTGCAGAAGTACAACAATGGTCGGATGATTATAGAAATCATTTAGATAAGGGTGAGCCGGTAGTGCCGCGTCTTACCAGTGATTATGACAATCCGTATCGTATCGATTGGCGTCTTTATCGCTATCAAGATTGGCGTACTCCCGTTAACACCGATGTTGATCTGAATGTATTGAAAAAATTGGCGACTCAAATCGAAACATTGCCTGCTGGTTTTGTGTTGCAAGCGCAGGTTGCTAAGATTATGGAAGATCGACGTAAAATGACGGCAGGTCAATTAGCCTTAAATTGGGGTTATGCCGAGACTTTAGCTTACGCTACCTTATTACTAGAAGGTTATGAAGTACGTATGTCAGGTCAAGATTGTGAACGTGGTACCTTTTTCCATCGGCATGCGGTGCTTCATGATTATAATACGAATCAAACGATAGTTCCATTAGCGCAGCTGGCTAAAAGTCCCTATGCCTTTACCGTTCTCGATTCAATACTCTCGGAAGCCGCGGTCATGGGTTTTGAGTATGGTTATGCCATTTCTAATCCAAATAGTTTAGTGATTTGGGAAGCGCAATACGGTGATTTTGTCAATGGCGCGCAAGTGGTTATCGATCAGTTTTTGAGCTCCTCAGAGCAAAAATGGGGAAGGTTGTGTGGTTTAGTATTGTTCCTGCCGCATGGTTATGAAGGCTCAGGTCCTGAACATAGCTCCGCGCGTTTAGAACGTTTCTTGCAACTGTGTGCGCAAGATAATATGCAAGTCTGTGTGCCCACGACACCGGCACAAATCTTTCATTGTTTGCGGCGCCAGATGTTACGACCGTATCGTAAACCTTTAATCCTGATGTCACCCAAAAGTTTATTACGTCATAAATTAGCGGTATCCACTCTGCAAGACTTAAGTAGTGGTGCTTGGCAATCAGTGATTCCTGAATGTGAAATTGACAGCAAAAAGGTAAAGCGTGTCATATTATGCAGCGGTAAGGTTTACTATGATTTACTCGAACAACGTCACGCACAAAAACGCGAAGATATTGCCTTGATTCGTATCGAACAACTCTATCCTTTTCCAGACATAGAGTTACGCGCTGTACTAAATTCTTATTCTAAAGTAAAAGATATAGTATGGTGTCAAGAAGAACCTAAAAATCAAGGCGCTTGGTATTGCATCCAACATGAATTAATGGGGTGTCTAGCAAAAACCCAAATCCTACGGTATGTGGGTAGGCCTGCTTCCGCTGCGCCTGCGGTGGGTTCACCTTTGGTACATACAGAAGAACAACAAACTTTGGTTAAAGACGCTTTAGCCTAAAAGCTAACATTTTAAAGATAGAGAGGAATCCAGATGAGTATCGAAATAAACGTTCCCATGCTACCTGAATCGGTTGCCGATGCGACCGTTGTCACCTGGCATAAAAAACCAGGAGAACAGGTTAAACGGGATGATAATTTAGTGGATCTGGAAACCGATAAAGTCGTTTTAGAAGTACCGGCGCCTGCTGATGGGGTGATGGGAGAAATTATAAAGCCAGTAGGGACGGTAGTTAAAACCGGTGAAATTTTAGCGCATCTTAACACTGACAAGGAAGCTAGTATGAAACCTGAGCAACCCTCTTCATCTCCATCCGCAGCAACACCTGTCGCAGAAAAAAATAAAAACACAGAGAGTGCCAGCAAATTAGCGGGACCTGCTGCCAGACGCAGCGCGGCCGAACAAGATTTACCTTTAGAAAACATCCAAGGTAGCGGTAAATCAGGTCGAGTGACACGCAGCGATGTGTTACAGCAAACCTCTAATCCAGCAACAGCAACCCCAAATCTTTCTAACCGCTTGTCGGATCTATCCGCAACGGAGGATATTCAGACCAGCCAACGTTTGGAAAAACGGGTGCCTATGACTCGGTTACGTGCACGTATTGCTGAACGTTTAGTAGCCGCACAGCATAACGCAGCGATCCTAACGACCTTTAATGAAATTAATTTACAAAAAGTCATCGAGTTACGTAATCTTTATAAAGATAGTTTTGAAAAGAAGCATGGGACTCGTTTGGGTTTCATGTCGTTTTTTACTAAAGCAGTCATCGCCGCTTTACAGCGTTTTCCAGCAGTCAATGCGTCTATCGATGGTAATGATGTGGTTTATCACAGTTATTTTGATATCGGTATTGCGGTTTCGACAGATCGTGGACTAGTGGTGCCTATTTTACGCGATGCCGATCGTTTATCATTTGCTGATATAGAAAAAACTATTGCCAATTATGGTCGTAAGGCTAAAGAAAATCAGATTGCCATTGAAGACATGACCGGTGGTACGTTTACTATTACCAATGGTGGGGTTTTCGGTTCGCTGTTAGCTACGCCGATTATTAATCCACCACAAAGTGCGATACTGGGCATGAATAAGATCGAGGAAAGACCGATAGCGGAAAATGGGCAAGTCGTGATTCGACCGATGATGTACGTTGCTTTATCCTATGATCATCGTATTATTGACGGCAAAGAATCGGTAAGCTTTTTAAAAACGATTAAAGAGCTACTGGAGGACCCATCCCGATTGTTAATTGATGTTTGAATAAGATTAACGATGAGCTGTCCATTATAATATTTACATTATTTTTAAAAAATCATGCTCAGAGCAATGGGATTTTTGACAAGCGAGAAAATGCAGCAAACTTCATTTATTTTAAATAGCTGAGGGTTGTGACTTGATCGGTACGTAGACAAAAATTTTAATGCAAAAAGCAAATAATTAGGAGAAAAAGAAATCCATGAATCTACATGAATACCAAGGTAAAGAACTATTTAGCGAATATGGTTTACCTATACCTTTAGGTATACCCGCTAGCACAGTAGAAGAGGCTTTGGCGGCTGCCGAAGCCATAGGTGGAAATGCATGGATGGTTAAAGCGCAAGTGCATGCCGGCGGTAGAGGTAAAGCGGGCGGTGTTAAATATGTTACCAGTAAAGAAGCCGTCGTGGCGGAAAGTAAGCGTTTACTCGGCCGTCGTTTAGTCACCTTTCAAACTGATGAACATGGTCAACCCGTAAATCAAGTATTGATTGCACAACCTTGTGATATTAAACGTGAATTATATTTAAGTGCAGTTGTCGATCGTAGCACGCGCCGTGTCGTTATCATGGCGAGTACCGAAGGGGGTGTTGAAATTGAGAAGGTGGCTGAAGAAACACCCGAAAAAATAGTCAAGGTGACTATTGATCCCTTGTTAGGGATTATGCCTTATCAAGCCCGTGATATCGGCTTTAAATTACAATTAACCGCTAATCAAATAAAAGAATTTACCCAAATTTTATTAGGTTTGGGCAAGATGTTTGTTGAGCGCGATTTGAGTTTAGTCGAAATTAATCCTTTAATTATCGATGAAAATGATCATGTGATTTGCTTAGATGCCAAGGTTGTGGTTGATGATAATGCATTATATCGACAAGCCCAGTTACGTGCGATGCGCGATCCTTCACAAGAAGATGAACGTGAAAACCGCGCGCACGATTATGAATTAAACTATATTGCTTTAGACGGTGACATTGGTTGTATGGTAAATGGCGCAGGTTTAGCGATGGCAACAATGGATTTAATTAAGCTCCATGGTGGTAATCCTGCTAATTTCTTAGATGTTGGTGGTGGTGCTACGCAAGCACGTGTTACTGAAGCATTTAAGATCATTTTATCGGATGAAAAGGTTAAAGGGATATTAGTCAATATTTTTGGCGGTATCGTCCGCTGCGACATGATTGCAGATGGAATTATTGGTGCAGTCAAAGAAGTCGGTATTAAAATTCCAGTTGTGGTACGTTTAGAAGGTAATAATGCCGATTTAGGTGCAAAAAAATTATCTGACAGTGGTTTAAATATCATTGCTGCGCATAGTTTAACCCATGCTGCAGAACAGATAATTGCTGCTGTTAAATCTCCTATGACCGCATGATGTGATAAGCGGATGCAAAATAAAACATTTTTATAAAAGGTTAGTTATAGATCTATGAGTATATTAATCGACAAAAAAACCAAAGTCATTTGCCAAGGCTTCACAGGGAAACAAGGAACCTTTCATTCTGAACAAGCTATCGCTTATGGAACACAAATGGTGGGTGGGGTAACGCCAGGGAAAGGTGGATCCCATCATTTAGATTTGCCAGTATTTAACACCGTAGCTGATGCAGTTGCAGAAACAGGTGCGGATGCCAGTGTGATTTATGTGCCTGCACCTTTTTGTAAAGATTCTATTGTCGAAGCCGCTGATGCGGGTATTCCTCTCATTGTTTGTATTACTGAAGGTATTCCTGTATTGGATATGCTGGATGTAAAGGTTTATTTAGAAAACAATAGCAATTCACGTTTAATAGGACCGAATTGTCCTGGTATCATTACGCCTGGACAATGTAAAATTGGTATTATGCCTGGTTATATTCATAAACCGGGTCGGGTCGGTATTGTATCCCGTTCAGGTACATTGACCTATGAAGCCGTTAAACAAACTACGGATTTAGGTTTGGGCCAAAGTACCTGTGTAGGAATAGGTGGGGATCCTATTCCAGGCATGAATTTTGTCGATGTATTGCGTTTATTTCAAGAGGATCCGCAAACCGAAGCCATTGTCATGGTGGGCGAAATTGGCGGAACTGCAGAAGAGGAAGCCGCAGATTTTATTAAAACTTACGTGACTAAACCTGTGGTTGCTTATATTGCCGGCGTCACCGCGCCTGCTGGAAAACGCATGGGTCATGCCGGTGCGATTATTTCGGGCGGAAAGGGCACCGCTGAAGAAAAATTTAAAGCGTTAGAAGCGGCCGGTGTGCATACGGTAAAATCACCAACCGATATGGGAAAAATGGTGGCAAAATTTTTATAATCAATTTTCCTAA
>JBDLTN010000021.1:0-16872 GCA_039805785.1 Pseudomonadota bacterium | reverse complement strand
TCTAAGGTTACCCTTTGTGTTTTGATTAAAGTTTCTCGACTTCTCAAAACGGGTAACCTTACTCATTCCTTTGTGTCACATCAAGTCTGAACTATTCCAATTAATCTATATGGCGAATGCTGGCAATAATTTTTTTAATCGTCTAAATTTAATGAATACGCTGACAGTGAGTTTCTTTAATGCCACAAGCAACCAACAATGCTAATAGCAAACTGGCCAGTAAGATCAATAAAGCGCTACGGAAATCGCTACTAGAATATAAAGGCAAGCCTTGTAGCATTGCGCCATCCCAATTTTTTTGTAACATCCAACCTATCAATGGCTGAAATCCAGCACCCACGATCACCGAAGCCATATTGGCAAATGCCACTGAGGTTCCGGCCACCGCCTGTGGATTAATTTCCGAAGCGACCGCATACGATGTCGCAACGCCGGTATTGGCAAATCCATATAAAAATAACAAACTAAATAAAATACCTAAAGGTAAACCTGGAACTAATATCGCTAAACTCGCAAATAATAAACTTAAACTTGCCGATATAATGAGTATAATCTTACGCCGTTGAATTTTATCTGAGATCCAACCAATTAATGGACCACCTATCGTCCAGCCAATAAAGATTAAACCGATCCCCATTGCAGCCATTTCGTTACTTAAATCGTAAGTCTGGCGAAAAAATTTAACGCCCCATAATTCGGCTAAAGCAGCCGTTGGCGCATAAAGCAAACCAGCGAATAATGCATTCCACCAACTTTGTGGATTTTGCAATACTCTCAATAAACCTGACCAAGGTGATTCAACCAACGTCTTTTTTGCTTTCGCCTGTGTAGCGGGTAAAATAGGATCCCGGACTAACAAGGCCACCATCACCGATAGTAAGATCATCAAACCCGCAATAAAGGTTAAAGCGCTACGCCAACCGAGATTTTCTACTAAATAGGCCATCGGCATTTGGCCTACTGCAGCACCTAACATACCCAAAGCTTGGGTTAAACCGGCTAATAAACCAAATTTTTGTGCCGGGAACCACACCGTTGCAACCTTTAGTGCACTCACAAAGGCAAAGGCTGCACCAAAGCCCATCATCAAGCGCGCCAATTCAGCAATTTCAAGCTGCGTAGTCGTGGCGAAGATTAAGCAAGATGCACCACAAAGAAAGATCATGCTGGCCAACAACCAACGCAAACTAAAGCGATCGACTAAAATTCCGACCGGAATTTGCATACCCACATAGGTATAATAGAAAAAAGCCGATAAACTTCCTAAGGCTAAGGCCTGCACTTTGAAATCGTGCATCAATGAATCAACCATTACCCCAGGCGCTACTCTAGCAAAATACTCAATAAAAAAAGCACTCGCCGCTAAGCCCCACACCAACCAAGGATAATAGGGGTTTTGTAAACATCTATTAATAAAACGATTATTCGACATTTTTTATATAATCCCAAACTTAAGGTGTTTGAAATAGAATAAGCCAATTCCTTGCTAAGCGCACACACACCCACGCGGGCGCTCATAAGCTTTATATTCCCTTTCCTTAGGATTTATAACAAGCTCCAATCCTCTCTATATTGAATAGGTAACTTATTGATAGTCATTGCGAGCGCCGCAGGTGCGCGGCAATCCAGATGGCCATGCTCACTGCCTGAGCTCGCCATAAGGGATCGCACTGCATTCGCTCGCCATGGCAATTCTTATTATTTTTTTAGCATAACATATTAACAGTGAAAAAATTTTTGTCTATGCCAATACCTAGCCAACTTATTTATTTCAAGAAATCGATAAGCTTGATAAACTCAACCCGTCGCATGTTATAAATCATGCACAGATAACACGAACAACAATAACCCACCTCTATTCAGCAGGTATTAATCTATGAAAAAATTCTTTAACTATGGTTTGCTTTTAGTCAGTCTCTGTCTACAAGTTCCAGCACAAGCATACAACGTTGAAAAAATAAATGCGCTTGCCCAGGATTTCCTGAAAAAAAATCAAGTTCCAGGGATGTCGATTGCAGTTATCGATCAGAATAAAATCCATTTTTATAATTTAGGTTGGGCTGATCCAGTAAAAAAAATAGCTGCCAGCAATCAAACTATTTACACTATTGGCTCTTTTACTAAAAACTTTACTGCTGCACTTGCCGCGCGAGCAATGATCGAAAAAAGATTAAATTTAAATACCTCGATTACTCACTACTTTCCTGAATTAAGCCAAAATTCTAACTTAAAATCAATTACCTTATATGAGTTATTAACCCACACTTCTGGGCTTCCGTTTGACTTTAAACCGCGACCCAATAACTACGCCGAACTGATAAAAGACTTACAACACTATCAACCTTCTAGAGCACCAGGCAGCGAATATAGCTATTCAAATGCCGGTATTGGCTTAGTCGGTTATGTGCTACAAAGCATCTACCATCAGAATTACCAAACTCTGTTATCGGCTAAAATTTTAACTCCTTTGCAAATGCATTCAACCTATTTACAAGTACCCGCAAACCAAGAAAATCACATTGCTATCGGTCATGATCCGCACAATAATAGCGTTGTCTATAATAAAAACCTCGAAACCTGGTTTGCCGCTGCTTCATTAAAATCAAATATTGTTGATCTCGCTAATTATTTATCTGCACAGATCAATGTCGATAGACTGCAGGATAAAGATCTACGTAAAACAATCCTTTTGGTTCATCAAACGCGGTATTGCTTCAAGGATAACTTATCTTGCGAACAATTGGCTTGGCAAGCGCATCGTCTATCGGTGTTAAAAAATGCGATTGGTGATACGTATTTTATTAATTTCGGTAAAGACGGAATTCCAGTGTTTTATAATAAAAAGCTTATTGCCAATAATTTCTTAGCAAACCAACCCATTCTTATTGATAAAACCGGTTCGGGCTATGGAATGTCTAGCTATATGGCTTATCTTCCTGAACAAAAAATAGGGGTTGTCATTCTCACTAATAAATTTTTAGGTGACGCAAGAATTAAACTCGGCCGTGATATTTTACAAACGCTATAAACATCCCATTTTAATTTGCGCTAGCGTACACTAGCGCAACATCTATTATTGGACGAGCACTTTAAAAGGTTTACCCGGCTCTAATGCCCAGACGGCAAGAATCTTGGCTCCTTTTGGCCCGGCTTTGGTCCAGTGCACCAAATTAGGTAAGTTTTGGTAACTGTCCCCTGCCTTTAACTTTCTCGGCGCTTGTCTTTCTACCATAAATACAATCTCGCCTTCCAAGACATATAACAATTCAGGCCCGGTTTGCTTTTGTGCGGCTTTGGTTGCATTGGGTGCAAATTCAGTGATGCCCATCCCCATTTGATAGGTTGAGTTGGGAATACTGATTCTTTGTAACACTCGGGTTTGTGGTACTGGTTCTGCTAAAGCCACGCTCATTACCATCACGTAACAGCCTAGCAATGTAGTTAATAATATTGAGTTTTTAACAGACATAGTTGCTCCAATTAAATTTTAAAAAAATAAAAAAAATTAAAATTATTTTTTTTATTTTCTATCAAAAAAAGACATAATGACGCAAATGTTGATACACTAATACCGTCCCTATTTAGTTGCAAATCTTTGCATACCTAACAAGCAATAACAAGGAGTTATTATGCCTTTACCCACAGAAATTCAAGATGCCTTAAAAATCTATGACACAAAAAAAGGTCGTTGGCGAAAGTTATTTCACTATGATCAGGCAGCGATTCGGGCTTTACGCAAACTCAGTAAGAAGGATCAAACAGACTTATTAAAGATTTATCAATGTTTTATTCAAAAGAAACCGAAAGCCACACAAGAATCTTACAATGTTTACCTAGCACTGTTAGATTATTTAGCGGATACAGGCTATTGTGGTATTCCAGAAACTTTGAACCAGCTACATAACAACAAACTCTTACACCCTGATAATCTCAACAAATTATCCGAACTGGAAGGCAGTCATTTTTTAAAACTTGCCTCATTATTTCCTCTATTAAGCAGCAGAGGACTATTAATTCAGACTAATTTTGACAAGATCGCTGAATACTTCAAAATAATAACGGAAAATAGGCCTGAAGAGTTAAATAATATTGTTGAGGCGATCAAGTTACTGCAAATACCTTATTTAACCCAGGAAAATTTAAATTGCGTCTTCGAACAACAACCTCAGCATGCGGTAAGCATGGTAAGGATTTTAAAGATCTTGGGTACAAACGGTCTCCTTACCTCAGATAATCGTATTGCGCTTTCTAAAGCAAACAATCAATTTCTGCTGAGCAATCACGCTTATTATATAATATGGGATCGACTCGAATTTTATTTACCAACTACCACAGATAACCAAAAAAATCAACTCCTATTTGATCATTTAATTTACTTAACTCAACAAAAGGATCCAAATAAAAAAATTGAGGCTTATATAAATAGTGTAATTCCAAAAGAAGATAAACCTCCAAGAAGATATACCTACAGTGAAAATAAATTCCCTACAGAACCTCCCGCACGCTCAAAAAGTCGTGGTAGTCTTAACCATCTTGTCAATCTGGCTGTTAATAACAGGGGATCGCTCTGAATTATTACAAATAGTTTCGGTAATATAAAAATGTTGTATTAAAAAGCATACGATTTAACAACCGTATGCTTTTTATTAGATTTAGCTACATTTTTGGAATTGGTTTAAGGATTTCTCCAACATCGCTGGGCGCATCATTATCTCTAGTAGGCGGCTTAAATTGCATACTTAAAGGAGTTTTAGAACTAAAGCGTCCATTTTCTAGTTCGTTTATAATCTTTTGCAAATCTTCTAACCGTTCATCTAATTCATCCACTGCTTCTTGAATTTCAGAATCTTGAATTTCAGGATTTTGAATTTCAGGGATTATTGATAGATGTCTTAGTGATTGAGCATATCTATCTTTAACTTCTTGAAGAGTTCTTTCATCTAACTGATTCTCAGAATTCTTTATTGCTATCTCATCATTTAGCACAGTAAATTTCTCTGGACTTAAATATCTTTTTAAATCTTCAAGTAGAGGAGATATCTTATCGTAAAAATAATTATTTTTAATAGCTGCTGCTTGCAGAGAAAATTCTTGAAAAGTTTTTTCATTTAACTGATTCATAGAATTCTTTAGCATTATTTCAGTATTTATCTTAATAAACTCCTCTTGCTCTAAGTAGCTTTGCAACTCTTTGAGAACGGGAACTATTGCTTCCCAACAATAATCATTTCTTATTTTTTGAAGAGCTTCTTTATCCAACTTATTCTCAGAATTCTTTTCATCCAAAGCAAATTCTAGATTGTCGAAATCTTCTTCTGTAAGGTAAGGACGTAAACTATCTAATAACTCAGTTGCTTCTGGAGGCAAGCCAGCATCATTATTTATTGTTTTGGATATAATGGTTATATTGTCTGTATTTAACGTTTTTTCAATTTTAGCATTTTGTTGAGCTAATTTGATTGCTAACTCCTTACTCATTTTTATGCCATAATTCTGAGGAACTAGGTCATGTTTTACGGGCTTAAGGTTATTAGCAAAATCATTTTGTTGAGCTGTTTCCTTAGGTTTTTGGGGTTCTTTTTTATTATTTATTGACTTTAAATGCTGTTTAGCCGTTTGAATTTGAATAAGATTTGGAATCGGTAGCTGATTATTTTTTGCTTCAGCAGGTTGCGTAGGCTCTTGAGTAGCTCCGATTTTTTTCAGTTTAACTTCTAATAATCGTTCTGAGAATGAAGATATTCCAGCAGAATGTTGAGCTTGGGCAGGAGCTACTAAAGTTGTTGATGGTGTTGGTGGTCTTGATTTAAACTTGTTCCAGTCAATTTGTTTGATGTCAACGTTCCATTTATTAATAAGTTCTTCTAAACCTTCAGTTTTTTCTAGAATTTTTTCTTTATTAATAAACTCTTTAACAATAAGTTTTGTTACTCCCTTACTTAGTGATAGTAAATCTTTTTCTTTTTCATTTAGTTTTGAAAAATTTTTTAAAAGAAGATTGCCTATTTGGAAAATTTCTTTTAATAATTTTTTATTTTCATAAGAAATATCCAAACTATCTATTAACTCTGATGTTTCTTCAGTTAATTCTGGGATTTCGCTTATTGGATCTATTATTCTAATACTTATTTCTATTTTTTCTTTTTGAACAGCAGCACAACTAAATAAGCCGAATTTTATTTTTTTAGGCATAATCGATCCTTAAGCTAAGTTTAAGAAGGATCGAGTATAATTTTAGATTCTTAAGAGAAAATTAATACACATTATCCATTTTTTTATTGATAACAAATTACTTTGTTAACTAATTATTGTGTAATCACCCCTTCCGGTCTCACCGTCAGATTGATTTGGCGAAAGGTGTGAAACAAACCATTCTTCTTTGGCACAGGCAACGGCGATGCCTTATACACTGCCGTTTGCGCTGAACGATCCAGTACCGCATTACCACTACTCTTGACAATAATCACTTCTAACACCATCCCGCCTGGTGCCAAATGCACCATTAATTTAGTTTCCAGATGCTTATTCATTTCGGGAGGAATGATCCATTGTTGGGCAATCGCTTGTAAAATCAGATGCCGATATTTATCGGTGGTTGCTGCATTGCGCGCGGCATTGATTTGTTGTTTGGCGAGTGATTGCATTTCTTGGTCGAGTAATTGCTGAACATTTTTTTCCACTAACTTTAACGATTCTTTAGAAGGCTTGTGCAGTTTGGTCGAAGTTTTTTTTGCTTTACTCAGTGCAACTTTGGATGGATTGGTTTTAGCAACTGGTTTTTTGGTTAAGGATGGTGATTTGTTTGCCATTTTGAGCGGTGGAATAATTTTAGTTTGCTCAACTTTAGCCTGCTTTTTTTGCTTGATGGGTAATAACACCGGACTTTTTTCGAGTAAAATGGGTTTCGATAAGACCTTTGCAACCGCGATCGGTGGTGGCTTGACTTCATCTAAGGTAGGTGTCGTTTTTTTTAACAAGGTCTCGATCGGCACCGCCGTTGCATGAATCACTTGCATAGGTGCTGGCGCTTGAAATAATAATTTGGAGCTATGTCGTAATGTTAAAAATAAAGCGAGAAATAAGACAATATGTAACACGATCGCAATCATTAGCGAGTGGCGAAAGTTTTCTGTATTAACTCGATTCAACATAGCGACGCTTCGCACTCGAATTTTTAAACAATTTTGGCTGGCGATTCCGTTAATAAACCAATATTTACGGCACCTGCTTGCTGCAATAAAACCATTGCGGTTACCACCCTACCGTAATCGACCTTTTTGTCCCCTTTAACAAAGACTTGGCGCGGTAGCTTTTTTTGTTCGGCACTATGTAATTGCTGACTCACCACTAAGCTTAATTGCTGAGCATCAAGCGGTGTTTCAGGATGCGTTGCGGTATTTAAATAATAAAGTCCTTTTTCATCAACCGAAACAATAATGGGTTCTTGTGCCGGCGCAATGGTTTGCGCTTGGGCCTGTGGCAAGTTCACTTTAATACCTTGCGATAATAACGGTGTTGTGACCATAAAAATCACCAACAACACTAACATCACATCGATATAAGGAACGACATTGATTTCAGACATCGGCCCTTTAGGTTTTTTCGGTGAAAATTGATACGGATTATGCAGCATGATTAACACTACCATGAACTTGACGATACAAAATATTTGAAAACTCTTCTTGAAAGCGGTGATAATTATGTAATAAATGTTGGATCTGGTGTGCATATCGATTGTAAAAAATCACAGCAGGAATGGCGACAAATAAACCCATTGCGGTCGCAACTAAGGCTTCAGAAATCCCCGGCGCAACCATAGCAATCGTGGCGGTCTGTTGCGAAGCTGACAAGGCTTGAAAAGAGGTCATAATCCCCCACACTGTCCCAAACAAACCCACATAGGGGCTGGTTGATCCTAAAGTTGCTAAAAAATCCAGATGTTTCTCAAGTTGCTGATGCTGTTCAGAAAAAGCAATACGCATTGAACGTTGCACACCTTCCATAATAATCGTCGGAACATTACCTACTTGCTGATGTAAGCGCAGAAACTCACGAAACCCGGCATGAAAAATACTGGCTAAACCACTGTGTTGATCTTGTTCGCGATTTAAATCAGCATACAATTTACTCAGATCAATACCTGACCAAAATTTCTCTTCAAATTGCGCCAACAATTTACGTGAACGTCTCAACATAAAGCCTCGTTGTAAGATCATTGACCAAGAAATAATCGATGCAATCAGCAAAATCAACATCACCAATTTAACGATGCCACTAGCTGCAGAAAAATAACTCCACAATGAAGGATCAATGGTTGGCATGAGTACTCACTTGCATTTTAAATATAAAAATTTCGACTCTCTAAATCCGAACAGTCTATTCGTTTATTTTATCAGAAAAATCATAACTGAGTTGTTTTTGTCCGTTGAGATGACCAGGCAGGCTTAATCCAAAATGAAGATAGGTTTTTTTGGTCGCAATCCGACCGCGAGGGGTTCGCATAATAAAGGCTTGTTGAATTAAGTACGGTTCAATCACCTCTTCTATCGTGTCACGTTCTTCACCGATAGCCGCGGCTAAACTATCTAAACCCACCGGTCCACCTTCAAATTTGTCGATGAGAGTTAATAATAATTTTCGATCTTGTTGATCAAAACCTTCTTTATCCACTTCTAATAAATCCAAGGCTTGTGCGGCCAAACCTTGATCAATCTTGCCATTAGCCTTCACTTCAGCAAAATCTCGAACTCTGCGCAGCAAACGATTTGCAATCCGCGGTGTACCACGCGCCCGTTTAGCAATTTCATTCGCACCTTGTGGATCAATAATTACCCCTAAAATTCCTGCCGATCGCGTTACAATACGACAAAGATCCGCCACACTATAAAATTCTAAGCGTTGGACTATGCCAAATCGATCGCGTAAGGGTGAGGTTAACAAACCCGCGCGCATGGTCGCGCCAATGAGTGTGAACGGTGGTAAATCTAATTTAATCGAACGCGCAGCAGGTCCCTCACCTATCATGATATCTAATTGATAGTCTTCTAAGGCCGGATACAATATCTCTTCAATAACAGGACTTAATCGATGGATCTCGTCAATAAATAACACTTCTTTGGCTTCGAGATGGGTTAACAACGCCGCTAAATCTCCAGCCCTTTCTAAAATTGGTCCTGAGGTTTGTTTAAGTGCAGTGCCCATTTCATGCGCAATGATATGAGCCAATGTCGTTTTGCCTAATCCCGGTGGACCTACGATCAATACATGATCTAAAGCCTCATTACGGGCGCGTGCTGCCGAGATAAATAACGACATTTGTTCAGATACCGACGCTTGTCCTAAATAATCAACTAAGGTAAGCGGACGTATGCGTGGATAAATTTTTTCATCTTCGGCATTTTTTTTAGCAGAGGTTAAGCGATCAGAAATTTGCATAAAAAATAATCAGAAAGAGCTTACTATGAAAATAAATTCATCTAACTTCAATAGTGAGTCGTTCTATTATGAGCTAAGTATTCCACTTCATCAATAAATTATTTTGCTTAAGTATTGTCCGTTATGAAAAAATACGCTATTTTATTGTTCAAATAAAAATACAAGGAAATTAAATGAATCTGGAATTTTCTGACACGACCGCTGCATTACTTAAAGAGCAATTAGCTTACGAACAATTAGTATGGATCACTGAAAATAAATTAGATTTAGCCAGTATTAAGAAATTAAAAGGTTGTCGAAATCAAATAGTCGGAGCTTGCTTAAAACTTATTGCAGACTTAGATAATTTTAATTCGAATGAACAAAGGAAAGATTATTCGATTGCAACCATACAAGACTTAGTGACAAACCTAAAAAAATATATCCATAGCAGTGAACAGCATCCGCGTCTCAAGAAGTTTTTGAATTTCATGCCCAATCCTACCGGTGGCATGATCGGTTTTACATTAGTTGTAACCCTGTTCATAGCTATTTTTGCGCATCCAGCCTTGGCTGTCATACCGATCGTTATTTTACTGTGGATAGCGATGGATTTAAGCTTTAATAATCGAGAAGCTGCTAAAAACTTACAAGAAATTCTATATAACGTTGCCGATGAGCTCAGAACGGTTGAAACAGCGGATAATATTTTAAAAAATAAAGTGCAACCTGAGCCAATTGCAATTCAAACACCCTCATCTCCAACATCCCCTCCTATACCCATACCTGAGCCTGGGCCCAGTACCCGCAGGGATTATTCTACCTTCTATAATTCTAAACGTGGTTCTATAAAACATAACTCTATAAGCGAGGATGAAAGTCAGTATAATCAATCAACATCCAGTTTGTCCTTAAATTAATTAGAAATTATTAGCGCATTATCTCGATAGTAAATTATTATAATATTCAATCTCCTTACGTTGCAGGTCAATGATTTGAGTTTCTAGATCCGTTACTGTGTGCTGATCTTTAAAGAAGCCTAAATTTTTTAATTGAACATCCTGAAAAGCAAGTTTCCAAGCCAAATTTTTGTCATCCTGAATCTGTTGATTTTTTAGTTCATTCGTCCAGTTTGGTTTGATTTCTGCTACGGACGCCTTTATGTTGTCAATAAATTTCTCATCACCTTGGTTGTTAATAGTATAGATGCCCTGATAAGTAGGATCTCTTCGACTCAAATCCATTGCAAAGATTTCATCATCAGGTTCGATCAAATTATAGTGGCCGATATCCGCTTGTCCGCTAGGCTTATCAAATATTAATATTTTGTTAGTCAGTGATTCTTGCAGAGTCTTCTCGACTGAACTAGCATAATCTTCATTATCAGCTAAAAAAATAACTGGCTCATAGCCTAACTCTTTACAGATTACATTGAGGTCATTATTAGACAAACCTATCCCTTCTAGTGATGAAAGTGAGTAATAATGTTGTATCACTAATCCCAACATGATATCAGCTTGTTCAGGATGCATACTGGTAACAACCTCAACAAGCTGATCACAGTACCAGTTGGTTTGATAGAATTGATTAAATTTATCGAGTATCACCGTAAAGTTTTTATCATTAATGATGCGCCGTGCCAGCGCATAATAACCACAAAAATTATTTTGCGTGGATATGTTAATTATATTTATTCTATTAAATTCAAGAGAATCTAGCATTTTTTTTCTCAACTATGACTATCCATAGCACTATTATAATTAGCTTTTACTTAAGATAAACTTAAAACACATCACAGAAGAAAATCAATAGGATTTCTATAAAAGCTTGCCGCTGCATTGCTGGATCACTAACCCACACTATTCAAGGCTTGTCGGATTAACGATTCTAAAGACAAGCTAGCATCTTTAATCTGTAATACCGCTCGACTGGCCTCTTGGGTTTTATAGCCTAAAGCCACTAACGCAGAAATAGCGTCCTGTTGGATATGTTGTAATGACCGAATAATATTTTTATCGGATTCTGCTGATTGGTTATGGGATAAACTTTTTAAACGATCCCGCATTTCGATAATCAATCGTTCAGCCGTCTTTTTTCCTATACCCGGTACGGCTTGCAAAGCATCCACATTTTGCTGCTCAACACAACGAATAAATTCGGTTGTCTGTATTTTTGATAAGATACTTAAAGCAACCTTCGGTCCCACACCATTTACTTTTAAGAGTTGGGTAAATAATGCGCGCTCCTCAGACGTGCTAAAGCCATACAAAAAGTGCCCATCTTCACGGACAATAAATTGGGTATATAGAAAAACCTTTTCTCCACATTCCGGCAACTGATAAAAAGTATGCATAGACGCTTGCACTTCATAAGTAAACGCATCGGCTACTTCAATTAATAAATAAGGGGGTTGTTTTTCGATTAATATGCCACGCAATCGATTGATCATCGTCTTCTTCCTCGGCGAAATCCTTGTTTCAATCCTCGTTCTCCCGACTGCCGTACTTGTGCATGACAAATCGCAATCGCCAACGCATCTGCCGCATCGGCTTGTGGTGAGCGATCCAGGTTTAATAACAAGCGTACCATATGTTGTACCTGTTGTTTATTCGCTGCACCATAACCAACCACCGATTGTTTAACTTGCCGCGCAGAATATTCACTCACCGTTAATTTAGCCGTGGCGACTGCGGTGAGTGCAGCGCCTCGAGCTTGTCCTAATTTGAGTGCAGCATTCGGATTAATATGCATAAAGACTTGTTCTATAGCGGCTTCCTGCGGCTTATATTCTGCAACAACCGTTTGTAAACCAGTAAATATTCTTTCTAGTCGTTCAGAAAAAGGCTTATTGGTAAGTTTGATACAACCGCTATCCAGATAGTTTAATTGTGAATCTTGTAGTTGAATAATGCCATACCCGGTGATGCATGAACCGGGATCGATACCTAAAATAATAACGCCTTTAGTCAAACGACAGGTTTCTGGGTTAAGCATTAAGCTTGATTTGTATAGACATTTTGCACATCATCTAAATCTTCTAACAGTTCAATCAAGGATTCCAACTTTTCTTGGTCTTCAGCGT
Source organism: Pseudomonadota bacterium (assembly GCA_039805785.1). Lineage (GTDB taxonomy): Bacteria > Pseudomonadota > Gammaproteobacteria > Diplorickettsiales > Diplorickettsiaceae > Aquirickettsiella. Next base: position 4,376 of record JBDLTN010000021.1, on the reverse strand, counting down.
TCAATTCAACTTTAGTGCTCGCCAACCAAGTCACTTCATTATTCGCAAAATTTAATCCTTTGTCTTGATAAAGTTTACTTAAGCTTGCTAATTGGCTTTCTTCAAGCAAAATATCAATGCTTTTATCCGGATAAGTAATCGCATCTTCAGCGCCCGCTTCTAAGGCAACCTCCAAGATACGCTCCTCTTCAGCGTCAGGCGGAAAGGTAATCACGCCTTTTTTACTAAATAAATAAGCCACCGATCCTGTCGTGCCTAAATTACCACCGGATTTGCTAAAGGCATGGCGGACTTCAGCTACAGTGCGATTACGATTATCGGTTAAGGTATCAACTAAAACGGCTACCCCTTTAGGTCCATAGCCTTCATAACGAATTTCTTCCATTTGCGCACCATCTAAACCACCCGCACCGCGTTTGGTGGCCCTATCGATCGTGTCTCTCGTCATGTTAGCGGTTAAAGCTTTATCAACCGCTAAACGCAAACGTGGATTAGTATTTAAATCTCCCCCACCCATGCGCGCCGCGACGGTGATTTCACGAATTAATTTGGTAAATAATTTACCACGCTTTGCATCTTGTTTATTTTTTCGATGCTGGATATTTGCCCACTTACTATGTCCTGCCATAACCTTCTCTTTTTATTGACACTACAAATTAGATTGCCACGCGCTATGCGCTCGCAATGACGAATGATATAAACAAGCTAAAGTCATCTCCTCGTGGCGAGCGAACACAGTGAGCATGCATCTTTTTGTATTAAAAAAATTTATAAATTACCTTCACAAAAAATTTGATTATATTGAATGGCGGTCACTAACGAGGTCATCGGTAACAACCAAATTAAACCGATACCTAAGGTCATCAAGGCTAAAAGACCAAAGACTAAACTAGTTACAATAATCAAACTCACATTTTTAAACGGATGTTGGTTAACGGATTGAACAACTAAACTTAAACTATCTTTCCAAGCTATTTTTTTATCCAAGATTAGCAAAACCGTCATATACACTAAAACCGAAAGGTAAAAATATAAAAAGAAGCCGATAACAAAAATCAACAATAAAAAAATACTTCCTAAAGTGGCCCCTAAATAAGCTATTTGTTGTTTCAATAATAAGCTATGTAAAAAGAGATTACTGCCGGAAAGAATAATGCTATTAAATAAATAGAGTAATAATGCGATAATTAAGAGTGGTCGCAACGCCTGAAGAAACGAAAAAGCCATATTCGCATGCGTCGTTTGTTGGCGTAAATGAATTAAAGCCATATACGCTAACGAAGCAGTGAACAAAAAACGTAACACCTCAACGATAGCCACCACAAAAAATTTAAGCACTAACTTTAAATTATATAGCATCGCTGTATTATGGGGATTTGCCAATGGCAATATAAACACGTCATATAAAGCTAATACTAAGCCTAATATCAGGCAAGCCGCCGCCATCACCAGTATGAAATAAAGAAAACCCAACCAAAAACTGGCTTTTAATCCCTTTACCCGATACCAAGCCTCTAAAAAGATGGCCTTAATCGGAATACGATAATCACCGCTCATCGCTCTGCTAAAGTCGTCTGAATTAGAATCTGACATGCTTAATAATTATCCAAATAGTGTGCTGATACTAAAAAAATACCAATAATGCTATCACTGGTATAAACCTAGTTAAACTACATTATAATCTCTATTTTATTTTTTTTCTTTTTTCGAAACTGTAACGAAAGCTCTTTTAATTGCTGCTCAGAAACCGGACTCGGTGCGTGGGTCAATGGACAACTCGCCGTTTGGGTTTTCGGGAAAGCAATCACATCACGGATGGATTTTGCACCAGTCATCAACATCACTAAGCGATCCAAACCAAACGCCATACCGCAATGCGGTGGGCAACCAAATTTAAGTGCTTCCAGCAAGAAACCAAATTTTTCTTTTTGTTCGGCTTCATTGATATTGAGCAAATCGAATACCGCCGCTTGTAAATGAGTGTCATGAATACGTATCGATCCACCACCGATTTCACACCCATTTAACACCATATCGTAAGCTCTCGATAAGCAGGTTTCAGGATGGGCTTGTAATTCAGCCACATCATTAACCTTAGGTGCCGTAAAAGGATGATGTAAGGCTTGCCAACGTTTTTCTTGAGCATCATATTCAAACAATGGAAAGTCCACTACCCACAATGGCGACCATTCTGCTTTAACACAATTAAAATCATGACCCAACTTAACTCGTAAAGCCCCTAAAGATTCACTGACCATTTTGGCGGTACCGGCACCGAAGAAAACGATATCGCCGTTCTCGGCTGCTACTCGTTGTAATATGGCGGCAACCGTTTCCTCTGGAATAAATTTTAAAATCGGCGACTGCAAACCTTCTAAACCCAAAGCGCGATCGATAACTTTAATATAAGCCAAGCCTTTGGCACCAAAAATACTAACGTACTGAGTATATTCTTCAATGGCTTTACGACTTAATTCGCCACCTTTAGGAAGACGTAATGCAGTGACTCGTCCTTGCGGATCATTGGCTGGTCCTGAAAATACTTTGAATTCAATCTCTTTAACTAAATCGGCGATATCAATCAGTTCAAACGGAATCCGTAAATCCGGTTTATCACTACCATAACGTTGCATCGCGCTTGCATAGCTCATGCGTGGAAAAGGATTAGGTAAATCGACATTTAATAATTCTTTAAAGAGATGGCGAATCAACGCTTCATTAAGTGTTTGGATGTCTTCTTCATTACAAAATGACATCTCCATATCCAGTTGGGTAAATTCAGGTTGTCGATCGGCACGCAGATCTTCATCACGAAAACAACGAACGATTTGGTAGTAACGATCAAAACCTGACATCATCAATAATTGTTTAAATAGTTGTGGAGACTGCGGCAAGGCATAAAATTCACCCAAGTGAACACGACTCGGTACCAAATAATCGCGCGCGCCTTCAGGCGTTGCTTTGGTTAACATCGGTGTTTCTATATCTAAAAAACCTTTACTTTCAAAAAAATGTCGCATCAATTGCACTACCCGTGTTCGCAAGCGAAAACGTTCTTGAACTTCCGGTCGTCTTAAATCCAGATATCGATAGCGTAGTGCGACCTCTTCACTCACCGGTGTGTAGGCATCGATAGATATCGGTAAGGGTGCAGAAGTATTCAAAATAGTCAGTTGCGTCGCCAATAATTCAACCTGTCCAGATTTTAATTGAGTATTTTCAGTACCTTTCGGACGTAAACAGACCTTTCCACTAATTTTCACCACATATTCATTACGCAAGCTTTCAGCTTGCTTAAATAATTCCGGCAACGTCGGGTTAAATACCACTTGCAAAAGGCCACTGCGATCCCGCAGATCAATAAAAATAATACCACCGTGATCGCGGCGATGATGCACCCAACCACAGACCTGTATGGTCTCATTAACTAACGTTTGATCGACTTGCTGAGTGTAATGTGTTCTTTGCATAATATTTTTTAATTTAAAAGGACTATTTGTCTGATTTTTCAGTTTTGCTGGTTTTATCCAAGGTGGTGTCTTTACTTTTTGTTTCCGTAGACTGACTCGTGTCTTTATCTTTATTTTTGCTGTCTTTATTGGCCGATTGATCCGTACCTTGTATTTTGGTTTTATCAGGATTATCAGCTTTAGCCGGCGGATTTTTAAAGTCCGTTACATACCAACCACTGCCCTTTAAGTGGAAGGCTGCCTGTGAAATCAATTTTTTTAAAGCGGGTTCTTTACAAACGGGACATTCTGTCAAGGGCGCTTCGCTAAAGCTCTGTAACGTATCAAAAGTATGGCCGCAAGCCTTACATTGATATTCATAAATAGGCATAGTACCTCACGTTTTTAATTCTTTCAGATAAATACTCAAATAAAGAACAACAAGTAGAAAATAGTCGATTATTCCTTACGTGCTGCCGCTTAAGCGCATTTTAATCTAGTGTGTAGACTTTGGCCAGAGTGGAATTTGAGAGAATTAAGCTCAACAAATAAAAAAGCATCCCTGCTTTTGCTTTACCTATTTTTAAGGGCTTGTAGAGAAGGAGCTTAATGTTTTTGAAAGATCTTCAGTTGAAGAACTTATCGATTTAGCAGGATGAAAGAAATTAAAATGGTGCGGCTCTGATGAATTAGGAATATACACGCCTTCACCTACAAGCGCTCCATTTGTAAAAAATTAGCTAATTTTTCCAGTAATGTATTAATCATCTTGCATAGATTATTTATAATTGCCCGATTAGAATAAGGTAATTTGTAGTGGTTCAAACTTAATGTGACAGTTACCCGTTTTTTCAGTCGTGCTTACTGTCAGTTGAAGTTAAGACTGTCAACTTTTTCCTGCCAGATTTTTTTACCCTCAAAAAATGT
>JBDLTN010000020.1:0-17022 GCA_039805785.1 Pseudomonadota bacterium | reverse complement strand
GATATCAATTGCTTTGTTACATCCGATTTTAATCATTTTGCGTGAATCAATTTTACCGATGGGATGTTTGCTTAAAAAATCTTTAAAATAAGCAATACGTTCACTACTATTCACTCTGGGTTTGTTGGATACAGTGGCTAATAGTATAGCGTTATCGGTATAATTTTCATTGACTTTAACTGGATTTCCAGTTTTAAGCGAATTGTTCCAGCGATCAAATAGTGCGGCAATTTCTTTTGGTTTAGTTTTTACACAAGCCATAGTATGAGTTGAGCTCATAGCTAGAATAGCAGTTGTGGTTAGTAAACCACTTAACAAAAGGATTGTAATAATACTTTTCTTTCGCATTGGCAGATCCTTAAAAAAATGATTAGATAAAATAATAGTAGGCTAGTTATTTAATGTCTGCAATTAAATTAACAATCTCTAAGCAATTCATTTATCGCTGTTTTACCTCGAGTTCGATCATCAATTTGTTTGATAATAACGGCGCAATTGAGATGACACCGTCCTATTTTAGAGGGTAAACTTCCAGCAAGCACGACTGAACCTTTAGGTACTCGCCCGTAAATAATCTCATCTGTTTTGCGATTATAAATAGGCGTGTTACTTCCTATAAATACCCCCATTCCAATAACGCTATTTTCTTCAACCACAACACCTTCTACGACTTCAGAACGGGCACCAATAAAACAATGATCCTCAATGATAGTGGGTTGAGCTTGTAGTGGTTCTAACACTCCGCCAATTCCAACCCCACCGGATAGATGTACATGTTTTCCAATTTGTGCACAGGAGCCAACAGTTGCCCAAGTATCTATCATGCTTCCTTCATCAATATAAGCACCTATGTTAACGAATGATGGCATGAGCACCGTATTTTTTGCAATAAAAGCGCCTTGGCGAACACAGGCATTAGGTACAACACGAAGGCCTTGTTGTTTAAATTGCTGCTTATCATAATGGGAAAATTTCAGTGGGATCTTATCGAAGTAATTCGTATAAGTTGCATTAAATAATTCATTTGGATTGATACGAAAAGATAGTAATATAGCTTCTTTTATCCATGGCAGAACTACCCATTGACCTGATTGTTTTTCAGCGACTCGCAACTTACCTTGATCGAGCAGCTGGATAACTTCTAAAATTGCAGACTTAGTTGCATTGTCAATGGTTTCTGGATTAATTTCTTTTCTATTTTGGTAAGCTTTTTCGATAACATTTTTTAAAGGTGTCATGGATAAGACTCAATGATTTAGGTTTCGTCATGCTCATTTGCAATAACGGCTTCAATTTTATCCCTGCTTTTATTAATTTTATCAGTACTTGGTTTAGAATGGTAAACTAAAGTATAGACCACCGGCAAAATAAATAAGGTGAATAGTGTTCCGATAGACATTCCTCCTAAAATAACCCAACCCAATTGGTTGCGCGCATTGGCACCAGGACCATGTATAAGCACTAATGGGATAGCTGCAAGTATCATAGTTGCAGTAGTCATAAGAATTGGACGTAAACGTAACACAGCGGCTTCAATGACAGCTGCTTGTACAGAAAGAGTCTGATTGCTTTGTAATTGCCTGGCAAATTCTACAATTAAAATACCATGTTTAGTGATAAGCCCAATTAACGTAATTAAACCAATTTGTGTGTAAATATTTAGACTTCCATTAGTTAGATAGAGTGCTATCAAAGCGCCTGTGAGTGATAGTGGTACAGAAATCAGTATCACAAAAGGGGCGCGAAAACTTTCAAACTGAGCCGCCAAAACTAAAAAGATAAACAACAATGCAAATAAAAAGGTTTGTTCCATACTGTTACCCGCCTGAATAAATTGACGTGTTTCCCCCGCAAAATCGAGTTGGACATTATATGGCAAAATATTGCCTGCCAAGGTGGTGACATAATTAACGGCAGAGCCAATAGTATAGCCCGGAGTAAGATTCGCACTGAAGGTAACAGAACGTAGTTGTTGAAAATGATTGAGACTCAAAGCAGTAAAAGAGTTTTCTATATTAACAAAATTAGCCAAAGGAATAAGTTTGTTATTTTGTCCACGTACATTAATGAGTTTCAATTGTTGATCGGCACTCATGAAGTTTCGATCTAATTGTGGAATCACCTGATAGCTTCGACCATTCCAGTTAACAAGACTTGCTTGGGGAGATCCAATCAATATATTTAAGCTATTCGCTATGTCACTCATCGAAATACCTAATGAATTGGCTTTATCTCTATCGATATGCAGCTGAATTTGCTGAGCATCCATTTTTAGATCAGATTGTAAACCTAATATCTGTGGATTATTTTTTACTATAGTGGATTGCAATTTTTGGCTTAATTGATTTAAGGTGTCATAACTATCAGTACTTTTAAGAACAAACATCAACGGCGCATGGCCTGTTGCACCTGGCAGAGCATGAGGACTGAATGGAAAGGTTTCTAGACCGGTAACTCCTAAAAATCGCTTAAATAAAATTTGAATTATACTGGCGGCACTGCTTGCATTTCGTTCCTGCCAAGGCTTTAAAATTAAAAAAGACATTGCATTATTGGTGATGGGTGTTCCTATTAAAGTTATATAAGTATCTATGGCTGGAATGCTTTTATAAATGGCTTGAATTTTAGCCATGTATTTTTCCATATAGGCAAGGTTAGCCGACGTAGGTCCAGTGCCAGCGGTTATGATAAGACCCTGATCTTCTTGCGGTGCTAATTCACTCGGTAAGGCTTTAAATAATCCGAAACAAACAAGATAAATAATGATACCCAACCCTAAAAGCAGTTTTCGATGATTAATAGCTAGAAGTAAGTATTTCTTATAGGAGGATATTATCGTATTAAAAAAATGGTCAACGATCAGACTAAAACGAGAAGCCTGTACTTCATGTTTCAAGAGCTTAGCGCACATCATCGGAGAAAGTGTCAAAGCAATGAAGCCCGAAATAATGACTGCTGCAGCTAAAGTGAAAGCAAATTCACGAAATAATAAACCGGTCATATCATTAATAAAGCCAATCGGTGCATAAACAGCGGCTAGTGTTAATGTCATGGCGACGATGGCAAATCCAATTTCTTTCGTGCCAATGATAGCTGCATTTTCTGGTGTTTTCCCTAAACTGATATGCCGATGAATGTTTTCTAATACAACAATCGCATCATCTACCACTAATCCAATACCTAGCACCCAAGCCAAAAAAGTGAGTACATTGAGTGTATAACCCAAGATTAACATGATGGCACATACGCCCATTAATGATAAAGGAATGGTGGCAAAGGGAATTAAGCCTGCGCGAAAATTGGCAAGAAATAGAAAAATAATAGCAAATACAAATAAACAGGCTTCAAAAATAGTTTTTCTGACATCATGTAAGGAAGCCGCAATAAATTTTGAAGAATTCCATACTAAATGGATTTTTATATCGGCTGGAGCTGTTTTTTCTAATTCAGGTAATTGCGCAATGACTGCTTTAGAAACATCTAAGGGATTAGCAGTACTAAGGGGAATGATACCCATAATTACGGACTGTTTATTTCCATTGACACTGGCGCTGCTTTCATCAGACTCCACACCAAGAACAGCTTGTCCAACATCCGATAAACGAACTAAATAATTATTTTGTTTTCGAATGACTAAATTATTTAATTCTGCCGCCGTGTGTATGTCAGTATTGGTATTGATATTAATAATTTGATTGAGAGTGATTAATGATCCTGCTGCTGATTGAATATTATTTTTCTGTAAGGCGACTATAATATCGTTAGCAGTAATTTGATGAGCAGCCATTTTAATTGGGTCAAGCCAGATTCGTAGGGCGTAGTTATTTCCACCGAATATCTGTGCTTGACTGACACCAGGAATTATTTGTAATTGTGGTTGAACAACTCGAGTTAAATAATCAGTAATTGCTGGAAGACTTAATGCTTGACTGGTAAACGAAATAAAAAGCGTTGGATCGGCATCAGGATCCTTGGTATTGATGACAGGATCTAAAACGGCTTTAGGAAGTTGTTCGCGAACAGAAGCAATTGCATTACTGACATTCGTCATTGCTTTAGTTAAATCATAACCCAGTTTAAATTGTAACGTGATTTGACTGGTACTTTGTTTGCTTGAAGAATGCATAATATCTACGCCTTCAATACCACCCAAAGCATTTTCTAAAGGTGTGGTAACAAAACTTTCCATTAAGGGTGCAGGTGCACCAGGATATGTGGTTTTTATGTTAATGACAGAAGGCGTGATCGAAGGGTATAAACGTACCGGCAAGGACAAAAAGGCTTTAACACCCACTAATAAAATGAACAAACTTAATACAATACTTAATATGGGTTTTCGGATCAGCACTTCAGTGAATTGCATAGCCTATTTCTCGACTAACACGATTGAATGGGGTTGTACTTTAAAACCACCCACACTAATAATTTGATTCCCAGGATGAATATCACTACTTAATAACCCTACTTTTCCATTCTCATGAAAATAAATAGTGACTAGGGTTTTAATTGCTTGATGATGAACGATTCGATACACAAAACTACCTTGTTCATCGGTATTAACTGCCGTTTCAGGAACGATAAACAATGTTTGAGGTTTGCCAATTTCAATTTTAATATCCACAAAGGCGCCGGGAAGCAATTTTTGTTCTGAATTATTTAGGCTAGCGCGCACAGCTAAACTACGTGTGTCATTATCAATGTGGGAATCTAGAGCATAAATATTGCCTACAAAGGTTTTACTCGGATAAGCACTCGCATGGATCAATACTTTACTACCAATAACCATTTTACTTGCTTCAGTTCCTGGTATATTAAAATTAACGTATAAAGGATCAATGGCTTCCAAGTCTGAAATAACTGTATTTGGGTCGATAATATCGCCGACATTAACCAAACGCAGACCTATGCGACCACTGAACGGTGCAGTGAGTAGGGTTTGATCTAAAGCGGCTTGAGCTTGCTCTTGCTTAGCGAGATTAGCTTGGTAAGTTGCGGAAACCTTATCTATCTCTGCTTTTGCAAAAACCTTTTTCTCATATAAGGTTAGGCCGCGCTCATAATCAGCTTTACTTAATTGGGTTTCTGCTTTAGCTGCATCTAACTGAGCTTTTAAGATATCTGGGTTAAGCTGCAGTAAAGGGGTACCGACTTTAACATTCTCACCGGAATGAAAGTAAATGGCGGTGACTCGACCCGTTGTAGCCGCTTTAAGGAGAGTCCCTTGATTGGCAGATAGGCTACCTACCGCTTGAATACTGTCTTGCCATGGTTCTAAATGGGCAGAGATAGCTTCTACTACAACTGGAGGTATCTGTTGGCTATCATTTTTATGATAAAAAACGATACTAACTGTAGTGGCCGAAATTAAAATGAATAAAAGAACAATGTAAATTAAGCGCATAATTATTATCTTTATGAGTAAACGCTTTCAGTTCAGTAAAAATACTAGAGGTTGACTATATAGTCTCAATTGCTCTAAAGCAACTAAGCTGCTTAGCCGGCTAGAGGAGGGGGAAGACAGGGTTAGATTAAGCCTTGTTCTTCAATACGTTTAGTAAACACTTCATATCCGGACTTAGTAACGAGTAGTGTGTGTTCCCATTGAGCCGATAGACTATGATCCTTAGTCACAACAGTCCATTGGTCAGGCATGAGTTTAGTAAATCGTTTACCCGCATTGATCATAGGTTCTATCGTGAAGGTCATGCCAGGTATGAGTTGAATTCCTGTTCCTGCTTGACCATAATGTAAAACTTGCAGATCTTCATGGAAGAGTCGGCCAATACCATGGCCACAATATTCACGTACCACAGAAAAACCTTCTGCTTCGGCATACTGCTGTATGCAGGCACCAATATCACCTAGATAAGTACCCGGTTTGACTAGGCGTATCGCTCGATATAAGCAATCTTGGGTTATTTTTGTTAAACGTTGCGCCAATATCGAAGGTTTCCCCACAAAAAACATTTTGCTGGTGTCACCATGATAACCATCTTTTATGACAGTGATATCAATATTAATCAGATCACCCTCTTTTAATACACGTTCGCTAGGAATGCCATGACAGACTTGATGGTTGATAGAGGTGCAAATTGACTTAGGAAAACCTCGATAATTTAAAGGGGCAGGAATGGCGCGTTGTTCATTGACGATATAATCATGACAGATTTTATCAAGCTGATTGGTAGTAACGCCTGCTTTTACATGCGGTGCAATCATTTCTAATACTTCAGCTGCAAGCCGACCGGCAATGCGCATTTTTTCAATTTCTGCTGGAGTTTTTATAATAATAGGAGACATATAATAAATATCGAGTTAAATGAAAAGCTTATAAATTAATTAATTTGTCCATGGCAATGTTTATATTTTTTTCCAGAACCACAAGGACAAGGATCATTGCGACCAGTTTTATTTGCACTTCGTTGTGTACTAAGGCGCATGGGCGCAGTGTCAGTTAATGATTCTTCGCCTTCAATTAGTGAAGTTTGATGTTGGAAATCGAGTAATTGTGGCATTTGTTGGCGGCGTTGTTCTTCTAAACGTTCGGCGTCTTCAGGCGCTCTAATTTGCAGACAACTGAGTAGACTGGTGACTTGATATTTTAGCTGATCTAAAAGTTCAGCAAATAACATGAAGGATTCACGTTTGTATTCTTGTTTTGGATTTTTTTGTGCATAACCACGTAAATGGATTCCTTGGCGTAAATGATCCATTGCAGCGAGGTGATCCTTCCATAAAGTATCAAGTGTTTGTAGCATTAAGGTTTTTTCAACTTGACGTAATGTTGGCGAACCAAATAATTTTTCTTTTTCAGCATAAGCAGTTTGAGCGGCAAGTAAGATTTTTTCGCGAAGATTTTCTTCCAGACAATTAGGATCTTCTAACCAGGTATCTATGAGTAAATCTAAACAAAAATCTTGTTTCAACAGATTTTTTAGGCCTGGTATGTCCCATTGTTCTTCTAAACTTTGTGGAGGTATATAGTGTTCAATAGTACTATAAATAACATCAGTCCATAAATTATCTATAATTGGCGAAATATCATCAGTAGCCAGTAATTCATTACGTTGTTCGTAAATGACTTTACGTTGTTCATTAGCAACATTATCGAATTCTAATAATTGTTTGCGCACATCAAAGTTACGACCTTCAACTTTACGTTGCGCGTTTTCTATTGCACGGGTTATCCAGCGATGCTCAATGGCTTCGCCAGGCTGCATGCCAATCTTTTGCATAATCATAGCAACGCGATCCGAAGCAAAAATCCGCATTAAATTATCTTGTAGCGATAAATAAAAACGTGAGGAGCCAGGATCACCTTGTCGTCCCGAACGGCCACGTAATTGATTATCAATACGACGCGATTCGTGTCGTTCGCTCCCGATGATATGTAAACCGCCAGCTGCAATTACTTCATCATGTCTTTTTTGCCAGTTGAGTTTATGTTCGGCAATCTCTTCGGCAGAGCTATCACTCGGTAAAGCAGCGAGTTCAGCTTTTAAATTACCGCCTAAGACAATATCCGTTCCTCGACCGGCCATGTTTGTAGCAATAGTAACTGTTCCAGGGCGGCCGGCTTCAGCAATAATTTGTGCTTCTTTTTCGTGAAATTTGGCATTGAGTACTTGATGTGGAATGTTTTCCTTTTGCAGTAATTGTGACAAATATTCCGAAGTTTCTATCGATGCGGTACCCACTAATACGGGTTGCTTACGTGCTTGGCAGGCTTTAATATCGTCAATGATAGCCTTAAATTTTTCATCTTTAGTCAGATAAATTTGATCGGCTAAGTCTTGACGAGAAACCGGTAAGTGCGTGGGAATTACAACAACTTCTAAATTATAAATTTGTTGAAATTCATAGGCTTCAGTATCAGCTGTGCCCGTCATTCCCGCTAATTTATGATAAAGGCGAAAATAATTTTGAAACGTAATTGAAGCAAGCGTTTGATTTTCGTTCTGAATGTTGGCGTTTTCTTTTGCTTCAACGGCTTGATGTAAACCATCTGACCAGCGCCGACCTGACATTAAACGACCCGTATGTTCATCCACAATAATAACTTGATTATTTTGCACGATATAATCGATGTCACGCTGGAATAAATAATGGGCACGTAAAGCCGCGTAAACATGATGCATTAAACCAATATTAGTCAAATGATATAAGTTATCGCCAGACTTTAATAAGCCTTGTTTGACTAAGAGTTCTTCTAATTTTTGATGTCCTTCTTCAGTTAAGTAGGCTTGTTTTGCTTTTTCATCGAGATAAAAATCACCAGGACCATTTTCTTCTTTTCTTAAAACCAGTTTAGGAATAATTTGATTGATCTTGATATAAAGTTCTGAACTTTCTTCACTGGCACCGGAAATGATTAATGGAGTACGTGCTTCATCAATCAAAATGGAGTCTACTTCATCGACAATGGCGAAATTTAAAATGCGTTGTGCTTTTTCTGCCAATGAAAATGCCATATTATCGCGTAGATAATCAAAGCCAAATTCATTATTAGTACCATAAGTAATATCCGCTGCATAAGCTGCTTGGCGTTGTGCGAGTGGAAGATCAGAGACAATGACACCAGTACTTAAACCTAGAAAAGCATAGACAGGTTTCATCCATTCTGCGTCACGTTTAGCTAAATAATCATTAACAGTGACGATATGTACACCTAAACCACTTAATGCATTCAGATAAGCAGGTAAGGTAGCCACTAAGGTTTTACCTTCGCCGGTACGCATTTCAGCAATTTTACCGCTATGCAGTACCATGCCACCAATTAATTGTACGTCAAAATGACGTAAACCTAATACTCGAATACTGGCTTCGCGCACTACAGCAAACGCTTCTATTAATAATTCATCTAAAGCACAACCTTCTTGTAAGCGCGTTTTGAACTCTGAGGTTTTAGCTTGCAATTGCGCATCAGATAAATTCTGAAGATAAGGTTCTAATGCATTGATATTAACAACAGTTTTTTCAAATTGTTTTAGTAATCGTTGGTTACGACTTGGGATAAATTGACTTAAAAGCTTAGAAATCATAAATATAAAAAAGTCTCAGTGTGCTTAATGCAACAAAAGCTCAGAAAATGTGCTCACTGTACTAAAAAGTCAGTGATAGTGCCAGAGTGTTCGTGATTCGATGACGAGTCACCGAGTCGTTGCTCAATAGCTGATAGGATAGTGGCTGTATCTAAATCGACTTCTGCAAGCAAGATATTGGGATCACCATGTTCAACAAATCGATCTGGAAGTCCTAAGATCAATACATCGCAACTAACACCTTGTTGATGTAAAAATTCACTTACCGCTGATCCTGCACCCCCTACCTTAACATTTTCTTCTAAACTGACCAACAGGGTATGAGTGTTGGCTAAATTTAGTAACAGCTTTTCATCTAATGGTTTAACAAAACGCATATTGACCACCGTGGCATCGAGTGATGTGCCGACGCAAAGGGCGGGATGTAGCATTGAACCAAAAGCCAATAGTGCAATGGTGTGTCCCTTGCGACAGATTTCCGCTTTACCTAAGGGTATGCATGACATGTCTTGCTTAACTGAGGCACCTATCCCTGTGCCGCGTGGATAGCGCACAGCACAAGGTGTAGCAAGTTGAAAACCGGTGTAAAGCATTTGTCTTAATTCGTTTTCATTACTTGGTGTCATGATGGTCAGATTTGGAATGCAGCGCATATACGATAAATCGAAGCAACCATGGTGGGTGGCACCGTCACCTCCGACGATTCCTGACCTATCTAACGCAAACAACACGGGTAGTTTTTGCAAGGCAACGTCATGTATAAGTTGATCATAAGCACGTTGTAGGAAGGTAGAATAGATAGCCACTACCGGTTTTTGACCTGCACAGGCTAAGCCGGCAGCAAAAGTAACGGCATGTTGTTCTGCAATACCTACGTCGAAATAGCGATCCGGATAACGTTTAGAAAATTCTATCAGATCCGAACCTTCGCGCATCGCCGGTGTAATCGCGATTAAACGTTCGTCGAGAGCGGCCATATCGCAAATCCATTCCCCAAAAATATTGGCATAGGTCTTAGGTTTGGGTTTAGTTGGTTTAGTAGATAAAACGGGCGCTAAAAAATTTGGATTGACGGCATGATAAGCAATAGGGTTTTGTTCGGCAGCCGTATAACCTTTTCCTTTTGTGGTAATGACATGAACCAACTGAGGGCCCGATAATTGACGTAGATTAGTTAAAGTATTTAATAATAGCGGTAAATCATGGCCATCAATGGGTCCTATATAATTAAAACCTAATTCTTCAAATAAAGTACCGGGAACAAACATTCCTTTGACATGTTCTTCTGTTCGTTTAGCAAGTTCACGAACACTAGGAATAGATTCTAAAATTCTTTTGCTACCTTCTCTGACACTCGAGTAAAGTTTACTGGATAATATCCTCGCAAAATAATTAGATAAGGCACCCACATTATTGGATATCGACATATCGTTATCATTCAGTACGACTAAGAGGTCGGCATGGAGTGCACCCGCGTGATTTAAGGCTTCAAAAGCCATGCCGGCAGTCATTGCGCCGTCACCGATGACTGCAATGGCTTTTTGGCCAGTATTATTTTTTTTTGCTGCGACGCTAAATCCTAAGGCAGCACTAATCGATGTGCTCGAATGACCGACGCCAAAACTATCAAATAAACTTTCTTCTCGAGAAGGAAAGGGTGCTAGGCCATGAGCTTTGCGAATACTACGAAGTTGCTCGCGTCGGCCGGTAAGAATTTTGTGCGCATACGCTTGGTGACCGACATCCCAAACGAGCTGATCATGTGGTGTATTAAATACATAATGTAACGCAATGGTTAATTCTACGGTACCTAAGTTACCCGCAAAGTGACCCCCACATTGATCCAGTGTTTGAATAAGAAATGTTCTGAGCTCAGTCGCTAATTGCGGCAGTTGCGTGAGTGTGAGTTCACGCAACTGCGCGGGGGAATTAACCTGTTCTAATAAAGAGCATAGCGTATTTTTAGGGTCCATGTAGTTTATAAGAAAAAATTATCCTGGTGTTGAGTTAGGGTTATTAATATTTTGTGCTTGTTGTATTAGCTGTGACCGTCCTTGATTATTGAGTTCTAATACTAAGACCGACATAGTAGCGAGTAAACGCTCTAAAGTCATCCGTGTATGATAGCTTTCAGCTAAATTCTCTGCTAACAGTTCGACTTGTTGACGTTGTAAGGTGGCTGGATTTTCATGAATCAAATCATTTTTATACCAATCTTTATCGAGAATTCGGCGCGTTGCCATAAAATTTTCTAATTTTAATGAGCTATAAGGTCCTTTAATTTCACTGGGTAGTTGCCCAATTGTAGATTTTACGGCAGGATCATCAGGATTGAGGGGCTGTCGTTCTGCATAAAGTTGATAAAGATTACTGAGTGCAATACTTTGTGTGGCTAAATAGCTACGTAAACTTGCAAGATATTCTTTAATAGGTTTTTCATTTAATTTAACATTTAAGTTGCTGGTTTTATTTCCGTTTAGATTAGCCACTAACTGATTAAAATTAACCGTATTAATCGGTGCGAGAGAAGAATTTAAGGCATTAATTACATTCTTAGCTGCAATGGCTTGAGCTTCGTTATAACTAAGAGGTTGTAACAGACTATTAATATCAATCGATTGTAAAGGATTTTTTTCTACATCAGGATTGGTTTTGCTATCCGGATTCCAAGTAAAGGCGATGATATTATTGCTTTTATCATCTAAGTTAGCTGATTGACTAAGTAATTGTTGTGTCAAAGGGCTAACTAAAGGTGAAGTAGGAAATAATAAATAAGTAGCTTGAGCACTGTTAATCGCAATGGTTAAGCTATCATTTACCGGTGCAGTATTCATTAGGTTATTTGAAATGGCTGAACTACCGTAGCCTGCTACTAAATTTCTTATGCTGGTTGTTGTAAAGTCAGGCATAGGGACTGGGCCTACATTTGCATAACTGGGCATAGTACACAAACTGCTAGCAGCCAGAAAAATGTATAAAAAACTTTTTTTTAAAGCGCTTATTTTTGGTGAGTAAAACATAACAACATCCTCATGGAGTTTAAAATTTTTAGAAATTATCACTGGGTTGCGGCGTTTGTTTGGCGTTAGTAGTGGGTTGCGCGGGTGCAAAAATATTCGGTGGGTTAGGAACAATTGAATTTGTTGATGGCGAAGGGCCAGGAATAGGCGCATTAGAATAAGGATTTACTTTAGCCTTTTTTTCCCAAATATTGGGGGGTTGTTTTGCCCATGGATTAGGTTGCAACCAAGGATTTTGATTAGATGAAGACGTTGAACTTTTAGATTTATTATCTAAAGGAGTGAACGCTTTATCGCTATTTGAACGAGGGCTCGGAGTCGCTACGGATGATTTAGGTTGGGCTTGGCTTTGTTGAGAAACGTTATTATCAGTGTCGGCATGAGCGTTTAAGACATCCAGAACTGCTTGGGAAGCATTGGTTTCTGATTGTTTGATTTCATCACTAAGAGAAGGCTGGCTATAAGTAGAATCGGGATAGGCATACGCTAGATCGATGGAAGAATAACAAAGAAAAATTAAAATGCACTGTATTAGGTAGGATCTTGGCATCATTATTCACCTTCTAATGCTTTTAACACTAAATCCAAGCGATCTTGGGAAAACACTCTAGCGAGTAGACGGAGACGTTCAAAGCTAATATTTCTACGCAAAAATAACCCCGCTTCATCTTCAGGGCCATTACTGATTTCTTCAGCGTGCATGAGTAACTTAGCAGCAGAACCTGGATGTGAAGTATCGATAGCTTGGAGTAAGCGTAAGGTACGAGACATACCTAAATGATTACCCAAACGGATAAACAGAGCTTGTTGGGCAAGTTTATCTAGATCAACCTTTTCGATGTCATCAAGTTCTTTACCTAGTTCTAGGATGCTTGCTTCAAGTGCAGTATCACCATCCTTAGTCCAGGACTCTACACTTTCCATAAAGCACAAAACTCTATAGATCAATGGATCCTGATAGAGCTTCCAATAGAGGTGCGAACCTTTGTGAGTTAAGTCAGGCATAAGTATGTATTATTTTATTTTTAATACCCATTAAAATGAGTATAAACTGCTGCAAAGGAATCTTAATTATCCAACTTAATGCAAATGAAATCAAACCCAATCTCAAGCTAGAGGGATTTTATTCAACCACTGAGATTTGCAAAGCCTATTAAGTTAAGTGTCAGCACTGAATTTCCAGCTGGATGACCAGGGTTCACGCTGTCTTTTCTTCGAATAGCTTGATTCGTATCTTTTGACTAGAAATTTGCAAGTTGGCTGTGGTCGAGATACTATAGGTTATTAAACCGCGGGGTGATACGTGAGTTTTTTTGGTGGTATAAAAAAAATAATTAAACCAGCTGTTGACGTTCCGAAGTGGATAGACTATCAACAATTGGTTAAAAACAATCGTTCGTTTTTCGGGTTTATTAAGAAAATCTTTATTCCTAGTCAAGCACAGACACAGGAATCCTTTGAAGAAGCACTCATACGTCTTAAATTAACTCCAGCCGATTTAATCCAACGCAAAAAAGAATTTACGCGACTGCTATGGATATGGATTTTTATTTTTTTAGTAGGTATTAGCTATAGTATTTATCTCTTATACAACCATTCATTGCGTGGATTTTTTCCTAGTTTAGGTATTGATTTCATTATTTTAACGCAAATATTTCGGTATCATTTTTGGCTTTTCCAAATTAAACAGCGTCGTTTAGCTTGTAATTTTCGTGATTGGTTAAATAGTCAATTTTTTATTAGGAAGAAAAATAATGCGTAAGTTCCTATTTACTAGCTTGCTTTGCTTGTTTCCATCCTTGTTATTAGCCGATACTTTGAGCTTAACACCGCCCAGCACTGATTTATCCATGTCGTATTTAGCGACTATTTTTGGTGTAGTAGATGGTGTATTGCATGGCACGGGCAGTCAAATCTTAGGAACCATGTTCGGTGCATTTAACTCGATTATATTAGTAATGGCCTCTACCATATTGAGCTATGTCTTATTTGTTTCGATCTTAAATACCTCACATGAAGGCGAGTTTTTAGGTAAGAAATGGTCTTCAATATGGGTTCCTTTAAGAACCGTTGTGGGCGTTGGTTTATTACTACCTAAAGCTACCGGCTATTCAATGATACAAATCATGGTGATGTGGGTGGTAGTGCAGGGCGTAGGTGCCGCAGATGAAGTATGGAATGTAGCATTAAATTATATGAATCATAACGGAACGATAGTCGAGCCAGTACAATCTTTAAAACCCGATCCAAAATCAGAAAAAGCAGACAATAGTTTTTTAGTAGGTAAAGCCGGAAATATCCTTAAATTAGAAACGTGTATGTTGGCGGTACAAAATGCATTGGCTCGTCAAAATGCAACGACTACAAATACCCCAGGTCCAGCACCTGTTCCGGACTTTATGAGTTCATTAGTAGTTACAGGGAAAGCATCCGATGGATCCAATACTGGATTACCAATTGATTATAGTAAAGACAAAGGGGGTTATATAAATTTCCCCGGACAAGATGGGTTAAAAGGAACAGCTTACAATAAATACATAGGTGTTTGTGGTAATCTCAATTGGAATTTTATAGGTAAGACTGGCGAAGATGATAGAGCTTACAATCCGGCGCAATTATCCGCTAATGATAGTGCCAGTATTGCTGCTAGGCAAATGACATTAGATTTAGGTCCATTAGCGAAAACCCTAGCCAATAAATTAGTTCCACCTACTGGTAAAGGGGCAGTACCTATTACACATTTAAGTGCAGACGAATCAATCTTTACTCCCAATAGCTTAGTCGATACTGGCGAGGATTATTTTGGAATTGTAAAACCTGCTTTGCGTT
Source organism: Pseudomonadota bacterium (assembly GCA_039805785.1). Classification (GTDB taxonomy): domain Bacteria; phylum Pseudomonadota; class Gammaproteobacteria; order Diplorickettsiales; family Diplorickettsiaceae; genus Aquirickettsiella. Next base: position 2,132 of record JBDLTN010000020.1, on the reverse strand, counting down.
CCTTAGCCGATGATGCAAGCAAGAAATATAAAGAATTTATTAACAATGCAAAAGACAATGGTTGGATACTGGCTGGAAGTTATTACTATAACATGGCACGTTTGAACCAAAGTATTAGAAATAATACCGGAATACAGGCTATTGCCGATAAATTAATACCTGTTTTTAATCCTATCTATGATAAAGGGAGTTTTAATGACATCAATGATGACAATGTAAAGATTAATTTAAAAAATAATTTACCCGCTAATAATGGAGTGATAGATCAATATATTAATGCAGAGCTTTCTAGAGCAGATGCTAGTGATAATCCTGGATCTGAGCCCGTACTCGTTTTCCCAAATAACCCATCAGAAGCTTGGGGAGTAGGCTGGTTAGTTAAAACCATAATGAATACGATATTTCCCCAAGTACATGCATTTATGCAGGAATTTTCGGATAATATTAATAATAATAATATGGATCCTATTTTTGCCTTAGCATCTGTTGGAAATTCTTTGGTAACCAGGGTAGAACAAGTTTGGGCAGTTATTTTAGCGATTCCGTTAACCATTAGTGTGGTTGGAGGGGCTCTGAGCTGGATCCCAATCATTGGTATTGGTTTTGCAGTAACGACGATAGTTGCGCAGTTGTGCTTTGCCGCTGTCATGATAGTTCTGATGCCATTGCTCTCTATTTGGATGGGAATTAATTTGACGTTAGGGGCGGTATTATCCTATTACGTTCCATTAATTCCTTTTTTCTTGTTTACATTTGGTGCAGTTACCTGGTTTGCTGTGGTGTTAGAAGCGGTTCTAGCGGCACCGCTAGTTGCATTAGGTATCACTCATCCGGAAGGGCATGACTTTTTAGGTAAGGCAGAGCAATCAATCATGTTGCTTGCCAGCGTTTTTTTACGGCCGATGTTAATGGTGTTTGGTTTAATCTTTGGGATAATTCTGTCCTATGTGGCTCTTTCCTTATTTAATCGTGGCTTTGCTATTGCTATACAATTTTTAAATGATTACAACGGTGATATTTTCAATCTTATTTATCAATTAGCGATGATGGCTATTTATACTACTGCAGTACTTGCTATTATGAATCGTTGCTTTGCGATGATTTATGAAGTACCTAATAAGGTATTGCGTTGGATCGGTGGTCCACAAGAAAGTGGACACGAAGAATCGATGCTACAAGGTATCCGTCATCAGCATGATCGTGATGTAGGACAGATTGGTCAGCTGGTTCCTAGCGCTCAATCTGCAAGCCAAACCGGTTCAGCTAGTTCACAACTATCGAATGTTTCACAAGAAGCTCAGCAAACCTCAGCAAGCTCGGGCGGTGGAGCACCACCTGCAGCTGGTGGTGGAGGACTAAGTGGAGGTGGGGCCGCGGCGGGAGGCGGTGGCGCAGCTGGTGCAGGGGGTTCTATACCACCTGTTGTGCCATAGACTAAGTTAGTTATGTTTATAAATATAAAATCTTATGAAAGAAGATGTTGGATTAGATTTAAATTTAGATGAGCTATTTGCTCAGCTTGCTGAACTTACTCAAAGCTCGGAAATAAATCAGCAGGCCTATTTATATCTATTACAGTTATGGGCTTACTTTGAAGTTGCTATGGTGGACGGAACTGATGAATCAGGGTCTTCTGGTATCGTCACGCCATTTACCCATCCAACAATTCTAGAGCTACCGCACGGATTTCAAATCTTTGATTACAGCACGCATCTGAAAACAGCAGCTGGGAAGTATTATGGAAGTTATACCACCGGGCGTTTACTGAATACTGTACGAGAAATGATTAAATTACTAAGTGAACGGGGTGCTAAAAGGGTTCAGTTGCTTGGATTGGATGCCGCAAAGCGGTTTGCGAGCCTTGAATGTGAAAAGTATAAAATAAAAGTAGTTAACTTTACGCCGGATAATAAGACGCAACTATTACGGGATCGTTTACCACGCCTGGATAGCTTGCGTAATAGTGTTTATACAGTAGGTAAATAAAACCTAAACTTTATAAAAATGTAAATGTTTGGCATCTATATTTTTTATCTGGAATAGTTCAGACTTGATGTGACACAAAGGAATGAGTAAGGTTACCCGTTTTGAGAAGTCGAGAAACTTTAATCAAAACACAAAGGGTAACCTTA
>JBDLTN010000019.1:0-17590 GCA_039805785.1 Pseudomonadota bacterium | reverse complement strand
ACTTGGATAAGCCATTTTTCTTTTTACCACTAATTTCCACGTGCATCTTTATAACCTATTTTCCTATTTATTTAAACCATAAAGACAGGTTCTTACTTAGATAAGTATCTGTATGACGTAATGCTACTTGTATGCGTGGATGTAACAAGCCTGTTTCTAGACAAACAGCACTTAGTGACGCTTTCGATAAACATTGGGGTGATAATAGGGATAGCGTTATCCGTCTTACCCAATAACTCGGATCCTGTTGTTGCCAATTGGGTTGCAAGCCTATTGCCTGAAAGATATTACCTATACGGGTATGCAATACGCATTGCTCGCCTAGATAGGAAAAACTAATGGCTTTAACACCTTGAGCAAATTGTTCTTGTGCTTGTTCAATCTGCCATCGCTTGATCAGCTCTTGTTTATGAGCCGCTGTATCCATTAATTGGTAAAAAACGGAAGATCGGCTGATCATCGCAGAAAAAGTAATATCCTGTATTGTTTCTACGTTAAGTTTTTGTTGACATTGCGATGAATGCAGGAAATAAAGATTATTACCACTTAAGAATAGACGCTCTTGAACGTCGCTTGTTTTACTACTTATGTAAGAAGTTGAAACCGCATAAGCATATCCTTCATTACCCGCATTAAACCAACTCAAACTTGTTTCCGAATTGGCGCAGTGACCCAATGTACCAAACGAAAGTTCAGTCTTAGCACAGTGATGTTTCTTAAAAAACGATTGATAACAGACTGACAACGCCTGGACCCCTTCTTTATAAGGGGACTGAACCATCCTCACTGCCTCGCTTACCTGAGGACTAAGTACGAAAGGAATCGCAGCCGTAAGCAGTGCCGGTAGAGCGATAGGCCCTCTTCTGAAATATCTCATCCAAACAGCCGAGACTAGCAAACCTCCTGTTGCAATTCCGCCTAGCACCCCTAACATGACAGATAGAGACCTATCTGTCTGTTTTTCAGTAACAATTTTACTAAAACTTGAATGCTGATTTCGTGAATCGTGATGCAATGCATAGATAGAACGGACAAAACGATTAAGCGGTGTTGCAAAAGAGGATAAATTGGCGTTTGCTATTTTAGCAGATCCAAAGTTTTCCTTAAGCGTTGTATTGAATTGATTTTGAATGGCAAGCAAACTGATTATTGTGCTGTTGTTATCGCTACTTCCATTCAATTGAATAGAAGATTGCTGAGCGACCGAAGGAATCCAGTTCATCACATCCACTAAGCTTATTTGACACCGATGGCTAACATGGGAAATCACTATAGTTTGTCCATCTCGTGTTGCTATCCATTGATGGAGATCATTGTCACCCACGCTCAAACGGAGATTGAGTCCGCCTTCCTGCGTCGCATTAAGATTGTCTACTATCGCAAGATTGGTTTGTGAAAAAACCAATGTGCGATAATGATTCAACGCCTGTACACTAATATCGAGCGTAACATTTGCAGTCAACTTAATACCCATCTCTACGCTCTCGATACCCTCAAACAACAGAACGGAAAAGGTTTGTGGATAAGCAATAGGCATCAGCCACAATAAGGTTTGATGGGATCGCAGCGCTAACTCGGCAGGTAACCGATGCGAGGTTTTGTTGCTATTCAGCGTAGTATCCGGTTCAATTATCTCGATGTGTTTTTCGTTAGGATTAAAAAAATAATGATCCTGATTACTGGTTTTAGCTAAGTAAACCCAATTGTTTGCATTTTTTTGGGGAGGTACTGAAAAAAATTGATTCTGTGTTGGGCACCACCAATGGGTTAGCTGACCTGCAATCTTTTCGAGGGGAATCAACGCGTCATTGGAAAATTGAAAGCTAGCGGCTTGCATCGCCATCGATGATGGAAGAACCAAGCTTTCGTTTTGACTGTTAAACGTGGAGTAAAAACAATATTTAAGGTATTCCGCTTGGTTTTTGATTATGCCTGACAAGCTTTTTTTTGAACCATCATACTGTTGGAAACAACGGTTTTCATCTAGCCATTGAGTTTCAATCCTTTCTAAAAACCAATGCTCAAGTCCTTTTTGAGGGGCGATCGAAAATAACAGACCTGTCCTATGCAACCAAAGGTTTTGTTGGGCGAGATAAGCCTGATCCGCTACCGCGAGTGTATTTAAAGGAGTCAGTGTCGCGCTGGGGTTAAGTTTGCTTCCTTGAAACAGTGTGTCATGCACCTGAGTTTCGGCTGTTTGATAATAGATTATTTTATTTTCACTATAAAAAAACCGCTTGTCATCAAGCTCACTGAGATAGGCCAACTGCAGTGGCTTTCCATCCGATTTTACGGGGGTATTGGCTAAGACAAAAACGTGATCGCGCATATCCACCCAAACCGCCAAAGCATTTTCTTGGGCGTCAGCAATACCAAAGAGAGGAATATAGGCACGGCCCGGAGGATTTTCCGCTAAATAATTAGGCACGGCCTCCCACCATTTTGTCTGGTTGTTTACCCACTCTTTGGTAAAAGCTAAGGTATAGGCCTTACCTAAGGCATCAATTTTTTTAAGCACTCCCTCATCGGTAAGCGCTAATAAGGTGTTTGGATCATTAAAGAAAGCTGAGATAAGATTGGCAGTGCTGCTTAAATGTCTAGCGCGAGTGTTTCCAGCCACTAGTCGATATAATTGACCCGAGCTATCTTGACTACGCGGTGTAAAGAAATAGAAAACTTCGTTTCCTTCCGGTGTTGTGAGTGATCCTAAGTAAATGGCTGACTCCTGGATCTGAGGATGAATCAATTGACAACGTGCTGTCGTTTTAGCTCGACGGACCCATATAGCGGGTAAACTTACTATTTGATTAAACGAGCTGATACGAATAATGCTATTCAATTCCGCAAAGACCGCTCTTCCTGGGAGTTTAGGATAGGTATCATGCGCTAGCTTTATATTAAAAATATCGTTAGCGCAGATCCGTTGTAGTGCTTTCTGATAGCGAGTTCGTTCTTTAGTCGTTACATTAAAACTATCGGTGAGCAGTGATATAATATGCAAATTCATAATAAGCTTATCATCATTCAAACTGCTTAATAGCGGTGCTTTATTATCTATAATATGATAGGTAACTCGACGCTGTGTGTCATTAGCGGCATTGGTAAACGCTTGCGTCACTCGGATAACATTCTCATTTTCTGCAATAATCGGTACGATAGCTGCTCCCGTAAGAGCAGAATTATTCATTGCTTTATTCGGCATAAACTCGGATAAAAAAACATAATTTTCAGCCAGCTGATGTTGCGCATCCGTACGCCAAAGATAATGAGATGTCGGTTTAAAAAAATAAGCCGAATCGTTGTTAAAATGAACGAGCTGCGCGGCATCGCTGAAATTTTTAGGCAATCTCTCCGTATAAAAGAGTCGATCGTCGGCTGCGGCATAATACGCCTTTCCGAGATAGTACTTTCCAGATTCATTTTGCAGTGGAAAATGGGAGAGTGTAATCAATGAAGGTAGCGAAGTATGGATTGGCTGCAGTAGATGATGGCTCTGTAAATAAGTTTGTAAAGAAGGATGGTGTTTTTGAGCATTTTCATAGTTTATCTGTGTAATAAACAGTTTAGCTTGGGTAAAATCTAACTGAAAAGTGATAGTCTTTTTTTTGTCAATAAAATAATAATTAGATTGGTGTTGTGGAATGTGAATGGGTATACCGCTGACCGTAATTCCTGTTGGAGTAAAGCTAAGCGTATCATCCGGTAAGACCTCTGCATTTAATATCCATGTATAATTGCTAGGTAATGAATGTAATTGTATGGAACCAATACGATTGAGGTAAAGTAAACATTGTCCTCCTTCCGAAGACAGATCCGCGGAAAGCTTGTAATGAATGAACCTATCAAGCTCACGATCTTGTTTTGAGAGCTTTGGAATGACCACGATTCTGGCGAGCGGTCTAAGAGAACGGTAGTATGCGTCTCAACTCGCTCTTCAGTTATTTGACTGATGCCATATTCGCTAGGAAAGGTATAGAAGCTAGCATCGAATGTTGTTTCGCCGTTTTGATTTGGTTTTTCCAGTTCTTTTAGGACAGAGAATCCTGGGTCATTGCGTGTCGTAGCACCCAGAAAAGCCGAATAGATATAGTTTAAGTAACTAGTCGGTGTCATGGGTAGTATCCACGTAGAACACTTCTGCCAACTGCCTAATGGAACTTGCTTCGGATAGCCTAAGCGTTCTCGAATAATTAAGGCTTGCTTCTTATCTCGAATCGGTTGAGGCATATCCCCTGGCCATGAGATATAATTCATGTAGCTACTACCAAATACTCCTCGACTACGAGGTGTGCTGCGATAAATAAATTGACTCCCGTAAACCATCTCGCCTTTTTGAAAATCGATACGCGTTATCACCGCACCCCCATACGGCGTCATATGACATTGATTATCTTCATCCTCCACCTTTTCATAGCCAAAATGACGATAAGCTTCATTAAGTTGATAAAAATACTGGCCCACAGCCTGAGCTTTGCTAATGACTTGGTTGTAAGCTTGCACGAGACCGGTAACACCCACACCGAGTCCTGCAAAAATGGTTCCTATACCTGAAAAACCGACTGCCAACGCCGGAGCACCTAGAAAGGCTGCACCCATGCCGCTGACCGATAAGAGTAAACCCGCACTATCGAACGTTAATTGCGTAGCAAATAAACTTTTTTCTGCTTCAGTTTTTGCTTTGCTTAATTCATCGATATCCAGACCTACACTTATGATGTTTAATACCAGACTGACACCTTCCGTGACTGCTGTTTTAACACCGAATCGAAAATGGGAAAGCGGTTTTTGGATTACCTTTTCCTGATCAAGTAATGCTTTAACAAGATGAGTTACCTTAGCGCCATCCAAGATTATTCCATGCCCCATTTGTACTAGGTTGACATACGTATGAATCTTTAAGGTTAACGCTAACGGACCGGTTTCAACTTGCAGTGAATTGCGGCTCTTTTGCTGAAACAAAGCCATTAAGGTTTGTATCGTGAAAGCGGCATTTAATCCATCCACTGATTCACTATTTTCTAAGAAGTGCGGTAGCTGTTCAGATAACGACTGACCATTTTTAAACGTCAGCAAAAGCTGGAGAGCAAGTTCCGGATCACGTAATGTGAATTTAAGCAGCCCATGCAGCTTTTTATAAATTGGTTGTAAGGCATTCCGAAGATTAAAGCCTTTTTGATCAGTGAATTGAATGACTTTTTCTGTTTGTTGATGAACATGATAGAAAGTAATTTGCTCTTTTCCTTCCCTTAATGCTTTGGCGCTACTTAAAATAGGAATCCAATCCGGCTGCAAATGACCTAAGGCGCTGAGCGAATTTATCCAGACATCGGCTTGCTGTAATAAATTAAGTCGTTCGCGATGTAGCTCACGATCCGAGCTTGAAACACAAGCGCCAAAACTACGCTTCTTTCTTTGCATACAAGCCTGTACTATAGGGGGACTAACAGCGCTTCTTAATGCCCGGATATCGCGTACAAAATGATGCTGTAATAAGGCCATATAATATTCTTTCTGTGCTTTAAAAAACTCAGGGTTTATGGCTTTTTTATCGAGTTGCGTTTGCCAATCGACTGCTTGCCATTGTGGATTAGTGTTAATGAGTTGGTTAATTAACCCTGCTGTTTCTAAGGCCCATAATCCCGAATAAGCACCGTCCACTTGCCGTCCGTCGGATAAATTATAGGGTTTTTCGATAGCCAAGACCTGGCGTAAGGCGTGGCTGATTATTTCAGGAATCGGATCAGAAGATGGACGCTTAACATCAACATAAAAGGCTTGCCAACTACCGAACTGATAGTTTAAGACCAGTGTCACCCAGTAGTTATTATCCAAGCTAAGAATAAAGGTTAACCGAGCAGGCTTTTGATCAACAGACAAGCTATTTTTGAAGGCTTGAAGCTGCTTTTCCAGGTACCATTGGTTTTCTACCTCGAATCGACTTTCACCTTGCGTTGTTCGATACGCATTAAATTTGCTATAGCCAATATCAGCAATATCTTCTTGACTTAACTGATAAGACATCTCGCTTTTTTCTATGGGCTCTTCAAACGACATGAAACGAGGTCTTTTATTCATTTGACTGGGTATATCAGCCAATGAAGCAAATAAGCGCTTACCTTTATCGGCGGTGCTCAGGAGTGTCTGGCCAACAATGGATTGGTCGCTGATCACACTGACCAAGTCTAGATTCGAGCCAAAGCGTTCTTTAGCCGATAACAATACCGAAGGTTCAGTATCCAAGGTTTGTAACCTATTTTCTTCTTCTATAGGCCTAAGGGCAGTCAGCAGTGGCTTATTAAAGCCCTCTGTTCCAGGATGTGTATTGAGTATGCTTAGCAGGGGATAGAGCAGTTGGTTATGGTACCAGGCTTTATAAGCGTGTCCTTGCCGGTAAGCTTGTAAATAAAAATGGCGATAGGACCTGGTGAGCTGTTGCTTCTCTTCCAGTGTGAAATCTTGATCTTTAATGATCGGCTGGGTTTGGTAATTAATCTCTGTGAGTGGATATAGATAGTCGTTATCTCCCTGTTTATCAAGGTTTAGACACATCTTAGCCGCTCTAGCATGCAAACTTTTTTCGGGATGCTGTGCCACACCCTGCGTTACTCTATTTGCTTCCGGATCAAAAAAAACTGCCGGTGGCGAAGGTTTATCACCGAGATCGGTTCGGATAATGCTAATCCGATCCTTGTAGGCATAAAGCTGTTTCATAACCTGGTTAATATTATTATCAGATACCGGACGCCCAAATTGACTTCGATCACGACCGCCCGTTAAATAAATCTCAAGCTGGGCTTCTTTCGGGAATTGGCTTAATAGCTGTTCAATAAAGGTTAAAGGTCCTGAAAATTTATCAAAATGAGCTAATACCAGTTTTTTTGAGGTAGGCTCAAAAGCAAATACGGCTACACATTGTTGTATATTTGTGGTACCCAATTTTACGTTATAACCCACACCTATCTCTCGCTGTAGTACTAAATGTGCGTCAGGCACGCTATCGCCTTGGGTCAATTCATAGGCTAAACTATAATGATAAGCCTCACGAGCGATGAGCGCTTGCTCCAGCTCAGGGTTAGAAACGGGCGAGTTGGCATAACGCCGATTGTTAAGCACCGTATAAAAGCCGGCTAACGCAAAATGAGCACAGAGTTTTTCCTGATGACTCGTATCCGAACTGCTCAAAACCTGCAACTGCATTTTCTCATAATGGGAGTTTGATTGTTTTATTTGAATATCTGCTAAATCTTGATAAACCTTTTCGAGCTGCACATAATCCTGTAAACTTAAGTAAATATCTCGACTCACTTCTAAGTATTTTTGTGCGTCGAGATAATGCGTGGTACGAACGGCTAATGCAGAGGAAAATTCTGCCTGCTTTTGGTAATATCGCCCTAACAGATAATAGGCATCCGCAAAATTGATGTGACCGGTTAAATGGGGTGCTTGGTCGTAGCATTGTAAGGACTTTTTAAGCAGTTCGATAGCCGTTATATAACGTTGTCTATAAAATTCATCTACCCCTTTCTGGTAATAGCTTATCGCTTCTCGTGCTAAGCCACTGCCTTCATTAATATACGGCACATGAACAGATAATTTGGGGTCCGGTAGACTTTTCTGGTAATCAAAAAAACTAGAAGCTAGATTGGCTTTTTCTTCTTTCCAAGCAAAATAGTCGTGCTGTTGGAGTGTTTGTTCTACTTCGAGTAATTCATCGATATAGGCGGCATTTAATTGTAAAACCCGTTGAACTTCGCTTAGTGTATTAAGATAGATACCCTCTATCTTGATCAAAATTTCTTTGAAGGGTATTTCATCGGCCAGCAGCCGACGCATTAAATCGCTTATTCTGAATAGTACTTGTGCACTACTCATGCTCAGTTGTTTTGAATGGAACACTAGGCTATTCAATTCTTGCGTTAACCGGCTAAAGATTTTCAAACTAATGGGGTCAGCATTTATCTTGTTCCATTGTTCCCAGCTTAATTTCCACTGTTCCCAGCTTAGCTTCAGCTCTGCTTCGCTCAACTTCAAATTTTTCTCGTCTAACTTCAGCTGTTTCCCGATCAACAAATGCTTGGATCGAATACGTAGCAGGTTAAGCAAAGCAATGAGAATAGGGAATTTTACTTTCAGTAAGGATCTTTCCTGTATCAAACGCTTGACCATGACAAGCGGTGTTTCACCAAAAACATTTTTTGCTTCTAGGTCTTGCTCGCTAGCAACGCGCATCAGTAAACTGAGGATATGCTTACCTTGCTTTCCATTTTGTGCCACCTCATGCAACACGGTATTTTTATGTTTTTTGTTTTTAATACTTAAGAGTTTTTGCTGTGGAAATAAATAATCCTTTTTCAAAAATAATTCAACCACATAGACATTTCCATTCATGGCGGCTTTATGTAAAGCGGTATTGCCTGCTTTATCCTGTAAAGTAATGTCACGACTACGTGCAATAATGGCTTCTGCAATCTGCTTTTCTTTGATCATTTTTTGCGATTGCGTTACTTGCTGCTCGTCATCGCGATAATCAGCAACCATATGCAATGCGCCTTCGCCGTCGTGATTGACGGATTGCAAATTGATGTGCTCAACTGCCAACAAGGCATTGACCATCGATCGTTTGCAATGAATAATGGCCAGATGTAGTAATGAAAACCCTTGCGGATCGATTTGCAATTCAGGAAGTTTTTTCTGATTAATTTTGGTATTAACGTCAAGGCCATTTAAAATGAGCTCGTTAAACCTAGCCACTTGAATTGGAGTTTCTTCTTCATTTGATGTAATTAAGTTAATGGCTTCTAATAGCCTTTTTTTATCCATTTTAAGTTCCTTCTTCTTATAATTTTATAATCAATCTGTGTTATTTCACTATCAGTTTTGATTTTGTATGGTTAACAATATTAAATTACTATTGTACATAATCTCTTCTGATAGCCCATAATTTTTTCAGAAAAAATTTCTTATTAATTAAGATTACGATATTTATATTAAATAAAATAAGATTTTGAATTTAATATAAACTGCGGCTTAATAACCTGTTTTATATTCCCATTATATTCGCATGAATTTCATTCCATTCTGTGAAATCGGTTCCTGAGAAAGAACCTTTAACTCGGGTTTATGCCAGAAACTAGCCGAAAAATCATATGATTTTTTAGCCAGCGTAAGCGTTTCCTCGCCAAGTTTAAAGAATAATCCTTGCAACAATTGCATACCGATCATAGGGATGATTTCAAGATAATCACTGGTAAATAAGCTCGGATTCCAGAGTAAGGTCCAAGTTAACGCTTGTATTAAAAAGCTTATCAATTTATTTTGAATGGTTGCAGCGAGGGTTTTTGTTAAAGGTTGACCCACTATGACACCGAGAAAATTAAGCATAAAATAAGTCAACAACCGCGCGAAACTTTCATCTATATCTAGTGCGTGTTCTATCCGAAAATACTGGTAACCCGAACTCATTAAGGCCGATAAAAAGGGTTTAAAGCCATACTGCATATAAGCCGGGAGTGAGGGACAGAAGGGTTGATAGCGCTCACCGATGCGTTCTAAATTAGCTGAAAGTAATCCTCCCATCCAGGCTGACATAGGCAGTGTTAGGATTATCTCAGTGGATAAATGATAGATAGGTTTTTTAGTATCAATTAGCCAATCAACTTCATCCATATTAGACGTTGCATTAACTAAAACGAGATTTTGTTTTATACTTCCCTTACTTAAATTAATAATTTTTTGCTTATCATTGATAGAACGGTTAAATGATTCTTCAAGTAATGAATCATTCACTGCTTCCCGTCGAAATCTATCATCCATACTAAAAGTGTCTTGTTGGTAACAAGTCGACTGCTTTACTATTCTCGAACGCATTTTTCCAGCTTGAAATGCTTCAGTATACAAGGTTTCTTTAAATTCATTTAATGCCGCATCCCAATCGTCAGGAGCTTGTAAAATATCGACTTGCTGGTCAAGCAAATGTATTGTCTGTTCGATGAATTCTAGCGTGTGTGTGATAGCTTTCGCAGGCTCGCGATAATAATTTTGTAACACCAAAAAATAAGGTTTCTTTCCTTGGATAGAAGAAGACAGTACATCCGATACTATGAGATCGTGTTTAATTCGAAAAAAATCATGCTTTCCCAGCTTTGTCGGTATAAAAATAGATGTATTTCCCTCGAGTTTTTTAATATTTAAAAAATTGATGTTATCCTTGTTCGCTGGAATATGATAAGGAAGCGGTTGCAAATGCAGTGTTGTACCTGCATTAATTATCTTAGTGCGTTGAAAATTTGGAATAATATCGAGCTGTTGGTACCCACGATTGAGTAAAGAATTTTTTAAAATTACCCTAATGACCGATATATTATTTTTATATTGAAAAAAGCCATCAATAATAACATCACGACCACTTACTGAAAGTTTATGGAGTAAGCTAGCATTAAAGTTTTCTTTTATTTGTAGCGCTAAAATTTGAAAATCTAAGCATTTAAGCTTATTACTCTGATGTATGGTAACCGCAGGTAAAGGTAAATGCGTTAAATTAAGACCCCCTGAAATAATAATTTTTTCACTGCCAATGATATGACTAGCAAAGTTAAGATCATTTCGTGCCTGTAAGGCTTGAGTTTGATCAATGATAATGACCTCTTGCGTACTGGGCAGGCTAATTCGGAAACTTAATTTTAAACGCTGAGCTAAGCTTGCATAACTTGCTAAGCTAGCGATAATAGATTTATTCCCTATCATTTCAGCTACAAAATTATCATTTTCATCAATCCACAGTTCACTAGTAATGAATTTTAAAACCGATTGATTAAACAAAAAACCGGTTAAATTCCCGCCGAAATTTACAATAGGTTTTTTAAAATTTGTAGGATTAATAAGCGCAATTAATACTGAACGCAGCAAGGTTCGATCTGAAAAATTGATGTTAAAGCATTGCAACTGACATTGATTAAAAATATCAGGATATTTCTCGATAAGATGTGAAAAGCGTGACCTATCCAGAATAAAATTCAGCCAACTTATTTCTTGTGCCGTTAAATTAACATTTAATTTTAATTTCGGAATAAAAATTGTTTTTGTTACGAATGAATTTTTATAGAGTGATAGGGATTGCCATTTATTCAATAACACGCGTATTTCTTTCGATAAAAAATCAATGTTTAGATCATAGGCTTGTCCAGGCGTGGATAAATTCGATTTTTGAAGAGAAATCGTATTAATATCAAACAGTGTGGTATCAAATGAAAAAAAAGCCGTTCGATTAATTTGCAAAGACGAAAATAATGAATGAGCGATGGAATCATCTAAAATAGCGGGAATGAGCGCGATATTTTTTAACTGTTCCGAACGATTAGTGATATACTCCTTATAATATGGCAATAAAGAGAATAATTTTTCACATTCAATTAAATTCGCTACCTTACTGGCCGCCACTGCATTTCCTGAAACACTTACCGCTGCTGCGAATTGTAACCATTGATTTTGTACGGCCTTATCTTTAAATTTAAGTTTAAAAAGAAATGACTCACTATCTATCACGATTTTTTCAACATCACACGTTGCATGCCCTTCTAAATAAAATTCTTCTACATCATCCCAGCTAATTTTACAGTCATCCGGCGCTGACCACGTTGTCGGCAAACATCGTTCCAGTAAACCTTTAGCGGCCTTCTCAGCATTAAACTGTATTGTTAAATAATAATGATTAGGGCTAGTAAAATCTTTAGATGCAGAATTGGGCGGTATTAACTCATCGAACTGTCGCATATAAATCCTTATTATCGTTTTGTATTGGAACAGTTTTAAAAAATTTTTATTAACGAATAAAATCTAAAAAATTCGGCTGAATTAAAGATTGTATCGCTAACGGAGCGTCGAAGTGCGCAGTCTACTTTTTTTTATTAAAGTTATCAATAATTTATTGAGTAAATTAATTTTTTATTAAAAAAAATAAGTATAAATAAATCTTTTAACTCTTAACTCATTCGATTTCCACCAATGCCCCATCACCACGAGAGCTTAAGCTTTATTTTTTTTCGATTAACTTATACTATAAATTTTCTTTTTTTAAGAAAAATCGGGATAACTTTAATGAAGTATATCGTCTTGGGTTTATTTATTTTAAGTGTCATCTACATTCATCGGCGCGGAAAAGAACGTTATCGATTTTGGCGACAGCTTTCCGATCATTCGACCTTTTTCGCACCACTCAATACTTTTATGTATTTGTTTTCCAACCTACCCCCTACCCCTTACCTTAAGCTAGAAAATTTTCCTGAGTTAGAAATTCTCCGACAAAATTGGCAGTTGATCCGTACAGAAGGTATGAATCTTTTAGCCCAGCAACAGATTAAGGCCTCAGACAATTACAATGATGCTGGATTTAATTCCTTCTTTAGAACCGGTTGGAAACGCTTTTATCTAAAATGGTATAATAGTCAACATCCTTCGGCTAGCGTTCATTGTCCAAAAACCACTGCGCTATTAAAAACTATACCCACCGTTAAAGCCGCTATGTTTGCGGAATTACCGCATAACAGCCGCCTACCACGCCATCGCGATCCCTATGCTGGCTCGTTACGCTACCATTTAGGGCTGATGACACCTAATGATGATCGTTGTTATATTAATGTGGATGGGACGTGCTATAGCTGGCGGGATGGTGAAGCCATCATGTTTGATGAAACCTATATTCACTATGCCGAAAACACCAGTGGTCAAAATCGTTTGATTTTATTTTGTGATATAGAACGACCCTTAAAATATCGTTGGACACAACGATTTAATTATTTAGTCGGACGTTACTTAATGAGTGCGGCGGCTGCACCCAATGATGAAACGGATGATACCGGTGGCGTTAATCGTATCTTTAAATATGTGTATTATATTCGTCGTATCGGCAAACGAATAAAAAAATGGAATAAACCGATTTATTATTTAATCAAATGGACCTTATTTGGTGCTATTGTTTATACAATCTTTTTTACATTCTAATCTGCCAATCTCCATTAAAAAAACATTGATGCATCATAAATTTCTGTTCAAATTTTGAAAATTGTTGTTCTAATTTCCATTCGCTATCAGCTTTTTCGTTACTATACAAATAACGTTGACAACTTGAGGTTAATTGGCCGCTACTTAAGCTAGCTTTACAGACACAAACCGGATGGTGATAATTAGCATCTTGCCATAAACTGGCCCCTGGTAAGAAACTATAGTGAATACTATTACGCGCTAATTGCTTTAAGGTCATATAAGAATAATGATAACTAGCTACCGCTATTTTGAACTGCTCAGTCAGATTGGTTATTAATACTCCTTCGTCATCGGTAGATAATACCACAGGTACCTGATGTTGCCTATACAGTAAAATTGGATGACGTGCCCCACTGATATTTAAAATTGCCGCATTACTACTGAGATTTATTTCAACCAAGATGTGTTTTTTAGCCATTTCTTGTAGCAATTGCTGGCTTTGATCCTCATAACGTATATCCACACCATGACCAATCCGATTCGCATGGGCTACCTCTATGGCTTTACGAATATGAAAGCGCAAACCACTCCTGGGAACCAAGCCCGGAACTAATTCGCCGGCATGCAAACTAATCTTAACCTTTGGATAGATACTATGTAAAAATCCTATCATGTGCATCTGCAAGCTATAATCGCGCATCGATAATTTTCCATCTTCCGCTTGCACTAGATTAATTCCCACCACGCGTGGATCCCGACTTGCTAATTCAAAACCCGTTAATAATTGCGCAAAAACCTGCGTAGGCGGCTGCTCGCGTAATACTTGATACAGATAACGTAATTTAAAATCAGGACATAACTGTTTTCCCGAACCTTGAAAAAAGACTTGGAGTTGTTTTTGGTAGTGGTCAAATTGTTTAGAAATAGTTAACACAATAGGCAAAACACCGTTACTTAACAGCTTGCGGCGCATGCAATTTAAATGATTATCCCAGACGATCTGACGACCTAATGCTCCCGACTGATTGTCATCAGGCATAATCATCAATTCCAAGTACAGAATATGTTCTCGACACGCCCTTTCCACCGCTTCTTGCAGCATCTCGCTGCGATGTTGCATTAAAATAGGTAAGTATTTAACAAACGTCGCAAAAAAATGATCATGTCCGGATTCTTTTCCTGGTTTAAAATTGCGCATCGACCAAGCATCGATCACTTGATTATATAAAACTGGAAAGTGCTGTATTTGGGCAATACGCTGTTGCTTAGCACAATAGCGAGCTTGTTGTACAGAAAAATTGTTAGGATCCACACATAAATTATCGTGTCGTGCATAATGCAGCATATTTTCTGCCATACTCACCCCACCGAGATGATTATGCAAATCTGCGCCTTTAGGCATATCATATAAAAAAATACTTAATTTTTTTGGATCATTCTGGATCGAATTAAAATAGTTTGAGGTTACTTGCTCAGTATCAGTTTCTGCGCTGCAAAGATTCATACTGAGTAACAATAAGAAAAAGATAACTATGCGCATTGTTAAATGGCCTCGTTTATATAAAATAGAGAATTGTCATGTCATGTAAGCGCAGTAGCAAAATTTGTCATGGCGAGCAAACAGAGTAATAAAACTCGTCATGGCGAGCGAACGCAGTGAGCGTGGCCATCGAGTGGATTGCTGCGCACCTACGGTGCTCGCAATGACAAATAATATAAGTGCTTACAATGAGGTAAATAGTGCTAGTTTCGTTGCGCCTGCTTAAATAAATTAAAAAAATTCGCAGTGGTTTGTTCGGCAATATTCGCTAACGAATCATCACGCAATTGTGCCAAACATTCGGCGACATAACGCACATACGCAGGCTGATTCGGTTTCCCGCGAAACGGATGCGGTGCTAAATACGGCGCGTCGGTTTCAATTAATATCCGTTCTAACGGTAAGCTTTGTGCAATCGATCTTAAGTCTGCTGCATTCTTAAAGGTTATAATCCCCGAAAAAGAAATATAAAAGTTTTCTTCAATAGCCCGTTCGGCCATCGCTAAATCTTCGGTAAAACAATGCAATACACCACCGACCTGCTGCGCACCTTCTTCTTTTAAGATCCGTAAGGTATCAGCGCGCGCATCACGGGTATGGACAATCAACGGTTTGTTAACCGATAACGCAGCACGAATATGTTGGCGAAAACGTTGCTGCTGACATTCTTTTTCGGTATTTTCGCGATAATAATCCAAACCTGTCTCGCCAATAGCGACTACTTTGGGATGTGCAGCCAGTTTAATCAATTCATCCACTGTCGCTTCTTTGTCAACGATTTCAGTAGGATGAATACCCACTGATGCAGAAACCTCGGGAAACTGTTCAGCTATCGCCAACACCGCTGGAAAATTGGCTAAATCAATACACACACATAGGAAATGCTTTACCTCTTGTTCCTTAGCAAAAGCTAAACAAGATTTAAGATCCTGTTTGAAATAATCAAGATCTAAGCGATCCAAATGACAATGCGAATCAACTAACATAATTTACCCTGTAAAGCCCAACGCGAAAATAAATCCTCTAACATTAAAGACAGATTCAACGTAATTTTAGTCGTAGTGGCTTGTAATTTCATTATCTCATCAACGTACTGCAACAAAAAACTGGTCGACATGCGCATTGCTAACGGAGGGATGGCGTCTTCAATAACGGTATATCCACTCAGCAACTGACATTTTAATAATTCACTGACTATCTGGAATAAGGTGGATAATAATTGCTGTGCATCGGTTTTTAGGTAGTGCGCGGCACACTGGATCGGATCCAGATCATGGTTAAGCAACTGGGTTAAAGCGGTCAATAAATCCGTATAAAATGCAACATAGTTCTGTTGTGCATAGCTTACCGCTAGCAACGGTGCACCTGCCGCTAAATAATAAAGTTTATCCAGCGCAATGGATTCAGGAAGCTGCTGCGCTAACCAACTTTTGGCTAGGTTTTTTTCTGGCGGCAATAAGCGTAATATCTGACAACGGCTGCGTATGGTCGGCAGTAAACGCTCAAGCTGCTCAGCCACTAAAATAAATAGTGTACGCGCGCTAGGTTCTTCTAAACTTTTTAATAACGCTTGACTAGCCGCCAACAATAAACTATCCGCCGGATTAATCACAATAATTTTGTAGGTCGCTTGACTGGTGTGATTTAGCTTTTCAATAACCTGACGTATTTGATCAATCTTAATGCCCTGACCTGGTTTTTCTGGAGCCAATACCCTCAAATCCGGATGCGTGCCCGCTGCTACCCAGACACAATCGCGACAAGCTTGACAAGCAAACTGTTGCACAGGCTGTTGACATAATAAGGTTTTCGCAAAATTGCTGGCAAATAACGCTTTACCTAAACCGGCTTGACCGGTCAGTAGTAAGGCATGCGGTAAATGTCCTGTTTGATGACGGCGATACAGTTGCTGCCATAACGAGATATGCCATGGCAAAGGCGCTAAATGCGTATCAGCAATCATCTTCTTTATCCGCTTTGACCCATACACTTAACAGCTGATCCAAGACGTGTTTAATTTGTTTTTGCACATCCTTTAATGAACAACTGGCATCAATCACATGATAACAATCCGGCATCTGTTTAGCGCGCTCGAGATAACTGGCACGCGCACGCGTAAAAAAATCTTGCTTCTCGGCTTCAATGCGATCCACGGTTTTTCGATGATGCGTTCGGCGTAAGGCAATATCGACCGGTGCATCCAGTAATAAAACCGCATCGACCTTTAAATCTTGTTGTACCCAGAGTTGCAAACTACGAATAAAAGCGATATCAATACCGCGACCGCCACCCTGATACGCATAACTGGCTTCAGTGAAGCGATCACAGAGTACCCAATCTCCGCGTTGTAAGGCCGGTTTAATCACATAATGAATATGCTGCGCACGCGCCGCAAAAAATAATAACAGTTCCGCTTCGGGAATAATGGTTTCTGGTGCAAAATCAGATTGTAAAACTAAAGCCCGTATCGCTTCAGCAACGGGTGTGCCACCCGGTTCACGGGTAACCGTGAGTGAAACACCTGCTTGTTGTAAATAATCGGCAACAAACTGAGTCTGCGTTGATTTTCCTACGCCTTCTATCCCTTCTAAACTAATAAAACGTGCTCGATTAATTTGCATAACACTTCCAAACAGAAAGTTCTGCGATTATATCTCGAATCGCATACTGAATCGACCGAATGTTTTTGAAAAGCATTCGGTCGTTAACCTAATCTATCTAACGCAATCCTTCATGCTGTATGCTTGTAAATGGGTTCTTGGTTCTCAGGCTTTCTCTCATTAGCTGGAAAACATTTTTCAATTGCTTGCTTGGTGCACCATTCACCGGTTTTGAAAAATACTCCGCTAGTGAACATACTGACAATCGGCATCGCCACTGTTTCTATATTTGGCACACTCAAACCTTCACTGAGCAGTGTGATTAACAAACTCGGATTAAGAAAAAAAGTATAGAGTAGAATGGGCATTATCTGGAATAGTTCAGACTTGATGTGACACAAAGGAATGAGTAAGGTTACCCGTTTTGAGAAGTCGAGAAACTTTTTAATCAAAACACAAAGGGTAACCTTAG
>JBDLTN010000018.1:0-17855 GCA_039805785.1 Pseudomonadota bacterium | reverse complement strand
CAACTGCCCATAACAAGAGTGTATCTATACCCCATAAAAACAAACCCGCAACAACAACCATCGCCATCACGATTAAAGTAGTACGCACCGTCTCTTCTCGTGTGGGCCAAACAACTTTGCGGAGTTCAGCGCGTGAAGCTTGTGCAAATGCCAAAAATCGTCGCCCTAACATCGTATAAAAAAATAATGAGGCTAGAACAATGACGTCTATTATCCAGCCTATCAAGCGAATAGCAATGGCCTGGTGAGAAAAATAATTATTAACGTAAATAGACAATAATAAAATAACTCCCATCATTATCCAGAGTATGGAGTCTCTTTTAGTCGCCTTGTTTTCAAGCTTTGCGTTCTTCATTTCACCTATTCTATGTTCTGCAAAAACTGAGTCGCTGGGGTTTGTTTACCCCTGCCTTTTTATGAGCCGCACATGACATCCAATAATGCTTGTTCATTTTAAGCTTGCCAAACCCGATTTTTGGCAGGCCAGGAGGGAATCGAACCCCCAACCTGCGGTTTTGGAGACCGCCGCTCTGCCAATTGAGCTACTGGCCTAATCCTTTATTTATTTACACCCTCTTCATCTTTTGGAGCCCACAACCGGGATCGAACCGGTGACCTCTTCCTTACCAAGGAAGTGCTCTACCACTGAGCCATGTGGGCCTGCATGCATTATTCATTGAGTTTAAATGATTATCGTGCTGCCACTCACGCCCTGCATCGCTTTTTTTTGGAGCGGGTGATGGGAATCGAACCCACATAGCCAGCTTGGAAGGCTGGAATTCTAACCGTTGAACTACACCCGCAAGTTATATCTAAATAACTGGTGGAGGGGGAAGGAATCGAACCTTCGAAGGCTGAGCCGGCAGATTTACAGTCTGCTCCCTTTGACCGCTCGGGAACCCCTCCTCAAAATTGATGGGCTATTTTGCGAAAGTCAAGGCTGGATGTCAACCACTATTCTCATTACAATACATAAAAGTTTTTTTGTGTTTTTATTATGCATTTTCAAATGAATATTTTTTCTGCTGCGGTGACGCTTTTTTTAGTCATGGATCCACTTGGAAACATTCCAGTTTTTTTATCTTTGCTTAAGCATGTGGATCCAAAACGACGCACCAAAATTATCTTGCGTGAAAGTTTAATTGCATTTGCTATCTTGACGCTTTTTTTATTTTGTGGAAAACCTATCTTAACGAGCTTACATATTAGTGAAGAAGCGTTAGGAATTGCGGGTGGAATTATTTTGTTTCTTATTGCAATTAAAATGCTGTTTCCGATGGGTCAAAAAATAGCGGAACAGACTCAAGGAGAACCGTTTATTGTTCCTATGGCCATTCCATTACTCGCTGGTCCCTCTTCCATGACCACAGTCATATTATTTGCTAGTCAAGCTCCGCAGCAAATGGGCAAATGGTTCACCGCCTTAGCCGCCGCATCATTGCTAGCAACGTTATTACTTTTAATTGCCGTCCCATTGCAAAAATTATTAGGCGTCAAAGTCATTGCTGCATTAGAACGTTTGATGGGAATGATATTAACCACAATTGCCGTACAAATGTTTTTAACAGGTCTAGGTACTTACCTAAGCAGTATTGGCTAACAATACTTTCTTCAATATCGCTAACACTTCATCCAATTGTTCTTTACTGATAACTAAAGGCGGAGCTAAACGAATAACCGTATCATGCGTTTCGTAACTCAATAAACCATGCTCTAGTAATTGTAAAACAATATCACGGCCTTTAGCATAGCGTGAATCAAGTTCTACACCGATAAATAAGCCTTTACCGCGAATCTCCTTAATTAAAGGTGAGGAAATTTCTAATAAACCTTGATGCAAATAATCACCAAACTCTGCTGAACGCTGAATGAGATTCTCATCAAACAATACATTTAAAGCTTCTAAAGCAACGGTTGCTGCTAAAGGATTACCACCAAACGTGCTGCCGTGATCACCCGGAGTAAAAACATTCATAACATCATGGCGACTTAAAAACAATGAAACTGCTAATAGACCACCACCTAATGCTTTACCTAAGATTAATGCATCGGGTTTAACCTGTTCATGGTCACAGGCCAGGAATTTTCCGGTTCGACCTAAGCCCGTTTGTATTTCGTCCAGAATCAGCAAAACATTATTTTGCCGACAAATTTTTTCAACTGCTGGTAGATATCCAGCAGGAGGTACAACGATACCACGCTCACCTTGAATAGGTTCAACTAAAAAGGCCGCGGTATTGGGAGTAATTGCAGCAGATAATGCATCTATATCGCCATATTCTATGATTTTAAAACCCGCAGCAAATGGGCCAAAACCGAACTGGTACTGGGGTTTTGAGGACATACCCACCACGGTGGTTGTTCGGCCATGAAAGTTCCCTCGACAAACGATGATTTCGGCTTGATTATCTGCAACTTTTTTTACGGTATAAGCCCATTTTCTAGCCGCCTTAATCGCTGTCTCTACCGCTTCAACGCCAGTGTTCATCGGTAAAGCTTTATCCATTTGGGTTAATTCGCAGGCGCGCTTCAAAAAAAACCCTAACCTATCACTATAAAAAGCGCGCGAGCAAATTGCTAAACGTTGTGCCTGTTGGGTTAAAACTTGAACTAAACGCGGATGACTATGGCCATGGCTCACTGCAGAATAAGCGCTCATCATATCGATATAGCGCTTACCAGAAATATCCCAAAGCTCTGCACCTAAACCACGACTAAGTACCACTGGCAACGGATCGTAATTAGCCGCACCATAAGATTGTTCAAGCTCCATTAGACGATTGAACTTACGATCATTAGAGAGACTTGATTGTTGATCAACAATAGCGCTTTGCTTATTCATTTTGTTTAAACTCCAAAAATACTCAGCAATATTTCTTGAATTAATCTTTTTGTTTTACAACCCTTATCATGATAAGGGTTGTATTCAACCACTTCAACTCCAATAAGTTGTGATTCTTGACGTAATTGCTTCAATCCTTGGCATAACTCTTTTCCTGAAATACCATTCGCCTCCGGCACACCAACGCCAGGGGCATCAAAAGGATCAATACCATCCAGATCCAAACTGACACCAAACCCTACACTAGTCTCTTTAACGTAGGCGATCGCATCAGAAAGTACAGACTCTAAACCTTGTTTTGCAATTGCTTCCATATTATAAATACGGATACCTAAACGCTGTAATAATTTTTCCTCTTCCGCCTCAAAACTACGAATACCGATTAAAACGAGACGTTTCGGATTTATTTTAGGTTGAGACATAGCGATATGGGTTAATGGTGTATCTCCATAACCTAAAAGAGCCGCTAGTGGCATACCATGAATATTGCCTGTAAGCGTTGTTTCAAAGGTATGACTATCCATATGTGCATCGATCCAAATTAACCCCAATTCCCCGTTTTGCTGTGCTAGTGCCGACGCAACACCACTCCAAGTACCTATAGCACAGGAATGATCACCACCTAAAAGTGCAAAATGTTTTTTCTGCTGAGTTAAATCAAAAGTGATAGCCGCTAATTGGGTATTTAGCTCTACCACTCGCTGTAATCTATCGTCTTCACTACCCTGACTCGGTACAAGCATAGCGTGCCAACCGGCCGCTAAATGTTGTATGGATAGTTGTTTCTCTAAGCCATCCCTTTGCAGTAATAAAGGTCCTTCGCCACAGCCTTTATCATTCGCAGCAATGCCAGATGCATAACCAATCAGAGATAGTGCTGTCATATTATTTTAAACCTCTTTTTTATTTTCTGGTTGTTCAATATCAACATAAATTATCAAGGATATCGAGTGAAACAATTTACTTAAAACCACCTATTATCTAGAAAATTTATAACCCAACCTATTATTTTTATCAATGCAGATTTTGTAAGATAAAGTGGAAGAATTTAGCTTATTTTAGCCATGTAAACTTGATATATCCGAAAAGCCGACTAACAATAGATCTATGCAACCCCTTGCTCCACTTATTAAAGATCTTGCTGTCATACTCGGCGTAGCTAGCTTAGTCACACTTTTATTTCAAAAAATAAGACAACCCGTGGTATTAGGCTATCTTTTATCCGGAATTATTGTTGGCCCGCATGTCCCTCCTTACGACCTCGTTACCGATGTACCCAGTTTACATACACTTTCAGAACTAGGCGTTATCTTTTTAATGTTCTCCCTCGGCTTAGACTTTAGCTTTCATAAGCTTAAGCGAGTAGGTACACCGGCCATTGTAACCGGCGCGTTCGAAGTCTTAGTCGTCTTATTAATCGGCTTCGTACTGGGAAAAATTTTGGGCTGGTCTATTTATGATTGTATTTTTTTAGGCGCAGCACTTTCAATCTCCTCCACCACAATTATCATTAAAGCGATGGAGGAATTAGGTTTAAAAAGCAAACATTTTGCGGAGCTGGTATTTGGTGTCCTGATAGTTGAAGATCTGCTCGCCATTTTATTATTGGCAGGTCTTTCTATTGTGGTTGGTACACATGCCGTTATTTCTGCGACACTTGCTGACTCAGCTATTAAACTTTTTATTGTTGTCGGTAGTTGGTTTTTGATCGGTTACTTTTTAATTCCTACTTTGATTCGAAAATTAGTCGATGTTGCGAATCAAGAAACCTTAACTATCGTTTCGGTGGCATTGTGTTTAATACTGGTCTGTATTGCCGCCTATTTCGGTTATTCGACTGCATTAGGTGCCTTTATTATGGGCTCAATTTTAGCTGAAACGGATTTAATTCAGTTTATTGAACAATATATGCGGCCTATCCGTGACATTTTTGCAGCAGTATTTTTTATTTCGGTCGGAATGTTAATTGATCCAAGTATGATCGTGCAAAATATTTGGATAGTCCTACTGATTTCTGTTATCACTATCATCGCAAAGATCCTTGCTACTGGTACTGGAGCCTTAGCTGCGGGGCAAAGTTTAAGCACATCGGTCCGCGCAGGGTTTAGTATGGCCCAAATTGGTGAATTTTCCTTTATTATCGCTGGATTAGGATTGACATTACAAGTGACACGGCCGGCATTATTCCCCATTATCATTGCTGTGTCGGCGGTTACTACTTTTACTACCCCTTATCTCATTATGTCCTCCGCGGCATTGAGTAAACTTTTGGAAAAAAAATTACCTAACCGCGCCAGACAACTACTAAGCCATTACACTGTACTCATCCATCGCTATTTAAGACTTAAGAAAAAACGAGCGGTTTATAGTCAATATATTACTCGCTTACTCATTAATAGCGTCATGGTAGCCATTATTTTTAGCTTGAGTGAAAAATGGATATTTCCAAAATTTAGTGCATGGATCAACTCAACCTATTGGGTAAATACCTTAAGTTGTTTAGTGGCTTTATTATTAGCTTCACCTTTTATTTGGGGCATGATCTTTGCTTATCGCGCCTTTCCGCATCGACGCCATGCTGCGATTAGACCTATTATCGCTATCGGGTGGATTTTTACTTTAACCGTCATCATTACCTTAGGCATTACTTATTTCCATACTTGGTCTATTATTTTACTTTTACTCTTTATTTCACTTACCTTATTTAGCTTATTGCATAAACCACTTCAAAAATTTTATCCTTGGTTGGAAAAAAGATTTCTTGCTAATATTAAAACACCGAGCATACAAGAAGTTTCTAAGGATGAATTAACTGCCTGGGGCATTAATTTGAAAGGGACTGATATCCAAAATAATTATTATTTTATCAATAAAACCTTACATGAATTGAATCTTGCCCAGCAATTTGGCATCCATATTGTTGCACTTTATCGTGGCCCTAAAATCATTCTTACGCCACCCCATCATGAAAAAATTAGACTTTATGATAAGCTATTTATTTTAGGCAGCGATGAACAAATCGACACATTTAGTCAATTGTTACAAGTTGACACTTATCAAGAAGAACTCGAATTATACAATCATCTTGAATTAAAAACCTTTTTACTTGATAAAAGCCATCCCTTTGTAGGACTTAGCATTGAAGAAGCAATGAAAAAAAATCACATTGATGGAATAGTATTAGGTATGGAACGCAAAGGCGTCAGAAAAATTAATCCAAGTAAAGATATCATACTACGCAAAGAGGATTTGCTAATCTTGCTGGTTTATAAATCTTCAACTTAACTCTGCCTCTCTCCCCCCATAAAAATTTTTATCAATCCTTAAAAAGATTTCTTCCAGATAACTGATTATCAGCTTTACTTGAGGTACAAAAAGCTTTGTTATGCTAGCATAAGCAATTTAAGCGCCTACAACAGATTTTTGATAGCCTGCATGTTAGGAAGTTGTTGTGTTCGTGTCATAATCCTTGGAACAGAAAATCGGCTATCCGAACCCTTTGCAGGCACTTACAAATTAATCTTTATTGAATAACACATAGAGGAAGATCATCATTATTAAGCAGTTTTTTCATCGACTATTTGCCAAAAAAATAGTACACGCACAAGCCAAAATCATCCCTAGAGCTGAACATACTATTTCCCGTAAGGATATTAGTCATAATGCACTCAAGGTTTTATATCGTCTAAACCAACACAAATATAGTGCTTATTTAGTCGGCGGATGTTTACGTGATATTTTACTTAAGCAAACACCTAAAGACTTTGACATTGCCACCAATGCCAGTCCCGAAAATATTAAAAAACTTTTTCGAAATTGTTTGCTAATCGGCCGACGCTTTCGTCTCGCTCATATACGCTTTGGACGAGAAATCATTGAAGTCAGCACCTTTCGTGCGCAAAGCAGAAAAAAATCCTTTAAGCATCGTAAGATTGCCACTCATGGCATGTTATTACGTGATAACGTCTATGGGACGATCGAAGAAGATGTTTGGCGACGGGATTTTACGATGAATGCCCTCTATTATAATATCGCTGATTTTTCTTTGGTCGATTATTGTGGCGGACTTGCCGATATACAAAATAAAATCGTACGAATTATTGGCGAACCACTCATCCGTTACCAAGAAGATCCCGTTCGATTACTACGTGCTATCCGCTTTGCCGGAAAATTAGGTTTCCAATTAGATCCAGCTACAGCAGAACCGATAATAGAACTTGCCCCGTTACTACGGCACGTACCTCCGGCTCGCTTATTTGAAGAAGTGCTTAAGCTTTTTCACCATGGTCAAGCTTTAAAAACCTATCGGCTACTACTTGAATATCACTTACTTAAGGAATTATTTCCACAAACTAAAGATTCTTTGCATAATACTAACGACAAACTATTAGAACTGGCCTGTGAAAATACCGATCAACGTATACGAGAAGGAAAAACGGTTTCACCGGCATTTTTGTTTGCCGTGTTTTTGTGGCCTAGCGTACAAAACAAAGCTCAACTACTCATTTCCCAACACACATCCACATTTGTTGCCTATCAACATGCAGTTAGTGATGCGCTAAGCAAACAACAGAAACTAATAACTATTCCGCGCCGTTATAGTACTTCCATTCGTGAAATTTGGGATTTACAACATCGTTTAATACAACGGCGTCCGCATATGCTGCATCGTTTAGTAAATCATCCACGTTTACGTGCCGCTTATGATTTTTTACTATTGCGTGCTGAAATCAAGGAAATTGATCCCAACATCGCAAGCTGGTGGACCCACTTTTTAGAGGCAGACATTGAAACGAGAAAACAATTAATGCAAGCTATCTCACACATGACTCGAGGAGCTAAACGACCCAAAAAACGGGGACGAACACTATGAATGGAATCAAAACCAGCCTGACTCAATCAGTTAGCTGGAAGGATTTAAAGCAGCATTTCTTGCAAATTAAAAACACACCCATCATCGAATTATTTTCTAGCGATCCGCAACGCGCTAAAAATTTTAGCTTAATTGAGAAAGATATACATTTTGATTATTCAAAAAATCCAATTGTAAAAGAAACACTGCTTTTATTAACAAAACTGGCCGATACTGCTCATCTAAAACAGCATATTAATGATTTATTTTCAGGTGCTTGCGTCAATACCACCCAATACCTCCCTGCATTACATACCGCATTGCGCGACCCAAGAAAAAGCGGCTTAAGCGTAATGGGTGAAGATGTTTTAGTCAAAATTCACGCTTGTTTGAATAAAATGCAGCATTTTGTAGACCAAGTACATCACCATCAATGGCGGAGTTTTAGCGGTAAAAAAATAACTGATATTATCAATATAGGGATTGGTGGTTCAGATTTAGGACCTTTAATGGCTGTTCGTGCTTTAAAGCCCTTACAACAAAACTCGCTACACTTTCATTTTATCTCGCAGCTCGATGATAAGACATTACAAAGTTTATTAAAAAAAATAAACCTAGAAACCAGTCTCTTTATTATTACCAGTAAATCCTTTAGCACCTGTGAAACACTTTTAAATGCATCTATATTACTGAAGCTATTTCAAGAAAAATTTGAATCCGTTTCTATCAAACAGCATTTTTTAGCGGTCACTTGCGAAATCGAAAAAGCTGTTGCTCTTGGTATCGATCCAGAATGCATATTCCCACTTTGGCCTTGGGTCGGCGGTCGTTATTCATTATGGTCAGCAGTTGGATTACCCATTGCCTTAGCTTTCGGTATGCCGAATTTTCTTGAGCTACTTAGCGGTGCGCACGCCATGGATCAACATTTTTTCCAGCAACCTTGGCTCGCTAATATGCCGGTGCTTTTAGGGCTTTTAGGGATTTGGCAAATCAATTTTTTTCAATGCTCTGCTCATGCCATATTACCTTACGATTCAGGCTTAAAATATCTTCCTGCGTATTTACAGCAATTAGAAATGGAAAGTAATGGTAAATCGATACGTATTGATAATAAACCGGTAAATTATGCCACTTGCCCCATTATTTTCGGCGATATTGGTTTGAATGCACAACATGCATTCAATCAATTGTTTCATCAAGGCACTGTGAATTTTTCAGCTGATTTTATTTGTAATTTACGTGATCCACAACACAATGTTCATTATCATCAACATGTTATTGCCAGTGCTTTAAGTCAAAGCAAGGCTTTTATGGAAGGTTACCATAGCGATACTCGTTATAAGAATCTTCGCGGAAACCACGCCAATAATATGCTGGCACTGAATGCACTTAATCCTTTTAGTTTAGGTCAGTTAATTGCACTGTATGAACATAAAGTTTTTGTACAAAGTGTCATCTGGCAGATTAACCCCTTTGATCAATGGGGGGTTGAATATGGTAAACAATTAAATAAAAAGCTACTGCAAAGTTTAAGTAATTCTAAACAACAGCCGGAAGTAAGCTGGGATTCCTCTACAGAAGAGCTAATCCAACTATATCAGCAAATTAATGCATAATGATGGTCCATCATTTAAAAAAATAAGCTCAAGCGAAGCTTCGCTGGTTGAAGAAAAAGTCTGCTCGCTGTAATTTTTTAATCCAAATAGAGCAACAAATTTTATCACTACCCTCATTGCTATACTGCTCAGTATAACTAGCAACCCTATTTATATTAGGCACACTGGAATAGCACTGATATACTAACAATTTATCTTCATAAGGTTAAAGAATGGACATTGCAGATTCCAAGCCTTTTTCATCCGCAAAAAACGAAGTTAAGAAACGTAACCGGCAAAAGGTGGCCTGGCCTGCGTTTGAACTCGCCTTTTTGGATCATGATTTTTTGCTGCATAAATCCTTACGTTCAGTGCGTTTACAATTAGAATTATTGAAGCCAGAACTTTCCCAACAAAAGCTAAAAATCGAATCCACCATTGTGGTATTTGGTAGCGCGCGCGTCATCGATCCAGAAATAACCAAGCAACAACTCAAGCAAGTGCAACAAAAATTAAAACAGAATCCCAGTAGCGCTAGGGCGAAAAAAGAGGAAAAGCTGCTTAAGAATCAATTAGAAAAAGGCAAATATTACGAAGAATCGCAACGTTTTAGTCAAATAGTTTCAGAACGATGTCAAAAAAATCGACGTCGCCATTTCGTTATCGTCACCGGCGGTGGACCAGGTATTATGGAAGCCGCTAATCGCGGTGCGCAGGATGTCAAAGCCAAAAGTATCGGTCTAAATATTGTTTTGCCACATGAACAAAGCCCTAATCCATTTATCTCACCGGAGCTTTGCTTTCAATTTCATTATTTTGCAATCCGTAAAATGCATTTCCTCATTCGCGCCAGAGCCTTAGTCTGTTTTCCTGGCGGTTATGGAACTTTAGATGAACTATTTGAAACCTTAACCCTACTCCAAACCAAAAAAATCAAACCTATCCCCCTACTATTATTTGGAAAAAAATATTGGTCCAAGTTAATTGATTTTGACTTTTTAGTCAGTGAAGGCATGATTGATGCCAAAGACTTAAAATTCTTTCGCTTTGTTGAAACCGCCGAACAAGCCTGGAAAATCATTGCCGAATTCTATAATCTCCCAAAAAATAAATAGTTTTTAGTTTATATAATTTAATCCGCACAGCTGGATTTTTTCAGACCAATTCGAGCCTCATCATAGAAGCTTAATCTGTTCATCACCTTTCATTAAGAAAACCTTAAGAGTTTCTTAAGGTTCATCGCGTAGAATTAAATAAATAACAAATCTTTGTTATCAATAAGAATAATAATTCAATACAAGGAATAAAAATGCCTCTTACAAATATCCAAAAAGAATTAAAAGCATTAAAAGTTAATAAAAAAATAAATATATTAAAAAGCTTTATAGCGGATAATAAATCCATCAAATTGAGCGATTTAATTACCCCTGATTTTGCATTATCGGAAGAATTATCATACATCAAAGAAGAGCTTGATTCTTTAAAGATTTTAGAAACTACAGCCAATAGAATATTTAATTCGGAACAATTAGTGTTAGATATAGAAGCTAAAATAAAAGAAATTAGAACTAACTATCTTTCTTTGGCAAAGGAAAATGATAGCTTTAGAAAACTTGCTGCTGTAAAAAACAGCCTTGAAATAGAAATAAAAAAAACAAAAGAAACACGCAATGAATCTGTAATAAGTAAGGCCGAAGAAGAATTAAAAACACAAACTATCTTGGTTTTAAAACAACAATTAAAAGGTAATAAAGAAAACTTTCCAGCGGCTATAGAATTAGATAATTTAACTTCTAAGGATCTATTATGTATAGCTCGCTACTTTTGGTTAAAAGAACAATGTAAAGAAAATTCAAATGCTAAAGATATAGAAAATTTAATCAAAGAAAAAATTAACACTCAAGCAAAAACTGATGTAACCGGATCCAGCCTTCCGGTTTCGGGCAATATTACTTTACTCGATTTGGCAAGAATAAAAGATTGGAATAATTTTAAATTTAATTTCGAAAAACAATTAAAGGAATTACGCTCTAAAGAGAATGAAGGTGCGACCCCAAACAATACTTCAGAGGCATTGAACAAGGAAAATTCAAACCTACTCAAAGAAGTAAATGAGCTTAAGCTAAAAATAACTTCTCTGGAAACAGAATTATCCCTTGCTTATTCCGATTTTGAAAAACATAAGACAATCCTAAGCCCTAATGAGCCAGTATATTCAAATAGCGAAGAATTTAATTCTTTAAAAGAACAAAATGACGAAGAAATTACAAATTTAAATAAGCAACTATTTGCTGCGACTGAAAAGAATGAACAATTGACTGCTGAAATGGGCACGAATAAAGAACTAAATGAAAAACAGCAACAGACAATTTTTAATTTAAATAGTGAATTAGAAAATTTAAAAATCTCATTAGAAGTTAAAGAAAAACAAGTTTCTGAAAATTTAAATACCTTGGAACAAAAGAAAGGAGAAATTCTTTTAGCGACAAATAAATTGCAAAAAAAAAAACAAGCATTAGAGGCATCCAAAGGAGAAAATGAGAAGCTTTCCGATAACTTAACCAAATTATCAAGTGCATTAACTAAGAAAAAGCAAGCATTGAACGACGCAGAGAAAACATTAAATGAGCTTAAAATCGAACATAATCAAATTCAATTACTGAAAACCGATCTGGAAAGCAAGCTTGAACATACTGAACTTTATAATTCTGGACTACTTAGGCTTAAAGAAGAGGAAATAACTAAAATAAATTCCGAATTAGAAAAATTAAATAGCCAATTAGCAGCAAAAAAGGATGAGCTGGATTCCAATTCTAGTACTAATAGTCGGAAAGTTTCAGATCTTGAAACAACTATTCAAGAAAGGAACTCTAGTTTAGAACAACTAATTAACGAATTGAAAAATTTACAGGAAAATGAAAAGACATTTGAAAAAGCAGCAGAAGATTTAGAAATTAAATTAGCGGAAAAATCTAAACAATTGACTGATAAAGATGAACAATTTCAAATATTAACTAATCAATTTTCACATTTAAGCACTCGGAAAGAGGAGTTAGAAAGAAATTATCAAACTCAATTAACTGAATATGATGTTTTAAAAACAAAATATAACTCTGATATAAATAAGTTAGAAGAATCACTCGCTATTTTTAAGGAAAAAACTAAATTTTCTGAAAGTGAAGCTGCTGAACTTAAGATAAAAGTTCATAATCTAGGCACAAATTTAAAGGAAGAAAAAAATACTTTGTCACAAACTACAGAAGAAATTGCGAAATTACGAACTGATTATTCTTCTTTAAAAACCCAGTTAACCACGGCAGAACAAATTTTCAATACAAAATTGACAACAATAGAAGAACAAAAACGCACTTTAAATGAAGAATTGGATGAAGTCACTGAGGCACATTCTTTATTCATTGAGAGAGCTACTAAGGCTTTAGTTAATATTTCTCCTCCTAATTACTATTTATCAAGCATAGCTTCGGAATCTGTCAAGGAAAAAGAACTAGAAGAAATTTTCCAAAAAATAGCTTTTCTTAATAAGCAAGTAATAGAGAAGAACAATGCAATCAAAGATCTTCAGCATGAGTTAGCCGATTTAAAAGCAGAATCATTTAAAAAAGACGAAAAAATTTTAACATTGGAAGAAACACCTATTACTTTTGGAGATAATAGCCCAGAGGAACTCACATTTTCACCTCAAGCATTCGAAAACCCAAATTTAGAGCCAATTCCTCAACGATTCAATATTAACGAAGATTTTGATGATTTAGAGGATGCGATCAATGAAGAAACAAATAGCGATGATGGTGATGATGATAGATTTGTGGGCTACCTTAGTGGTGGTTGCAACGCAGAATTCGATCCCAATATCTTGCTTGCTAAACGATTAGAGTCAACCGAAAAATTAGTGGCTGATAAAGAAGCTGAACTTGCACAAAAAACAGACGAATTAGAACAATTACAAAGCCAATTATTAGCAAAAGAAACTGAAGTAAAAAATTTAAAAACAAAAGCTCAGAAAGATGTAGATGACTTGGTTAAACAGGTAACAGAAACACAAGAAAGGTTTAACGAATCTCAAGATCAAATGACTGTCCTAAAAGCTGAACAAGCCGAGGAACTTATGAAAAAAGATGTGAGCAGTGAACAAATACTAGCAAATCAAAAAAAAGAGCTAGACGAGCTTAAAGCAAAGCATGAAAATTCAATTCAAGAATTAAATAATCAAATAACTGATAAGGGAGCTAATTTAGAAGCTTTGTCTTTAAAGTTGACTACTGCTGATCAGCAAGTTCAAGAACATAAGAAGACTATCAATTCATTAGAAGCTGAAAAATTGATTTTAAAAAATCAAATAAAGGAATTAGAACAAAAAAATGGTGAGTTACAACAAAAACTTGATCAAGCTTCTGCTACAAAAGATACCCTCCTAACGGAATTACAACAGGAAAAGATTTCAAATGAAGAGAAATTGCAACAACTGCGAAATCAATTAAAAGATTTAGAAGAAACTCTTGAAAGTAATCGAAAGGATTATAGTAATTCAAAGACCGATTATGATAATCTTAAAAAAGCATTAGAAGAAAAAAATCAAGAATTAAATCTAATAAAAAATACTCTTGAAACATCCAAGGCAGAGCTTGAAATAGCTAATGAAGAAACAAAAAACTTAAAAGCTAAATTGACTAATGCAAGTCAGATTATTCAAGAAAAATTATCTAGTTTGAAAGAGAAGGAAGGACCTATGAAGGATGTAGAAGTAACCCCCCAATTTAATAAGCCGTTCGATCAAGATAAGTTTGATCCTTTTTTTGTTAATCCTCCAGATTTCAAAAATGATCCTTCTATTAATCGTTCAGATTCTAGTTCAGGGCATGGTTCTAGAAACTCGTTGAGTTCTGATTCAAACAAAGATGAAAATATTCTTAGCTTTTTAGCAAATCCAAAAGAGATTCCACAGCAAACATCAAGCTCAGATGAAGCATTTTCTGATGGTAGTGAGCCACGTATTCAGAATGAGCCTAATTTGATGCAATTTAGTGATGAAGAAGATTTAGATTTGAGTGAAACAGAAGATGAATTAGACACAGATTCAAAAGCCATACCTGTTACTACTTCTATCCCTACCACAGAACCTCAACGTAGAGAGGCAACACCAGAAGAAATTAAACAAGGCGTGAACGCTGCCTTTCAACCAGAAAATCATCCAGCAATTGTTGAAGCTTTTACTAAAAAATTTTTACGCATTGCATCACATGCTGCAAACACTTTTTTCAATGATGGGACTTATAGCAATGAATTACCTGATTTTAAAGATAAACTTCAGGAAATTTCTGATAATGAAGTAAAAGGTTTAGTAAATGCCTTATTTAAAAATGAATCATTACAATCTAGTATATGTGAAAATATACACAATAAAGGTTTAAGTCAATCAACCTATCTAGATGAAATAAAACATTCAGCCAGTTTAATTTTTGATAATTTAATAATAAAACAGCAAAATAAAAATGATCAAAACTATAAGGATTATATATCTGGAAAAGCTAACGATTTGCTTATTAAGCTCTGTATTGAAAATCTGCGAGCTAATGAAAGAGAACAACTTATAGATCTCGCTAAAAATAATTTAGAAGATCAAGCTACTGATAATAATTTACAAATAACTGAATATACTGAAATTATCCAAAATTCCGCCGAAGAATTAGTAACGAAACTGCTTAAGCCAAGCAATTTACAAAACACGCTTGAAGAAATGGCTAAACATCCTATTGTTGACTTAAATCTTTTAGACGCAAGCAAAAGAAAATTACAAGATCAAGTTGAGCAACAAATTAATCAGAATGTTGATCATTACTTCCCTAATCTTCAACTCGATCCGATTCTAGAAAAACTTAACGATAGTAAGCCTTTATCGGATGATGAAATAGCAAAATTTCCTTCAGTACTGCAATTTGCAGATACCATAGCAGAATTTGTGTCTGGATTACGAGTTGAATATCCTAATTTAGCATCTGGTTATGAAAGTAACATTAATGAGGATGCTTTCAAGCAATTACGTTTAACACTTCGAGAAAATACTTTGAATGCTATTTCTCAAACCCTATCTAATGATATTTCAGATTTGAATTCGAAGGAATGGTTAGAATATCAACTTCAATTAATAACAGGAAAGTCTGTTGATTTAGAGCAAATTCAACTAGAGAAAAATCAAAAAAATCTTCTAAATGAACTCGATACTGCGCTACAGCTTTCGACTTTCTATGATATTAGCTTGACACCTAAATCTATTACGGAACTTAAAGCAGAGTTAAAGAAATTTAATCAAGCTCAATTAGCCGCGGTTGCGGAAAAAAATAAATTATTTTCTGAAATTGAAAATCAACAAATACACTATCCAAGTTTAATGCCCGATGAAAATGCTATAAAAGGGTTTAGAGGAAATATCAACCAATATTTAGATAACTTATCTTTAGAAGCATGGCAAATTAATGACGAAGAAGCCAAAATCCTCTTAACAGGAATTAATCAACGACTTAAAAAAGACCTTAGCAAATGGGGCTTATTAGATAGCAAACTCTACACAGAAATTACTGACACTATTCTTAATATAGCCGATGAAAACAGTTTTAAGTTTGGGAATGACGTTAATGAAAAACGAAAAATTATCGAAGAGATTGTTAAACATGGGTTAACTATTTTGCGTAAAAATTATCCAAATAATACATTTCAAAAAAGAGATTCATGGCTAAAAAATACTACCTTGCTTTACGCTGCTACCCAGAAATTGCAAAAGTTTAGTTCAGAAATAGCTAATAGAAAAATCAAAATTGAAAACTTACTGGATCTCAAAGAAAGAAAGGATCATGAAGTAAGAACTGCAACAGTAAATACTTCTGCAACCTACCAAGGTATTTTTCTTCCACATAATTGTATCGTTATCGCTGACACATGCGATCCCAACTTAGAAAAACCAATAGATTCTGAATATACGATGTTACCCAATAGTTTTTATTCTAAAGATGCAATGAGAACTGGGCAAACCATTACTTTTGAACAAAAATTAAGTAATGGTAATAACAGAGAGTGGTCTGTCACTAAAGATGCTACGAGTCTAAGCTATAACACAGGCTCCTCCTGGGTCGATCGGTTGAAAAATGTGGGTGGTCGTATACGAAACAAGATTGATCCCTTTAATTCTACACAACTAAGTGCTGAGGATAAACAAGTGGTCTTCGCTGCATTCTCACATGCTATAGCAAGTAGTAAAGGATCTGTCCTTACCTTAAGTATTGGGGCAAACTGTTCTAAGGAAAAGGAGACTTACATTCGACTCCTTATAGAGGATTTTAATAAAAACCAAAGGAATGGTCAAAAAACTAGCATACTTATTAATAATAATGATAAACTTAAGGTACATACAGAGACTAAAACCGTTATTCAAGAAGAAATTAAAAATAAAACTTCACCTTCTAAAGAACTAGATAATGTCGCTTCACAAAGCAACAAAATTACTCAAAATATAAGATCTAGAGGATTATAAACATGCGAAAAAACATATCCACTACTTATGAGAAGTTGAAAACTACTTGGACACTTGTTCAAACTGATTTAGATAAAAGACTACCGAAACTTAGCGGGGAGGAATTTTTAGAAGCTTTTGGAGATGAGTTTCAAGACCAGCTTTCTGAACAAGGAAAAAGGGAGTTTCCACAATTTAAACAAACTATTCTAAATTCTACTCAAGAGAAATTCGATGCTGCCAAAGAAGCTCGTGAAAAAATTTACAATGAAACTACTGATGAATTTCTATCTAAGTTTGATTTAGATGAAACGCTGCAAAATGCACAAAGCAAATTAAATAAAAATAAGGAAAATTTACTAAAGAATTTAAACGCTTTATTAATCGCAAATAGTCAAGATTTTACTAACGATGATAAGAATAATCTTCAAAAAGCCTTTACTAAAAAACTAAGTGAAGATTATGATAAATTAAATAATCATTTAGAAGAATATAAATCCTTAGTGACCTCTACTTTTGCTAAGCTTAAGCTTCATCTGGATACTCAGACCAGAAATCAAGACAAAGCTAATGATTTTACCATTGAGCAAATACCCAAACTGGAAGAACTAAAAATTCCAAACAAACCTAAACCAAAAAATGGCTATGTTGTTGATACCAACAATATTAAAAAACAAACTCTGAATGATATAGCTAATGGAAAGGAAATTACTATTAAAATTACTGATACACAAAATTATTCTCATTTTAAAAAAATTTCTGATATTGGCTTTCAACACCAATCGCCAGGTTTAGCGTTGTTTCATATAATCATTTTATTTTTTGTTAAAAGAATGATACCTTACATTTGTTCTAACAATGTAGAGAGAATCGAAAAAGCTATACAGGAACTCATAAAAGAAGGCCATCTAATAGACCCTAAAAAAATTAAGCTAAAAGTAGTTAATCTTTCTAATGAAAAAGAAATTGTAGTTAGAGAAGAAGGCCCTTTAGATGAAAAAACTATCAATAAATTACAATCACTTAACAGTGAAAATAAAA
>JBDLTN010000017.1:0-17859 GCA_039805785.1 Pseudomonadota bacterium | reverse complement strand
AGGTTTGATATCATCTGGGTCATTGGGACAAGCTAATAGAGGTTCTTTGATTTGATTAAGATCAATTTCAATGATTTCTGCATATTCTGCATCAGGATCTGGTTCTAATAATGTAGGCGCTGCTAACCAAGCTTCCATTGCTTTAATTCGTCGCTGTAAGCTACTAATATCCTGGTAACCATTGTTGATCATCCATTTTAAAAGAGAAATATTAGAATTTAAATATTCAATAATCGGTTCTTTATTTAAGCGGACAGTACAACCGTTTGCAGATCGTTCCGCCGATGCGTCAGCAAATTCAAAAGCTTGTTCAATTTTAAGATTCGGTAAACCTTCGATTTCCAACACTCGTCCTGAAAAAATATTTTTTTTATTTTTGCTATCAAGCGTCAGTAAACCGCGCTGTAAAGCGACATACGGGATTGCATTTACTAAATCACGTAAAGTGATGGTAGGTTGTATTTCACCAGTAAATTTAACTAATACTGATTCTGGCATGGTTAAAGGCATCACACCCATAGCCGCTGCAAAAGCGACTATGCCTGAGCCACCAGGAAAACTAATACCTATAGGGAAACGTGTATGAGAATCACCTCCAGTTCCTACGGTATCAGGTAATAACATGCGATTAAGCCAAGAATGGATAATTCCATCGCCTGGTTTCAATACAACTCCACCACGCGAAGAAAAAAAGTCGGGCAAGGTGTGTTGCGTTTCTATATCAACTGGTTTTGGGTATGCTGCGGTATGACAAAAGCTTTGCATAACAAGATCTGCTGAAAACCCAAGGCAAGCCAGTTCTTTTAATTCATCTCGAGTCATGGGCCCTGTTGTGTCTTGTGATCCAACGGTAGTCATTTTTGGTTCGCAGTATGTTCCTGGTCTGATACCTTTAACTCCGCAAGCTTTTCCTACCATTTTTTGAGCTAAGGTAAATCCCTTTTCATTATCGGGTATACTTTCTGGACGGTTAAATTCTTTAGAAAAGGAGTAAGATAATGTGGCTCTTACGTTATCGGTTAACGATCGACCAATAATTAAAGGAATTCTTCCACCTGCACGTACTGCATCTATGAGCGTGAAGTTCGGTGTGAAATGAGCAATTTCTTGACCTTGTTCATTTTCGATACGCCCTTTGTAAGGGTATATCTGAATAATATCGCTCATTTGTAGTTGACTTACATCAACTTCGATAGGAAATGCGCCAGAGTCTTCAGCAGTTGTTTGAAATATTGGGGAAATTTTACCTCCCAAAATAACTCCCCCGCGGTTCTTGTTAGGAACAAAAGGAATCTCATTCCCGATATGCCATAATAATGAGTTGATAGCAGATTTTCGTGATGAACCAGTACCCACAACATCGCCAACAAATGCAATAGGATAACCTTTAGTTTTTAGTTGCTTAATTACTTGTAATGCATTGGGCATGTGGTTGCGCAGCATAACTAAGCTATGCAGAGGGATATCGGGACGACTCCAAGCTTCAGTTGCAGGAGAAAGATCATCGGTATTGATTTCTCCTGCAACTTTAAAAACCGATAAAGTAAGTTTATCTGGAAGTTTTGGTTTAGACAGAAACCACTCGGCATTTGCCCAAGCTTCAACAAGCTGATGAGCATAGGGATTGCCTTTTTTGGCTTTGGCTATGACATCATGGTAAGCATCAAACATTAATAGCGTATGTGAGAGCTGTTTTACTGCTATTTCAGCTATATCAGGTTGCCCCTCAAGTAATTCAATAAGGACAGGAACATTATAACCACCCAGCATACTACCTAAGAGCTCAATGGCTAGCTTTGGCGATATAAAAGGGGTATTAATTTCATTTTTAGCAATCGCTGCAAGAAAACCGGCTTTAATATAAGCTGCAGGATCTACTCCTGGGGCTACATTTTCAGCCAATAGTTTGACAAGAAAAGTTGCATCATAAGAAAATGCAGGGTTTTGAATTAAGTCAATACATACCTTAACCTGTGCGGCATCCAATGGAAGGGGTGGAATACCTAGAGCTAGCCGTTGCTTAATATGTTCTTGATAACTAGCTAAGAAATTGGATGGTGATGCAGACACAGCGACCCCGCTTATTGTTTAATAATAGGATTATTATACTCTTTTAAATTATTAGAAGTAAGCAATTTGACTGAAACTTTTCTATAAAAAACATTAAAAATTTCATTTTTAGCAGAATTTTACAGCTAAGACAAAGGATAAGAAATGCTGAATATCGTTATGGAAGAAAACCCGGATCGGTGCAGTTAATTGCTATTAGCAAGGCGCAGAATCTAGAGTCTATAAAGTCAGCAATTGCGGCTGGACAACTGATTTTTGGTGAGAGTTATGTCCAAGAAGCAGCAGAAAAAATTCGAGATCTTCAAGATTTTGCATTAGAATGGCATTTTATAGGAAGAATTCAAACGAATAAAACAAAATTTATTGCTAATAATTTTTTTTCTTGGGTGCACAGTCTTGCGAATGTAAAATTAGCACTAAAATTGAATGAATATCGAAAAAATGCCAGCTTAACTCCACTTAATGTTTGTATTCAAATTAATTTGCAAAAAGAGCTAAGTAAGGAAGGGATATATTAAGAGCATTTGGTTAGCTTAGCGAAAACAATTAATAAACTCTCTCATCTTCATTTACGGGATTTAATGACAATACCCAAGCCAGAAAATGAATTTTTAATTCAGCATAAAAATTTTGAGACATTACATAATATGCTTGTAAAATTACAAACATTAGGTTTAAAACTAGATACTTTATCAATGGGTATGTCTGATGATTTTGAGGCGGCTATTGCCGAAGGTGCGATGTTAATTCGAGTAGGTACAGCAATTTTTGGGAAAAGGTAATTATAAAACTTTTATGAAAAATAATTTTTTATATATTCCTCTAAACGAGATAAATTGATTCTTTGTTGTTGCATTGTATCGCGATCACGTAAGGTGACTGTATCATGATTTTCGGTATTGGCACTTTTTGCTATGGTATCAAAGTCAACAGTAATACAAAGAGGTGTGCCTATTTCATCATTACGTCGATAACTCTTTCCAATATTTCCAGTATCCTCATAGGCAATTCTGCCTATTCCTAAAGCGAGTATGGCATTCTTCAAATTTTTTGCTTTTTCTACCAGCAAACTATCATTACGTTTTAAAGGAATAATCGCTACCTTAACGGGTGCTAGATGAGGTTTTATTTTTAAAACAAGACGTTGTTTCCCGTCTTTTAATGTTTCTTCTTCATAGGCATCTGTAATTATAGCAAGCACACCTCTATCTAAACCTGCTGAAGGCTCAATCACATAGGGAATAAAATGCGTTCCAGGTGGATCTTGAATAGTTAGTTTTGCGATACTTTCTTTGTTAACAGCTACTTTAGCATCGATATTTAATTCGTTTTGGGCTTGTGTATGTGATCCTAAATCATAATCAGTACGATTAGAAATTCCTTCTAATTCTTCAAAGCCATGAGGAAAATTGTAAAGTATATCAACAGTTGCTTTAGCATAATGTGCCAGTTCAGATGGATTTTGCGAAAACAATTTTAATCTTTTGCTATTTAAGCCTTGATTTTTCCACCAAGCTAAACGAGACTCAACCCAATATTGATGCCATTTTTCATCTTCACCGGGTTTAACAAAGAATTCAATTTCAAGTTGTTCAAATTCTCTGACTCTAAAAATAAAATTACGTGGGGTTATTTCATTTCTAAATGCCTTCCCAATTTGTGCAACACCAAAAGGTAGTTTGGGAGACATAGAGTCCAAAATATTTTTAAAATTAGTAAATATACCTTGTGCAGTTTCAGGACGTAAATAAGCAAATGCATCAGGATCTTCTATAGGCCCCAGCGTAGTCTTAAACATCATATTAAAGCTTCTAGGCTCAGTAAGATCGGTTGAACCACAGGCTTCACATTTGCCATCAATCAAATGATCAAAACGCCAACGTTTTTTACAATGCCGGCAATCAACGAGTAAGTCAGCAAAGGTACTTTCATGGCCGGAATAGTAAAAGATTTTTCTGTGTGTCAAAATGGCAGAATCTAATCCATAGATATCATCACGTTCATAAACATTAGATTTCCACCATGCAGCTTTCAAGTTATTTTTTAATTCTACTCCTAAAGGACCATAATCATAGATACCTTGTAAACCGCCATAAATTTCAGCGCTAGGAAAGATGAATCCTCTGCGTTTGCATAGAGATACAATTTCTTCTAGAGTAGCTGCGGCCATGTTAAATTCCAAAGGTTGATTTAGAATAATCTTTCTTCATATTCAGAATTATACAACAGGTTTTCATAAAGATTTTATAAAATTTTTATTGTATCGGCATTTGCTAGCAAACAAGGAGTAAAAATTAAACTTTAACTTTCACGCCCCGATCGTTTACGTTCATGTTCTTTTAAAAACTTTTTACGTAGGCGTAAATAATGTGGGGTAACTTCTAATAATTCATCATCAGCAATAAATTCTAACGCTTGTTCTAAAGAAAATGTTATCGGTGGAGTCAAAATAATGTTTTCATCGGAACCGGAGGCTCGGACATTCGTAAGCTGTTTTCCTTTTACTACATTGACAACGAGATCGTTGTCACGTGAATGAATACCTACGATCATTCCTTCATAAACGTCAGTTTGTGGGCCAATTAAAAGTTTTCCACGTTCTTGTAAATTGAATAAAGAGAACCCGGTTGCTTTGCCGACTTGATTAGAGATCATGACGCCATTTGCTCGGTTAGCAATGCTACCTTTTTTAACCGGACCATAATGATCAAATACATGGTGCATAAGTCCCAAGCCTGAGGTTGCAGTTAAAAACTCAGTTCGAAAACCAATTAAAGCGCGAGTTGGGATTTTATAGTCTAGTCGAACACGTCCTTTTCCATCCGATACCATATCTATAAGATCGCCACGGCGACTCCCTAGCTTTTCCATTATGTTACCTTGATGCTGTTCTTCTAGATCTACCGTTAAGTTTTCGTAAGGTTCTTTTAATTCACCATCAATTTCTTTCAAAATAACTTCAGGACGAGATACCCCCAGTTCATAACCTTCACGACGCATGGTTTCTATTAATATAGATAGATGCAATTCTCCTCTTCCTGAAACACGGAATCGATTAGGGTCTTCAGTGTTTTCAACTTTAAGGGCAACATTATGTAGTAATTCTCTATCAAGTCGTTCTCTAATTTGCCGGCTGGTAACGAATTTTCCATCTTTGCCAGCAAAAGGTGAATTATTAACCTGGAAGGTCATACTCATTGTAGGCTCATCTACTATTAAAGCAGGTAAGGCTTCTACTAAGTTAGGATCACACAAAGTGTCGGAAATATTCAGTTTATCTATACCTGTTACGGCTATGATATCTCCGGCTTCTGCTTGATCAATTTCTATACGTTCTAAACCACGATAACCTAAAATTTGTAATATTCGAGCGGGTCGAGTTTTTCCTTCCCGATCAATTAACATAATCGGCATATTAGGCTTAGCGCACCCTCGCTGAACACGACCAATACCAATGGTCCCTACATAGCTAGAATAATCTAATGTGGTAATTTGCATTTGAAATGGACCCTGGGGATCTACGGCGGGAGGAGCAACTTTATTTATGATAGTTTCAAATAAAGGGGTTAGATCCGAGCTTGGATTTTTAAGGTCTAAGGTTGCATAACCTTGTAAAGCAGAAGCGTAAATTATAGGAAAATCTAACTGTTCTTCAGTTGCGCCTAAACGATCGAATAAATCAAAAACCTGATTAATCACCCAATCTGGTCTAGCACTGGGCCGGTCAATTTTATTAACAACGACTATGGGTTTTAAACCTTTTGCAAAGGCTTTTTGGGTGACAAATCGAGTTTGAGGCATTGGGCCATCTACAGCATCCACCAGCAATAAAACTGAATCTACCATAGACAAGATTCGTTCAACTTCTCCCCCGAAGTCTGCATGCCCTGGGGTATCGACAATATTAATACGATAGCCATGCCATTCAATAGAAGTATTTTTTGCGAGGATAGTGATGCCACGTTCACGCTCCAAATCATTACTATCCATAATACGCTCTACTGGAGCAGCTCTGCTTGAGAGAGTACCGGACTGTTGTAATAATTTATCAACAAGAGTGGTTTTTCCATGGTCAACATGGGCAATTATGGCAATATTACGTATATTTTGAATCATGATAGTTAAAGAGAATGTAATAGAATGTTCAAAAAGGGAGCATGATAACGCAAAGTAAGGCATTTCGGCTAGCGTGTTCTACACTGATAGAAAGGCCTTAATAATTGAGAGGTTTTATCATGGGAGTGCTTTTATTGCAACCAACTACTACAGCTCAATGGCAGTCTTTGGTGAAGGATGCAGAGTCTAGCAGCAATCTGAGATTAAACAAAGAATTAGAAAGTTACTTAGTTTTCTTATTGGGCTATTATAATCATCGGCCGGATATTGCCAGTTCGGTTTTTGCGAAAGAATTCCTGACCGGCATGGCGGAGAAATGTGCAAGAAAAAGAGAATGTTTGCGTGAGGTTGGGGATAAATGCTTATTATTTGCTGGTTTTTTTCCTGAGCAGGCTGAAAAAAAACATGTCAAAATTAACTATTTTGTTGAACTTGGCCAATCCGCTTATATCCAAGTAGCAAGTTTGTCAAAAGCCGCCTCTGCGACACTTTATAATGCCTTAAGTTATGATTTTATTAGTTTGATGGAAATCTTGCATACAATTAGAGGATTTAGCTATCCAGTAAATGATTTGACTCCTTTGCAAGCCTTGGAATTATGGACTGATTTTAAAAGCAAACGCGCTTTAAAGGCCCTTCGCAGCCATACATCCTACCCTATTTTTACAGGATCGCGACTTAAGCATTAGATTTTGTTATATCCTTGAACTCAATCAAGTTCTGTTAAAATACGGAAAAAAGTCTTAAAGGCCTTTCCAGCTAAATTTTTGGGTAATTTAAATAATCTCTAGCAGATTCAGTAATCTAGTAATTAAAAAAATAAGTCATTTTCTTGCTCAAAATCAGCCAGGTAGTTAAGATGGAACAATTAGAATAACATCCTATATGCCATTTTCATTGAGCATTAAAATGCATAAAACAGTGACTACAGATTTTGGTTATCAAAATATTCCTGAGAGTGAAAAAAATAGTCGAGTGGCTGAAGTTTTTCAGTCAGTAGCGGACAAATATGAT
Organism: Pseudomonadota bacterium; assembly: GCA_039805785.1. Lineage (GTDB taxonomy): Bacteria > Pseudomonadota > Gammaproteobacteria > Diplorickettsiales > Diplorickettsiaceae > Aquirickettsiella. The sequence goes on along the minus strand of JBDLTN010000017.1, from coordinate 10,659 downwards.
CTTATGAATGATCTTATGTCATTTGGTCTGCATCGCCTATGGAAAAAATTTACGGTCGAATTAGCTCAACTTAAAAATGGAGACAGCGTACTTGATGTGGCAGGTGGAACTGGGGACTTAATAAAAGCATTTATGAAGAAAATTGGACCTGAAGGTAAGGCGATTTTATTAGATATTAACGCGGCTATGTTAAATGTTGGTCGGGATCGTCTTTTGAATAGTGGCTTAACAGAAATAAAAGTCATTCAAGCAAACGCAGAGTATTTACCCTTTGTGGAGTCAAATTTTGATTGTTTAAGTATCGCTTTTGGTTTACGTAATGTAACTCATAAGGAAGTTGCACTCCGATCGATGTACCGCGTTTTAAAGCCCGGTGGACGTTTACTTGTTTTAGAATTTTCTAAACCGATATTAAGTTTGTTAGAAACTTTATATGAACGCTATTCGTTCAATTTTTTACCTAAATTAGGAGCCTGGATAGCCAATGACGAAGCAAGTTATCGTTATTTGATAGAATCTATACGCCGTCATCCCGATCAAAAATCGCTTCAATCACTTATTTTAACTGCAGGTTTTGATGAATGTGAATATTATAATCTCAGCGGCGGAATAGTTGCATTACATAGAGCGTGGAAATTTTGATTGGCTCCAATATAATAATGGCGGCTCAAGAAGCGATACTTAATCGTTATCTAAGCCTTGATCCAGAATCTAAAGAACATTTGAGTCGATTATCTGGGAAAGTGGCAAAAATAGAATTAGGCCCTTTTACTTACTATTGGATTTTTAAATCTGACTTAATTTATTTAAGTAAAAATTATAACGGGCCTGCGGATTTGATATTACGCGGTTCAACTTTCGATTTTTTACGCATGGCTGTTATAAAGAAAGATAGAGCACATACGGATATCCCACTACAAGTTGTAGGTGATATGGAGTTTGGAAAACAATTTAAAGAGTTTTTTTTAAATTTAGAAATTGATTACGAAGAGCAATTATCAAAGATAGTGGGTGAAACTATAGCATATCCTATGGTTCAAGTTCTTAAAACTATAAACTTTTGGGCTAAACAAAATATTGAAAATTTTGGTCAAAATGTGACAAATTATGTCCAAACAGAAATGAACTGGTTGGTCACAGACGAAGAATTACAACTTTTTCTTATCGATGTAGATGATCTACGCGACGATTGCGCTCGATTAGAAGCCCGATTGGAAATTTTACAAAAAGGGTGGGATGAATGAAAGCTATATCCCATTTGGCACGCTTAATGCAGATTAGTTTTATTCTTTTTCGATATAATTTAGATGAATTAGTTTATTCTCTCGATCTATTTAAACCTTTACGTTTTTTTGTATGTCTAAATCCTTATCGAAAATTTAATAAAAAATTATCTAGGGGGGAAAGAATTCGTCTTGCCTTAGAAGATTTGGGGCCAATTTTTGTTAAATTTGGCCAAGCTTTATCAACCCGTCGCGATTTTATTCCTATTGATATTGCTGATGAATTAGCAAAGCTGCAGGATCGTGTGCCTTCTTTCTCAGGAGAAGAAGCGAAATCTATTGTTGAAGCTTGTATTAGAAAACCCATTGCTGAAGCATTTTCTGAATTTGATATTAATCCTTTGGCGTCGGCGTCGATTGCACAGGTTCATAGCGCAAAGTTATTGTCTACAGGCCAAGAAGTAGTCGTTAAAGTTTTACGGCCAGGTATTTATAAAAAAATAAATCGCGATATTGGTTTATTATATGCTTTAGCAGATTGGGCTTTACGTTACTGGCGACCTGCTAAGCAACTGAGACCTCGAGAAATTGTTGCAGAATTTGAAGCTTGTTTAAAGGATGAATTAGATTTATTACGCGAAGGTGCTAATGCTTCCCAGTTACGACGAAACTTTTCTAATTCTGATTTACTTTATATTCCTGAAATATATTGGCCGTATACCTCTCATAAAGTGCTTGTTATGGAACGTATTTATGGCATTTCAATTTCTGATATTTCTGCTTTAAAAAAACAAGGAATTAATTTAAAAAAATTAGCAGAAAGGGGTGTTGAAATTTTTTTTACGCAAGTTTTTCGAGATTGTTTTTTTCATGCCGATATGCACCCAGGAAATATTTTCGTTTCAACTAAAAATAAAGAAAATCCCCAGTATTTAGGCGTTGATTTTGGAATTATGGGAAGTTTAAGCCCAGAGGATCAACGCTACCTTGCCGAAAATTTAATGGCTTTTTTTAATAGAGATTACCGGCGAGTAGCTCAATTACATATTGAATCAGGTTGGGTTGCAGAAAATACTAGAATTAATGAATTTGAGGCGGCAATTCGTACAGTATGTGAACCCATTTTTGAAAGGCCTTTAAAAGAAATTTCTTTTGGGCAGCTACTTTTAAGATTATTCCAAACCGCTAGACGATTTAATATGGAAGTACAGCCGCAACTAGTGCTATTACAAAAAACTTTGTTTAATGTGGAAGGTTTAGGTCGTCAGTTGTATCCAGATTTGGATTTATGGAGTACCGCCAAACCTTTCTTAGAGCATTGGTTACGAAAGCAAGTTGGGTCTCGAGCCTTCATACGAAAAATTCGAGAGTATGCCCCTTATTGGGCAGAAAAAGTTCCTGAAATTCCAGATTTAATCTACCATGTAATGCAGGAGCTACGTCATTTAAAAAAGCAATCCAAATGTCTTTCTTGTTCAAGAAAAAAGGAAACAGAATTAGCAAGTAAAAAATCTTTTTGGTTTGTAGGTTTGGGAGTAGCTAGTGCATGCATAATATGGGTGTTGTTAGATTTAAGCGTTAAAAATGTAATGCATTTAAACGCTAACTATTTATGGATTTTAGGTTTAGGAGGTTTGGGATTGTTTTTTGTGCGATAATTAATTTAAGAAAATTGAATTAAGCTTACTTTAAACATGGATTGTTTATGGGATTTTATGGATTAAATCTAATATCGTTTTTTTTTATATTTGTAATTGCATTGTTATTATTTGGCCCTGGATATTTACATATAATTTTAAAAGATTTGAGTAGTTCATGGTATAACTTTATTAAGATTTTATTAAAATATAATAAAAAATCAAATGATAATAAATCCGAATCCGAAACAGATATTACTAGTGGATGATGATGAATTGTGTGTAAAAATTTTAGCTCAATACTTAGATGAAGCCCAATATGCTTATATAACTTGTAAAGATGGTCAGCTTGCTTGGAATTGTTTACAAAAAAATCCTGATAAATTTTTTGTAGTTTTAAGTGACAGAATTATGCCTAATTTGCATGGTTTACAGTTATTAGAACAAATGCAGAAAAAAGCATTAAACATTCCATTAATATTATTTTCAGGTGTAGCGAGCAAAGAAGAAAGATGTGAGGCAATAGCTCAAGGAGCCTATGATTTTTTTTATAAACCAATATCCAAGGAATTACTTTTTGCTTTATTGAATAAAATAGAGAAACAATTATTATAGTTTAATGATAATTAATTATTGGAGGGAAAATGATTGTTTATTTGCTTTAGCCAAAATAGGCGATGTGATATTTGAGTATTGGGTGAATAAAAAAAATATAAAAAATATTAATGTTCAGGATCAAGATGGCGATACTTTTTTGCATTTGGCCGCAAGAGGGGGGCGTAAAGATCTAGCAGTTCTATTATTAAGCAAGGGAGCACTACTAAGCTTAAATAAAAAAAAACGAAGTGCTTTACAAGAGGCTTATGATAATAAAAAAACAAAGGTTGCAAGAGAGATTACTAAATATGTAATTCAAAAAAATTCTGCATACATTACAAATTTTATGATTCAAAAAAATTCTGTAAAAAATCTGATTCGAGCTCAAAGTTCGAATACAGTCAATACGAAAGAACCACAAAGCTTAAAGTTACTTATAAATGACTTTATAAGACATTTGAGGAAAAGTTATTTAGACAGAAGTATTTTTAGGCGATTTTCAGCTAAGCACAATGAAAGAGCCAGAGCATTAACTATTGCAGCTCGTCGCTGTAATTCAGTTAACGAATTTAAGGATTTATTAAATAACCAACTTAATTTTTAATAACGCGCCCCAACGATCTTTGCCAAAAGGATTAATTGCTGAACGATGGTCTGAAATTATTAAGAATAAACCGATGAATGTTAATAAATCACAGTTTTATAAAACCTTAAATATTTTTGTTACCGAAAGGTTTGGTAATAATAATATAAATAAAATGTGAATATAGGCAACGTTCTTTATCGCGCAATCATTAGAAAAATTGAATAGAAACTTAAAGGATGAATTTTTGTCCTATATTATAAAAGTTGCAATTTTTTTGTACACCTCTAAACTATAGGGCTTAAATCTAAGAGCTGTGCTATGAAAATTGTTTTAGCTAATCCCCGAGGGTTTTGTGCCGGCGTTGATCGAGCCATAGAGATTGTTAAAAGAGCTTTAGCCCTATTTGGTGAACCTATCTATGTACGCCATGAAGTCGTTCATAATCGAATTGTTGTTGCCGATTTAGAACAAAAAGGGGTAATTTTTGTTGAAAATATTAATGACATACCCCAGGGTGCTACCGCTATCTTTAGTGCCCATGGCGTGTCTCAAGCAGTTCGTGAATCGGCAAAACAACGCAATTTAAAAGTTTTTGATGCAACTTGTCCTCTAGTAACTAAAGTCCATATGGAGGTGGCTCGTTATAATCGTTTGGGTCATGAATGTATTTTGATTGGTCATGCCGATCATCCAGAGGTAGAAGGGAGTTTAGGGCACTATGATAATCCAGCTGGAGGAATTTATTTAGTAGAAAATATCCAGGATGTTGCTTTGTTAAAAATTAAAAATCCTCTCTTATTAAGTTATGTTACCCAAACGACTTTATCACTCGATGATACTAAAACTATTATTCAGGCATTGAAACTGCGTTTTCCTAAAATCGCTACGCCTAAGAAAGAAGATATTTGTTATGCAACTCAAAATCGCCAGATTGCTGTTAAAGAATTAGCAAAACAATGTGATATGGTATTAGTTTTAGGGTCTGTGAATAGTTCTAATTCTAATAGATTGAAAGAGTTAGCTGAGCGCCTGGATAAGCCATCCTATTTAATTGACAGTGCTAAAGATATCCAAGCAGACTGGGTAATAGGGAAAGAGTCTATAGGTATCACTGCCGGAGCGTCTGCACCTGAATTTTTGGTTCAAGAGGCCATAAAACATCTAAAAACACTTCCTAATTGGCAGGAATGTTCGGTTTATGAGTTAAATGGGGTGGAAGAAAATGTAGCATTTGCTTTACCAAGTGCCCTACGAATTCCCATCAATAACCATATTGAATAGCAACAACGCAAATTTTATTAGAAATTATTTGCCTTAATTCCTTTCAACTGACCATTTTTTATTTTCCCCATATATACTTAAATAAACTTCCGCCTATGATTCCACCTATTATAGGAGCGAGCCAAAATAACCAAAGCTGCTGTATCGCCCATCCACCTACAAACAACGCTGGGCCTGTGCTTCTGGCGGGATTAACAGAAGTATTTGTAACTGGAATGCTAATTAAGTGAATTAAGGTTAGGGCTAGGCCAATAGCCAAAGGAGCAAAATGGCTTGGTGATTGCGGATTAGTTACACCTGCAATAACGATTAAAAATAAAAAGCTCATGCTTACTTCGCAGATAAAACAAGCCGATAATGAGTAATGTCCAGGGGAATGAAGTCCATAACCATTGCTTGCAAAGCCATTTTGTAAATCAAATCCAGATTGTCCACTTGCTATTAGATATAAAATTGTAGCTGCTAATATTCCTCCTATTAATTGAGCAATAATATAGCTAGGAACCTCTTTAAAGCTAAACCTGCCAGCTGCCCAAAGCCCTATAGAAACAGCAGGGTTCAAATGGCAACCAGAAATAGGGGCAAACACACAACACATAGTTAATAAACTTAAGCCAAAAGCAAAAGCTACACCCAGAAAACCTACTCCTACTTGAGGGAATTTAGCTGCTAATACAGCACTACCGCATCCGCCTAAGACTAACCAGAAAGTGCCTAAAAATTCTGCTAATAGCTTCCTTAGCATATTTAATCTCCTTGAAATTTAGAAGAAGTATAGCAGCCGTAAAATTTTTTTCATCATTAGTGTCGTTGGATTAGCAATGAAAACTAATCTTTTACCAGCATTGTTTTGAACTGCTACCCGCATTTGTTTTTTCTCCTAAATGATTTAGTATAAAAAGATAGCATTCTGAATCAGAAAAGTTAGCCATTGCGGATAATTGATAGCTGCTAGTAGTACTTTTTATAGTTAAGTGATAAAAATTTTTTTCAGTAACATCCTTGAGATGTAACTTGTTAAAATTGGCATCTGCGTAACTATTATTATTTGTTAAATAATAAATCTCCATTTGTTGCGCAAGATTCATTAAAGCAATTTTCGCTTCAATACGATGGGTTTTTAATAGAGTATGAGTATAAATAGGATAACTGATTGTAGCTAAAACACCGATTATAGCTAAAACAAAAAGTAGTTCTAATAAACTAAAGCCCTGTTCAATAATTTTCATCGATAAACTCCATATTATTTTTGTATTTTCTAATAAAAAAATAAATCCTAAATGGAAGTTTATATAAAGGTCAGAATTACTTTTTTATTTTTTAGCGAAATCCATGAAATGAAATACCCAAGCTAGTGCTTATTTGTTGTGCTAAGGTGGCACCCATGCGATCAGAAAGTTGTTGTAACAGACCGGGTTTGACGGTGTAATCGACGATATTTTTATTTTTAATTATGTTTTGAGATAAAGTATTTAAGTCTCCAAAACCATCTATAAGCCCTAAGTTTAAAGCTTCTTCACCGGTCCAAGCTAAACCAGAAAATAATTCGGGATCATTTTTTAATCGATTTCCGCGGCCTTGTTTAACAGCATTAATGAACTGTTGATGAACGTTTGCAAGCATACGCTCAGCAATGAGTTTTTCGTCAATTTTTTCAGGTGAAAAAGGATCTAAAAAGCCTTTGTGGTCTCCAGCTGTTAATAAGCGACGTTCAACACCAATTTTTTTCATGGTATCAACAAAACCAAATCCATCCATTAAAACACCAATTGAACCGACTAAGCTGGCAGGGTTAGCATAAATATCATCACTTGCTGAAGCAATATAGTAAGCTGCTGATGCGCAAAGATCATCACATACTGTATATAATTTAGTTTTAGGATATTGATGACGTAAATAACGAATTTCATTATAGATTTGTGCAGCTTGAACCGGGCTGCCACCAGGACTATTAATGCGCAAAATGACAGCATTGGTATGTTTATCTTCAAAAGCGTTTTGTAGACCTTCAATTACGTTATCAGCGCTTGCGGTTGTATCACCATCGATGACTCCTTTTATTTCAACAAGACTAATATGAGATTTTGTTTTGGAGGTAGTAGGGAGGTTTGTAGTTGTTGGCCATAAAGAAAACAGTAAAGCAAAAAGAATTATAAAAAATAGAAATCTAAAAAAAATATTCCAGCGTCTCTTTCTACGTTGTTCTTTTAAGTTATCGAAAAGTAACTTTTCTAAGGTTTTTCTTTGCCATACTGGATCATTTAATAATTCTTCTGTCATGTAAACACCTACGCAATTTTTGAAATCTGGATAAATGTGCTTAGTTTACCTCTTTTTTTAAGGTCGGGACATATTTGGTAGAAATTATCAATTTAAGCTTGTTATAAGCACATCATGTCTATGATAAGTATTTTTATAGAGCTAAATTTATGCATAAATTGTCTAAAATAGGATTCATTAGCGTTTTTTGATCAGAATTGACTTGATTTTTTCTAATTAGACTAAACTATTTGTAAGGTATAGTTTTAGATTAACAGAGGGAAATATGAGCCTAAATAAGTTAACTAGCCAGTTTCAAAACGCTTTGGCTGAATCTCAATCCCTGGCTGTCGGACAGGATAATGCTTTTATTGAGCCCATACATTTGATGCTTGCTTTATTACAGCAAGAAAATGGTACGATCAGACCTTTATTGAATAAAACTAATGTTAATTTAAACCAATTAACTAAAGGCTTGGATGAGGCAATTGCACGTTTGCCTAAAGTTCAAACTTCTACGCCTGGAGAAATTTATCCTTCTAAGGACCTCGTACGCTTACTGAATGTGTGCGATAAGCTTGCACAGCAACGAAAAGATGAATATTTATCAAGCGAACTGTTTATGCTTGCCGCTATTGATGATAAAAATATTTTAGGTGAATTGTTAAGAAAAGCAGGTGTTAACAAAGGATTGCTTGAACAAGCAATAAAAGACATAAGAGGCGGTGAGGCAGTGAATGATCCCGAAGCAGAAGGTCGTCGTGGGGCTTTGGAAAAATATACTATTGACTTAACGGCTCAGGCATCCCAAGGGAAGCTTGATCCAGTCATTGGCCGTGATGATGTGATTCGTCGAACTATTCAAGTGCTACAAAGACGAACTAAAAATAACCCTGTACTTATTGGCGAGCCGGGTGTGGGTAAGACCGCTGTAGTGGAAGGACTTGCACAACGCATTGTTAATCATGAAGTTCCAGAAGGATTAAGAAACAAGCGCTTACTGGCTTTAGATATGGGTTCGTTGATAGCTGGGGCTAAATATCGGGGAGAATTTGAAGAACGCCTAAAAGCGGTTTTAAATGAGCTGTCTAAACAAGAAGGTCAAATTATTTTATTTATAGATGAATTGCATACCATGGTCGGTGCTGGGAAAGCAGAAGGTGCGATGGATGCTGGAAATATGTTAAAACCTGCTTTAGCAAGAGGTCAGTTGCATTGTATTGGTGCGACTACTTTAAATGAATATCGTAATTACATTGAAAAAGATGCGGCATTAGAACGGCGCTTTCAAAAAATTTTAGTCGATGAACCTAGCGTTGAAGATACTATAGCCATTTTACGTGGTTTAAAGCAACGTTACGAAATTCACCATGGTGTAGAAATTATGGATTCTGCTATCGTAGCGGCAGCTACTCTGTCCCATCGTTATATTTCTGATAGAAATTTACCTGATAAAGCGATAGATCTTATTGATGAGGCTGCTAGTCGAATTAGAATTGAAATTGATTCTAAGCCTGAAAAGTTGGATCGATTAGATCGAAGATTAATCCAATTAAAGATTGAAAGAGAAGCTTTAAAAAAAGAAACGGATGAATCTTCTAAGCAGAGATTGGAAAATTTAGAAAATGAAATTACAGAGCTGTCAAAAAAATATGCCGATCTTAATGAGGTTTGGAAAGCTGAAAAAGCTACCTTGCAAGGGGAGCAAAAAATAAAAAGTGAGCTTGAAAAGGCTCAATTTGAATTAGAAAAAGCACGCCGAGCGGGTGATTTAAATCGAATGTCCGAATTACAATATGGTCAAATTCCTGCATTAGAGAAAAAATTATTGGCTGCTCAGAAGATGGAAAAAAAAGAAGCTCATTTAGTACGTAATAAAGTGAGTGAGAAAGAAATTGCTGAAATTGTTTCACAATGGACCGGGATACCTGTAGCTAAGATGTTAGAGGGTGAACGAGAAAAATTACTACATATGGAAGATGCCTTACATCGACGAGTCATTGGACAAGATGAAGCGATTGCGGTTGTAGCAAATGCTATCCGGCGATCTCGTGCTGGCTTGTCAGATCCTAAACGCCCAATAGGATCATTTATTTTTTCTGGGCCAACCGGTGTCGGTAAAACAGAGGTTTGCAAAGCTTTAGCAGGGTTTTTATTTGATTCTGACGATGCAATGGTACGCTTAGATATGTCTGAATTTATGGAAAAACATTCTGTTGCCCGTTTAGTTGGAGCACCCCCTGGATACGTTGGTTATGAAGAAGGAGGTTATCTTACTGAAGCAGTTCGTCGGAAACCTTATTCAGTTGTTCTCCTTGACGAAATTGAAAAAGCGCACGCCGATGTATTTAACATTTTATTGCAAGTATTAGATGATGGGCGCTTAACTGATGGGCATGGTCGTACAGTAGATTTTCGTAATACCGTAATAGTGATGACCTCTAATTTAGGTTCTCAAATTATTCAAGAGTTGACATCGAAAAAGGATTACGCTGCATTAAAAACTACGTTAATGGATATAATTTCGCAACATTTTCGTCCAGAATTTATCAACCGAATTGATGAAGTTGTGGTATTTCATGCCTTAAATCAAAAACAAATTCATGCTATTACAGATATTCAATTGCAACAATTACAACAACGTCTCAAGGAGCGAGATTTGCAATTAGAAGTGAGTGAAGCTGCAATTGATCATATTGCTAAAATGGGATATGACCCTATTTATGGAGCTCGACCCTTGAAGCGTACCATACAACAAGAGTTGGAAAATCCGATTGCTAAAGATATGCTTGAAGAGAAATTTTTACCCGGAGATAAAATTTTTGTGGATTATATTGATGGAAAAATGAAGTTGACCTCGAAGAAAGCTAAAACTAAAAAGAAATAATTATGATTAAATTAAGTTTTCATCTAATTTACGTTCATCAGTTACAGCATAGTACATAGGATAGGTAACCCTCCCTTATAATGCCCAGGAAAGAAATAGAGTTTTTTGGTAAATTAAAATCCAGGAGACTTAATAAATGAAGAAGAAAAGGTTTAGTGAATCCCAAATTATCACAGTGCTGAAGGAGTA
>JBDLTN010000016.1:0-18043 GCA_039805785.1 Pseudomonadota bacterium | reverse complement strand
GTGATAATTTGGGATTCACTAAACCTTTTCTTCTTCATTTATTAAGTCTCCTGGATTTTAATTTACCAAAAAACTCTATTTCTTTCCTGGGCATTATAAGGGAGGGTTACCATTTGATTATTAATTTTTTTATTTATTTCCAATTCGGCTTCAAGAGTCATTAAAATTCTCTTTATATATTTTATTATTATAATTTACCCGAAAAAATTGTAATGCATTTTTTAATGCACTAAATATTCGATATTTAGCTATGTGTAGTCAATGATATAGTTGGATCACTCGTTAAATCAATTTTTTGGTTAGAGGATGTTTTACTAAACAATCCATTTGTCGAAAAATTTATGGGGCCAACAAAATTATTTTCGCTCAGTTTTTCCTCAATTTTTTGGTTTATTACTTCTAATTTCTCAGATATGATAATTATAGCGCTTTTAAAATCCTCTAAAATCTGAACAATTTCTTGATTTTTATTAATAAAAAAACTTTTTGATAATATTATTATTTTTTCAAGAATTTTCTCTTCGCTATCTAAGGTCTTTATTTTTTCAATTTCGTCAATCATTTCAGGTAAGCATAATTGCTCCGCCCAGCTGTGGGCAAAAGCGGTTTTATCCATCCAAGGCCAGCGTACAATACCAAAGGTAAATAACAATGCCCAAAAACTCTGTTTCGCGATAAAATCAGTAATTTCGTTGAAAGATGGAGCATTACCTAATTTAGCTTTAATTTTTTTAATCGAAAAATCAATATTAAAATACCCTCGCTGTAATAATTTTTTTGCAAAACTAGGTTTATTGATTTCTAATTTTGCTAACCAATAACCATTTCTTTTTATCATAACAATGATATTTCTAAACTTACCCAAAGTTCTGTCAATTGATTCGCTAAATTTTTCATCGACATATGAACGAAGAACATTCATTATAGACTCAGGGTTTTGATTTAAATCAATTGAAATAATATCAATTCTAGTATCGGATCTAGTATCGGATTGTTCTGTGAGATAATTAAGTTTTGATTTCCATGCATCTAACTTTTCTTTAATTGCAAATAGCTCAGTTTTTGAATTAATTAATGAATTTTTAAGATCAAGGTCATCATTTTCTGCAATTTTTTCATTTTCACCCTTTTCTTCTTTATAGTAATCCTCTTTTTTTTTGGTAATAAAATCCTTTATTCGCTCAGTACTTGTTCCGGCAACTTCTATTGCACTTGTAGCTAATTCTAGTACACTTGTTTTTAAATCACTTGGATAAAAATTTAATCCTCTAACTTTTTGCCAAATGTTAGGCAAAGAATGACACTTACTTTTATTTTTTTTATTTTTTTCTAAAATTTGAGATTCAGCTTCAAAAAACTTAATCCTTAACTTTTCATTTCGAATTAAAACAGGGAAATAAATACTAATGACAGATTCCTGTGATTTGTCTGTCGGCTGATTATACAAGAATTTTTCCCATTCCAACTTTATTTGTGGCGTTCTTTCTTTACATTCATTTTCGAATTCTACTAAATAATCATTTAGTTTTTTTTGGTTAAATATATTTCTGATATCTGAAAAAACTTCACTTTTAGGTGCTAAATCATAATTTTTTAGCGATTGAAAAACTAAAGTTATAAGTTGATTAAGATCCTCAGCAACCATTGTTTGATCTTCAATGCAGTTACTAATAAATTTAAGATTAAACTGCATTAATAATGAGTTATTACAACTCCCATTAATCTTTGATAGCTGATTTAGCAAATCTTGAAAAATCAATTTCAAATTTAATGCATAGACAATTCCATAGAAATCTTTCTTGATATCTTTTTCAGGTAAATTATTTATATTCTGTAAATGCTCTATCTTTAAAGCATGTGGGTCATTAACTAAGAATTTAATTAAATCTAAGACGGCTATAAAATCTTTATTTAAGTTAAGTGATTCAATAGTTTTCTCTAATACTTTTAGAGTTAAATCGAAAACTTTTAGTTTAAGTTGAAGGTTTTTAGTATCTAGAATCTTGATAGTAATGGTTTTTATTTCTTTAAACTCATCTTTTTCAGTTATTTCATGCATCTCATTGGCATATAATCTAGCTAAACAAAGTCTTAAAGTATCCAACTTTTTTGAAAAAAAATAATTTTCTCCAGGTAAAATAAGCTCTTCTGGAAAATCTTTTTCTATCTGCTGACAGATTTTTATTTTATTTTCAAATCGTTGTGACGCTTTATCGATGAGCTTCTCTGTTTCCTTGATGAGAGATATAGGAAGATTTGGATTCAATTGACATTCATGTTCAAGACACATAACCAAATAATCACGCAACTTTTCACTTTTTATTTTGTTGATTAAATCTTTAAATTCTTCAACATTCATACTTCCCTACCTTAGATTTATATTTTTCTACTATTTAATTATATTCGTAAAAATCTTTTGAGTAGATTACATGCAACGAGTAGGCCTAGGCAATCCTGCTAACTTACTTGCTTGCTTAAGTATGCCTTTAGGAAATAGATTATTCAGATAGATACTACAGGCCTTGTCAGAGCCTAATTGTACCGATAATTGATTAACTAACATTCTGATAGGGGGAGTTTTATGATATTGCTGATAAAAATTTCGCAAAAAATAGATAACATGCCAATGATCTTTAATAAGTATTATTGCTTCATTCTTTGCTATTGTTGTGGCTACTTCTTCATGCCAATCGGCGGAATGAACAAGATAACCGAATTGATCGGTTAAAATTTTCTCTCCATGCACAATTAAAACTGACATTAACCACCTACTGCCAAGCCAACTACATAGCCTTAAAAAATTAAGATGAAATAATTTTAGTAGAGTTTTATTTCTCTGCTTAAAGATACCTTTAAAGGATAGTTGAGAAGCTTTTTCTGTTCCAGCCAAGTAGCGCAAAAAGTAAGCTCTGTAAAGGCTAAACCTATACCAATCAAAATATAGACATCAAATAATTAGCTCTTTATTTTAAAGTCTGTTTTAAAACAGATATTAAATCACTTTTTAATCGCGGTTACCGCTGAATGCACCGAGTAAGTTTAATAAACTCAAAAATATATTATAGAGAGATACGTAAAGTGTTACGGTTGCCATAATATAATTGGTTTCACCGCCATGGATAATTTGGCTGGTTTGTAACAAAATAATACCTGATGATAATAGAATGAATACTGCAGACAAAGTGAGCATTAAAACTGGTATATGAAAGAAAAGTGTTGCTATACTCGCCAAGAAAGCGACTATCATCCCCACCATCAAAAAGCTCGTCATGAAACTAAAATCTTTTTTGGTAGTTAAAGCATAAGCAGATAATGCAAAAAAGATAAGTCCCGTAGCACCCAATGACATCATGACTAACTCATGCCCATTGGCAAATCCATGAATATAATGATTCAAAATTGGACCTAGTGTATATCCCATGAATCCAGTTAAACCAAACACTGATAATAGGCCCCAAGAACTATTACGCAAATAATTGGTTAAAAATAATAGTCCGAAATATCCGATGAGTGTAACAAAGGGATTTAAGGGTGGGGCATTGGTAAACATAGCAAGCCCTGCGGTTATTGCACTAAAAATCAGCGTTAATCCTAGCAGGATGTAAGTTTGACGTAATATTGTATTGGTGGCTAAGACCGATTCCAGGCCTTGGTTATAACGTATTTGACTAGAAGCCATATTACTTCCCTCGTAAGTCTAAAAATTTACCTATTCTACCATATGCAATTTTATGCTAAAAGACGATAAAGCTACTTTATAGCCTTAACTCACTCCCATAAAGGATATCTCTCCAAAATAACTGGCATTTTAAAGAAAAGACGAGCTAAAGCAGAAAATGCTGATGTGTAATCTGAAACATAGAATTTCTTTTTTGGAGCATTAGATGCAAGAGCTTGTAGCTTGTTGTCCTTAAGGACGTTTTTTACCACCTCTGCAACAATATCCGTTGAATCGATAATAATGGTAGCATCGTTATAAAAGTGCTTAATTTGCTGCTTAATTAAAGGATAATGCGTACATCCTAAGACCAAGGCATCAAGATTATGAAGCGATGCTTCGTTCAAATAAGACTTAATTGCGTCGGCCATAATAGCTTGGTCAATTACCCCTTCCTCAATCAATGGTACCAGTAAGGGGGTAGCCAAGGTATTCAATCGAATATTTATTCCCAGCTCATCTAGTTTTTTTCTATAAATATTCGAATTTATAGTCTGTTTAGTGCCAATTAAACCTATTGTTTTATCGATATAATTCTTAGCTAAATAGCTAATCATAGGATCGATCACATCAACCACTATCGCCTGACGACCTACATATTCTTTTACAAGTTCATACGCTACCGCCGAGGCTGAGTTACAAGCAATTAATATCATTTTGCAATTTTGTTTAAGCAACATATCACAAATTTTTATTGAGTAAGCTTGAATGGCAGCAGCAGACTTATCCCCCCAAGGTGCATGAGCGGTATCCCCAAAATAGATAATAGATTCATTAGGTAATAGCTTAGTTACAGCATGGGCGACGGTTAAACCACCAATACCACTATCAAATATGCCAATGGGTTGTGAAAGATTTGAAGACATATTGATACTTTAATGAATGATAAGGGTAATACCTAATATAAAAAGAAAAAACGCGAAAAACCGACGCAAAATGTTCCCTGCAATCCGCTTTCCTAGCCCAGTACCTAGAGGAACAAAAAGTACACTCCCTATTGATATACCTAATACTGCCGGCCAGTATACAAATCCAAGACTTCCGGATGGAAGATTGTTAGCATGCAAGCCAGTTAAAGTAAACGTTATTGCTCCCAAGATTGCAAGTAGCAAAACACAGGCAGAAGAAGTTGCAATTGCATGATGCGTAGACAAACCCAAACGTAAAAAGACCGGAACTGAAATAGCCCCCCCGCCAATACCTAACAAACCTGAAATAATTCCAATAAAAAAACCTATTGACCATTTTTTTAAAGTATTTAGAAAAATAATTTCTTTCTTTATGGCTGGGCTTCGATGAAAATATAATTTGAATGCAACTGAAAAAAGAAATAAACTAAATAATGACTTTAATGTTTGTGTAGATAATAATAAGGCTAACAGAGCACCCGTTATTATCCCAATAACCATGCCTGGAACTATCTGTCGAAATAAAAACCAATTAATAGAAAAACTACGTTGTTGATGATAAACAGCAATAAGTGAAGTAAAAATAATAGACGTTAATGCCGTACTGGTTGCCATATGCATTTGCAAATATTCAGGAATATTTGCATGTGAAAAAATGGCAAGTAACCCGGGGACTAAAATTGTTCCGCCACCTATGCCTAATAGTCCTGCTAAAAAACCAGCTAATAACCCTATCGTTACATATAATATAAAAAACATTACATCGCCAAAAAATAGTTGGTAAACTTAGCTATAAACATAACTCAACGAATTATTAATAAATTAGCAAATCAAAGACTGCGCACAAGGATATTTTTTTTGGCCTTGTTCAACTTGTAAAGTAATATGTTGGATATGAAATTCATTAGCCAAAAATTGGTTGATCTTTGAATATTGCTCATCCGATAACCGGCCTTCGGGCATAATTAGATGCGCTGTTAACGCAGTTTCTTGCGTACTTAAACCCCAAATATGCAAATCATGAACTTCTTGAACACCTGGCAATTCTTTTAAATAAGTATATACTGCTTTCTGATTTACTCCATAAGGAACTGCTCCCAAAATAAGTTCTACTGAACGTTGGAGTAAATTCCAACTACCCCAAATGATAATACTCACAATCAATAACCCTACTATGGGATCTATCCAGAGCCAACCAGTAAAATAAATAGCAGCACCCGCTAAAACAACTCCTAGAGCGATAAGTGCATCATAGGCTAAGTGTAAGAATGCTCCTTTTATATTAAGGTCAGAAGTGCTTTGACGCATAAATAGTAAAGCCGTTCCTCCATTGATTAGCATCCCTATAAAAGCAACTATCATCACAATAATTTCATTAATTTCTCTTGGATTGTTAAGTCTGGAAATCGATTCATAAACGATTAAAGTGGAGGTTAGTACAAGTAATAACGCATTGGCTAATGCAGCCAAAATAGTTAATTTTTTATACCCGTAACTATAACGTTTTGTCGCACGCCTTTTGACTAAAACACTGGCTGCCCAAGACATTAACAAACCTAAAACATCGCCAAAATTATGCACTGCATCGGACAATAAACTAACTGAATGAGCAATAAACCCGTAAATTACCTCTGTTAATAAAAAACCCGAATTTAATAAAACAGCGATAGCAAAACTTATATTTAAAGTAACTAAGGTATTATGTTGATGACAATGTGCCATAATTTTAATCTTTGACAATTTCGATATTTTTATCTTTTGGCATAACAAAATGAAATGTCGTTGTTGGTAAATAAGGATTTAATTCAACTTGAGAAAAATTAATCACTGTTTGTTGCTCTATTTTATCGGTCAAACGCATCTCACGAAGTCGGTCTTTTTGAAAAATCAAAGTAATTGATTGAAATAATGCATTTTTATTTTTAGGAAATAAAGTAAAACCCTGAACATCCATTAAGGGATGAATAATGAACAGTTGAGTTAAATTTCCAGTAGATTTACTCAATAAAGCCGCGGGTGAATCGGTATTGATTATTTTTTGTTTTTGGATAGTTATTTGTTGCAAATCTATATCATAAAACCAAATGTGTTGACCATCTGCGATTAATAATTGCTTAGTAGGCTGGGTTACTTCCCATCGAAAATGGCCAGGACGTTGTATAGTCATTTTACCATGCACTTGCTGCAAAATTTGTCCTCTAGAATTCATGATTGTCTGGGTAAAATCAGCACGTGAAGTATGCATATTAGATAATAATTGACTTAGCTTTTCCTCTGCTAGCACTTGGGTAGAAGTCAACAAGAACAAACCCAAAAAAATAGGTCGGTATAGATTAAAAAATTTCATAAAAAAATACTATAAGATGGAAGACCTTCATAAAAACTTACAATATTTGAGCATTTTATATCTATTTTGTCATAAGATGCGACCGCTTTTCTTCCAGTTTAACAAACGAAGCGCTGGCTTTGTAGAGTTTGGACTAGGTCATATCAAAAAGTGACTCATTTTCTAGTGTCAATAAATTCGCCCAGTTTATGCAAACATCAGATTCTAAAGTTTTTTGGTTCTGATAATGCATAAAACTAAAAAAAGGCACATCCATCATAGCTTGCTTTAAATATAACGCATTTTCTTTATAAAATAACAGCGTAGGATCAAGCTGATTACATATACAAGCCGCAACCGGAATACCTCTTTTTCTCAAGACTTCATAGGATAAAAGTGCGTGATTCAAACATCCTAAACGTAAACCTACAATAAGAATAATGGGCAAGTCTATTTTTTGGGCTAAATCAAGCATTGTTTCTTTTTCATTTAAAGGGACAGCTGCTCCTCCAAGTCCTTCGACAATACAATAATCAACATTTAAATTTAACGATAACTCACACAGCGCCATTACTTTATCAACACTAAGTTGTGTAGATTGTTGTGCCGCAGCAATATGCGGAGCAACGGGTTCCAAAAAACAAAATGGGTTAACCTGTTCATAAGGGATAGGTATGGTCGCCGTCTTTTGCAGATAAATTGCATCAGGATTTCTTAATCCATATTCCGTCTGCAGAGCTCCTGTAGCAATAGGCTTTAGTCCCAAAGTAGAATATCCATGCTTTTTTAAAAAAGATAACAAATTTACTGCGATAGTTGTTTTACCAACATGGGTATCTGTACCAAGAATAAAAAAACCTTTTTTAGTTTGCATTGCACTTAACATTTACCTGATGAAAAATGTACTCAACTTCTGTTTTATGACAAAAAATGTTCATAGATAATTTATCCGCGAATAATACTATTTAAAGGTATTCTGATTTCATCAGTTCCATTCTGTTTTCCAAACTGCTTTTCTACAGACCATGCATGTCCATAAATAATTTCCCAAGTGGCTGGTAACTTTCCTTCTTCACTACGAAAGTCTTCATAGGTTTGAAGTAATTTTTTTAAGCTTCCCTTAGAAGTTAAACCTCGATGACGATTAATGGCAAGATTTTGTACGCCTAATTGTTTTAGTTCTTTCATCAAGTCCAAAGCTTCTGAGTATAATAAAGTAAAATACTCAATATCCATTACAGGATGAGCAAAAGAGGTTTGTAATAAATTGTCACCTAAATCGTGCATATCAACAAATAGGTGTATATGTGGTTGATCATCGATTGTTTGCCAACAATAACGCAATTCTTGTAAAGTATCAGGTCCCACCATTGAGAAAAGTAGTAAACCTCCCGGTTTTAATACGCGATAAACTTCTTTAAGGCATTTAACGAAATTGTTACTCCAATGTAGCATTAAATTTGAATAGACCAAATCGAAGCTATGATCATTAAATGGTAAATCTTCAGCGCATCCATTTACCCAGTTAATATCAGTAAGTTGATACTCAGCTTCTTTAAGTTGTGCTTGTACCAACATTCCATTCGATTTATCTAATCCTATAATTTTAGCTGTTGGGTATAATCTCTTTAAAAAGTTTTCGAAATAGCCGGTTCCACAGCCTAGATCCAATATGCTTTGTGGTCTACAATGAATTCCTTGTAAACGTTCTAATAAAGATTTTCCTACCCGTTGTTGTAACACAGCAACTGGATCATAAGTCTTTGCCGCTTTACTAAAACGTTGGGCAATTTTTTTTTGATCTAATTGGGCTATCATTTATTTTTATCAATTTTAGACCTAAGGCTATATGCTCTAACAATCTGTCAATTTCTTTTTCTGAATGTAATGCAGATAAGCTAACTCTTAGTCGTGAAGTATTTTCTGGAACCGTAGGAGGTCGAATAGCATTAACCAAAAAACCATTTTGCAATAAATAGGCTGAAAGTGCTAGAGTTTGTTCGGTATTCTTTATTAAAATAGGTTGAATAGGCGTCTGCGAAGGCAATATCGGTATCTCTAACTGTTGAGCCATCTGCTTAAAATAAGTAATTAAACTCTGTAATTTCTCCCTGCGCCAGCTTTCTGTTTGTAATAATAATAAACTAGTATAAGCAGCTTTGGCCAAGGCCGGAGGCAAAGCGGTGGTATACATATAAGGACGGGCAAATTGAATCAGATTTTCAATAATGACCTCATTGGATGCTACAAACCCCCCAAAACATCCAAAAGCCTTACCGAAGCCTCCAGATAAAATATCTGGCCTACATTGAAAAAGCTCACAAATACCTAGCCCTTTTTTTCCTAATACCCCTATACCGTGCGCATCATCTACTAATAAAGTGGATGAAAATTTCTGAGCAATTTCAATTAATGCTGGCAATAATGCTAGATCCCCATCCATACTAAATACACCATCCGTCACAATAAATTTTTGTTTAGAAGTACATTGCGTTAAATGTTTTTCCAGAACTGCAAGTTTATTATGAGGATAACGTTTAAATAAACTTGTACTTAATTTGGCTCCATCGATTAAAGATGCATGACTTAATTTGTCAGCAAATACTGCGACTCTTCTCTGCAACAAACTCCCTAAAATACCCAAGTTAGCCATATATCCAGTAGAAAATACTAAAGCTTTAGGAAAATTAAGAAATTCGGCTAAGGCAAGCTCTAGTTCCTGATGAAATCGATTATAAGCTCCGAGAAAATGCGAAGCGCCACTACCCACACCAAAGTCCTCAGCAGCCTGTTTAAAAGATTTTATAACCTCAGGATGTTGGGATAGACCTAAGTAATCATTGGAAGAAAAGGAACAAAAAACTTTGCCCTCATAGCACCGCTGCATATCTCCCAAACCTTGCAAAACCTGTCGTTGCCTATACAAGCCCTTTTGTTTATGTAAAGCTAATGCTTGCTCAAAAGTTAATGACATGCCTGTAATTCAGTATCGAGTAGTACGGGCTCCAAACCCAATTTTTTTAACAGCGCATTATCCCGGTCTGGAGTAATATTTTCCGTTGTTAATAACTTTTCTCCATAATGTATAGAATTCGCGCCAGCAAAAAAACATAATGCTTGCGCTTCTTCACTTAAACTATCACGCCCAGCTGATAAGCGAATCATACTCATTGGTAACATGATACGTGCTACTGCAACTACACGAGTAAATTCAAAGGAATCTACAGCGGGTTTATTTGCCAAAGGGGTACCAGGAATAGGGATCAATTTATTTAACGTCACACTTCTAGGATGTTCAGGTAGGTTAGCAAGCTGTTGTAAGAGACCCATTCGATCCTCTTGTGATTCTCCCATACCAATAATCCCCCCACAGCAAACTTTTATCCCAGCTTTTCGAACACATGCTAAAGTTTCTAGACGTTCTTGATAAGTTCGCGTTGAAATAATCTTTTTATAATATTCTGGTGAGGTATCTAGGTTATGATTATAATAGTCTAAACCCGCATCAAATAACTGCAAAGCTTGCTCTTTGCTGAGCATACCTAATGTAGCACAAGCCTCCAAGTCCAATGCCTTGATTGCAGATACCATTTCCAAAATATTATTGAATTCTTTTTTAGGCGGGCTACGCCATGCAGCCGCAATACAAAATCGACCTGCACCTTTTTCTTTTGCGTTTTTGGCGGCAACTTTTACTTGTTCTACTGTCATTAAGGGTTCTTTTTTTAATCCAGTGTTGTAATGACCACTTTGGGGGCAGTACGAACAATCCTCAGGACATAAACCTGTTTTTACATTAAGTAAACTGCTAATCTGAACTGCATTAGCTTGAAAAGATAAGCGATGGACTGAATGTGCGCGATAAATTAAATCATTAAATGGATATTGGAAAAGCACCTGAATTTGTTCAAGTGTCCAATCATGACGGATTTCAGGACTTAACATAATAATTTCTTAAAATCACAAAATTGCCAAAATAAAATGAATAACGTGCATTGTCAACTTCCTAAATAAACCTTTAGAGAGCATAAAATGGGATCTTAATCTCAGTTGCTAATACACTGAAAACTATTATTAATAACAAAAAAAACCAACTACTTCTATCCTTGATCGTAAATATTACTGGATCATCATTGATTTTCCCTTCTTGCGCAAAATGCCACATATGATTAAGCCAAATAAATAGACAAGGACTAATTAGCCATAATAATAGAGGAGTTCCATAAAATAACTGGGCTTTTTCGGAATAAATATAAAAAGAGAAGACCAAGACTGACAAATATCCACTTACCTGTCCTAATAATGCAATTTTTGGTTTGTCTTTTATTGTATAAGCCCGCCCTAAAATGAGTAATGCATTTTTTGTTTGTGCAGTTGTAAGTTCAGCATAACGCTTAAGTAATGCTAAGCTAAAAAATAAGAATAAAATAAAAAAAATCAGCCATACTGAAAATCCATTTTGTATTAAAGTCATTCCTGCAAATACGCGCATTGAATATAAACAAGCCAGTAGAATGACATCTACCCATTTTATTTGTTTAATAAAAAATGTATAGAATAAGGTTAAACAATAATAAATTATTGCAATAATAAAAAAATTTAAAGGTAATAATTTTGCAAGAGCTAAAGCAGCTATTGTTAATAATGGAGCGAGAATAAACCCAGTTTTATGTGGTAATTTTCCTGAAGCAAACGGTCTTTTTTGTTTTTTACTATGTTTTTTATCATTTTCTAAATCATGCAAATCATTAATTATGTAAGCGCTTGAAGCTAGTAGACAAAAAATCAAAAAACCTAAAAAACAATTTTTTAAACCAATAATATTAAAATATTGATGCCCAACAAAAATGGGTACAAATAATAAGATGTTTTTTATAGCATGATAAGGCCGTATCGCTTCGATATAGGCTTTTATCTCAATTTTATTCTTTTTATTTAACACACTGTTTCTCGAAATATTTTTATTCTTCAGATTAAACCATTTTTCCGGCAATAAAATATTCGCATTTTCAGTCATTTTTATGCTTAACTAGCTTCTTTTTTACTCTATTTTATGGATCTTATCAATCGCAACCTACAACATATTTGGCATCCTTGCTCTCAAATGAAGGATTATGAAGCCTTTCCGCCATTAATAATCAAAAAGGCTTATGGTTCTTATATAGAACTGGCAGATGGCAGACGAATAATCGATGCCATTTCAAGCTGGTGGTGTAAATCACTGGGACATAACCATCCTCGTTTAAAAAGCGCCCTAAAAACTCAGTTAGAATATTTTGAACATGTGATATTTGCCAACAGTACCTATGAAATTATCATCCAACTTTCTGAAAAATTGGCTACTCTTTGCCCAGGGCTAAATAAGGTATTTTACGCAAGTGAGGGCTCTTCGGCGGTTGAGATTGCGCTAAAAATGAGTTTACATGCCCAGCAATTACTCGGTCAAAACCAGCGTACCCAATTAACTTCTCTGCAGAATGGATATCATGGCGAGACCTTTATGGCCTTAGGACTGAGTGATCTGGGTCTTTATCGAAAAGCTTATGAAGCTCACTTAATAAAGCCTGATTTTATTCATAATATACCTTATGTGCATTCTAGCTCTGATCCACTATGGACTGATTGTTCAGTTATTTGGCCGAAAATCGAAAACCAGCTAGAAAAGCAAGCAACAACTTTGGCGGCTATTATTGTTGAACCGATAGTCCAAGGGGCAGGGGGCATGAAAATCTATAGCCAAGATTTTCTACGACGTTTGCGTAAATGGACGCAAACACATGGTATTTATTTAATAGCCGATGAAATCATGACTGGATTAGGTAGGACTGGGCATGGCTTAGCATGTGAACATGCACAAATAAAACCTGATTTTGTCTGTTTAAGTAAAGGTTTAACTTCAGGTTGGTTACCCATGAGTGCGGTATTAACACAAACTGAAATTTATAATTTATTTTATGATGATTATTCTTCTGGGAAAAGTTTTTTACATTCACATACGTTTAGTGGTAATGCTTTAGCCGCAGCAGTGGCACTAGAATGTCTAAATATTTTAGAAGATGAAAAAATATTTCAACAAGTACAAACACAAGAAATGATTTTAAAAAAATTCATGCAAGAGATAAATGCTAATACACAAAGCTTAACTAATATTCGAGGGATAGGAGCAATTATCGCAGCTGATTTAAAACTAACGGAAGAACAAAAAAATCAACGTATTGGTTATCAAATTTTTCAAAAGGCATTGGAGTTAGGTGCCTGGTTACGCCCTTTAGGAAATACAATTTATTGGTTACCTCCTTTAAATGCTTCTTTAGTTACTTTAAAAGATTTACGTAATATTACTGAAATATCGATAAAAGAAATATTAAACTAATGAGAGACAGAGGTATGTATTAATTAGAAAAAAAGTTTTATAACTCATTATGATTAACCGCCAATATATCTAAAGCATTTGCCATTGTGCGTCTTTCACGACTGCGCCAACCGTACCAAACAAAAAATACACCTATAATTTTGGCTAGTGACAAAATCAACACCCCCAACCAATTTAATTGATGAATAATCCATAGAAAAACGCAGCTATCTATGGGTGCACTTAAACTGGCAGACCAAAGTATGCGCTGAGCTAAAGGACGTTTAGTAAATGTATATACTGACCAATCTACGAATTCTGAGATTAAAAAAGCACTCATGCTTGCTATCGCCAAATCTTTCCCTGCTAAAACGTAGCTAACTAAACTCCCGATAAACATGGCAAAAATAACTTTATGCTCTAATTCGCGCTGAGCAAAATCACGTAAAACATAGATAACTCCCACTGTCCAATCCATGGGAGAAATTTCAGTACTAAATATTTGCATTAAGGGAATATAAGCAAATAAGGTATTCAGTAAAACTATTAAAACAATATAAGTGAGACTATATTTATAACTAAATAACCATTTCATATTTTTAACTATTTTATTTTTTTATTTAAAAATTAATCGTAAAGTAAATTGGAAAAAAATCCTTGCTTCTCCATAATTTTCCGTAAGGTCTTCAAGCCTTCAACCTGAATTTGGCGTACTCTCTCACGAGTTAGACCAATTACTTCGCCGACTTCTTCCAACGTCATGCGATCACAACCCAATAGGCCGTAACGTCGTGCAATAACTTCACGTTGATTGGTTGATAATTGTTTAAGCCAACCCTCTAAGCGTTTGCGTAAATTTTCACCTTCTAAGATATGCTCAGGATCATTTTCACGATTATCAGAGAGGGTTTCAAGTAAAGGTTTGTCTGCCTCACTGCTTGCTGGAGCGTCAACGGATGTAATATGCTCATTTAAACCAAGCATACGTTCAACTTCTTCAAAAGGTCTATCTAACCATTTAGCAATTTCATCTGAAGTAGGTTTATGATCTAATTTCTGGGTCAGTTCCCTCGCCGCTTGTAAATATACATTTAATTCCTTAACCACATGAATAGGTAAACGAACCGTTCTTGCTTGGTTCATAATAGCTCGTTCTATGGCTTGGCGCACCCACCACGTCGCATAGGTTGAAAAACGAAAACCTCTTTCAGGATCAAATTTTTCTACTGCATGCATCAATCCTAAATTACCTTCTTCAATAAGATCTAAAAATTGTAATCCCCGATTATTATAATGTCTGGCTATTTTTACCACTAAACGTAAATTGCTTTCTATCATTCGTTTACGGGCATCTTGATCGCCTTTAGCAATAAGTCGTGCGTAATAAACTTCTTCTTCAGCGGATAATAAAGGAGAAAATCCTATTTCATTTAAATATAATTGCGTTGCCCCTAATGTTTCATCACGCCGTACATATTTATGCGGTGTAGTTTCTGTTTCTCCAAGTTCACGACTTACTAAAAATTTTTCCGATCTACTTTCAAAAACTTGCTCAGACATATCGGAGTTCTGCTGTTTTCCACCTCCTCTTTTTTTAAATGCACTTCCTTTGTTACCCATATTAATTCTCCCTGAATGAATTAGCCTAGAAGAAAGGTATTAATTAAAAACTTAAGAATTCTTAGATCTGAATAAAATCTTGATTGTTTTTGTGAATATTTATGCATTTGTGTTAATAAACATAAATATTCGTGCCAAATATTTCATTTTAATTATAGTCATTGAAGTCTAACGGATAGGAATTTATACTCCAATTTTACTTACTCTTAACCCCAAATTTTAAGAGAAGCAAAAATAGCGACCGCTAGGAATAGAACAAACCAAGATAATCGATCGATGTAATGTCGTAATAGTTTATCAATATGTACACCGCCCCAACGCATTAAAAAAGCAACTAAAAAAAATCTTGCCCCCCTACCTACCAATGATCCCAAGATAAAGGGTAATAGCGCAACATGCAAGGCCCCAGCCGCAATGGTGAATAACTTGTAAGGGATGGGTGTAAATCCTGCTAAAAAAAGTATCCAAAAATTCCATTGATTAAATCCATGCTCAATATGTAAATAAGTATTCTCGTATCCGAACTGTAAAATATAAGGGTGAACCCAATCAAACGCTATACTCCCTATCCAATAACCAAATAAGCCACCCAAAACTGAAGCCACTGTAGTTAAAGTGGCATAACGCCAGGCGCATTCTGGCCTGGCTAATGACATGGGAGCTAACATTACATCAGGGGGGATTGGAAAAAAAGAAGACTCTGCAAAACTTAAAACAAACAAATAATAGGGTGCATGTGCATGCTTCGCCAATACAAGCATTTTGTCATAAAGTTTAGAAAAGTACTTCATTTTATAAAGTTCAGTTAGACAAAATAGATAAAAATTTGGCTATTCCTAATTTTAAAATAACTTATAACCTAGAATCCATTTTAATAATCCAATCTTCAATCTGATCTCTAGCAGTATGATGGGTTAAATCAAGCTGTAAAGGAGTAATGCTAACTTGTGATTGACTCAGAGCATAAAAATCTGTGCCTTTTCCAGCATCATCTTCCTTTCCAGAACTACCAATCCAGTAAATCGTATGCCCTCTTGGATCCTTGCTAGGCATCATTCTATCGGCATTATGACGGGTTCCCAAGCGCGTCACTTCATATCCTTTTAAATCATCAAATGGAATGTCTGGGATGTTTACGTTTAATATAGTCTTAGCTGGAATTGGTTTTTCATATAAGAGTGTAACCAGCCTTTTCGCTACTTCCGCTGCGGTAGAATAATACATAGGCTCATTTCCCGCTATTGAAAAAGCAATAGCGGGAATTCCTAAAAAACGACCTTCCATTTCGGCTGCCACAGTTCCAGAATAGAAAACATCCTCACCTAAATTAGAACCCGCATTAATACCTGATATAACCATATCTGGAAGTTTATCTTCACTTAATAAGCCTGTTAAGGCTAAGTGCACGCAGTCCGTTGGAGTGCCTTGAACGCTGATAACATTATTGTCAAAGTATCTTAATCTTAAAGGGTGTTGCAAAGTTAACGAATTACTCGCACCACTACGATCCCTATCAGGAGCCACAATAGTTACTTCTGCAATTTGAGCTAAAGCCTTAGCTAAAATTGATAACCCTGGGGCATGTACACCATCGTCATTGCTAATAAGAATTTTCATACTAAGAAACTCTTGAAACTAAAAGAGCGCTTTCAGAAAATTTAGTCAGTATAGGCAATACAACTAAAATCACACCGAAAACCAACAAAGTAACAGGTCGACTCAAAGGAACTTGGGAAGGGTTATTTCGATAATTCTTATATTGGAGTAGAGAACCGAATAATAAAGCTATCCCAATAGCTAAGCTCATATTATACAATGCGCCAGTCAGTAGAGACATAGGCAGTAAAAGCTTATCGGATAAATCGCCTAGTGACCCAGGAATTAAGGCATAGGCATTTATTGAAGCTATTAATAGAATAAAAAAAACATTTTTTTTCATAACACACTTGTTTAATCGATTAGAACCTAGAAGCTGCAAATTGTTAGTATAGGAAGATACGAATTTTTTGAATTCATTGCAAGAACAATATATTTAGACCAGAAATTTAGAATAAAAGCAGATTAAAGGGTTTATTTAGTCGTTACATATTTTATTTTTGTTATTTTCACTACCTATCCTTATTCTTCCAGTCGGACTTATTTTAATAAAACGGGCCATTTTCTTTGTTAATGCATTAACGCAAAGGATAAAACGGCCATTTTGAATAGAACCATCTGGAAACAATTTCAGATAATTGTCTGAGTGGAAGCCATGCCATTCTAAAAACTCCCCCTGGCTTAAAGCAGGAAAAGCACGAAGTGGATTTGCATTTGTAAGCGAAGAGTCTGAATTTTTACTTATTAAAACAATCCAACCATTCTCCCAACTCCCCGAGCAGCTCTTTCCATCTTTACTCTTGCAGATTGCTATCACACATTGGCGTTTAATTGCCTCAGTCTGCGCATAGTTTAGACTAGAACGGACTCGATCAGTTAAAATAAATAAACGAAAATCAAGTATTAAATGGTTATAAACTGGAAACACTAGTGCTAATAAAATGGTACTTAAAGTAATGGTAAATAATAATTCGACTAAACTAAATCCTGATTGGAAAAAGTTATCTTTGTAAGTCCTAATTATGCACTTTTCTCGGTAATTTCTAAATCTAATTGTTTTTTTACACATAACATATCCTGCCAAGCCTTACTTTTTTCACGCGGCGAACGAAGTAAATAAGCGGGATGATAGGTAACTAACAAAGGGATTTTATTTGCGCCGTAATGAAATAAATTTCCACGTAAATTTGCCATAGATGCATCAGTTGCTAATAAAAAATGTGCTGCTATTCGACCCACCGCTAAAATTAACTTTGGTTTAATTAAGTTAATTTGTCTTAATAAATAAGGTGTGCATGCCTTTACTTCTGCTAAAGAAGGATCACGATTATTAGGTGGACGTGACTTTAAAATATTTGCAATATAATAATCTTGTCGCTCAAAACCAATTGCAGATAACATATTTGTCAATAATTGTCCGCCTCTACCAACAAAAGGTTCTCCTTGTTTATCTTCATTCGCTCCAGGAGCTTCACCAATAATTAATAAATCAGCATTTGGATTTCCCACACCAAATACAGGAT
>JBDLTN010000015.1:0-18322 GCA_039805785.1 Pseudomonadota bacterium | reverse complement strand
TTATATGCGTAGGTTTATTTGCAACCTATCAAGTTGTGGCGCGCCCGGAGGGACTCGAACCCCCGACACCCAAGTTCGAAGCCTGGTACTCTATCCAGCTGAGCTACGGGCGCATAGACCTAAAGAGGCAAGATTCTAACAGCTTATGCTCTATCCAGCTAGCCTCCTATTCAGGGAATCATTGGCGCTGTAAAAATTTAAAAAATTCTATCTTATTTGTCTTTGGTTCTACAGGAAATATTTAAATTTTTACACTCTAGAGTTATTAATGGCGGCATAGGAAGAAGGATAATTAACTAAATTAGTATTTTCAGAAGTGTTGAAAAATTTATTTATATTAGAAGCCTGTTTGAATCCCTTAATCTCCTGTAAAGAATTTAAGTTTTGCACTTCAGTTAGTAAAATCTGCTGTAAATCGTTTCCATGATCATTTTCAATAGGCTGGTGATTTTTGATTCTATCTGCTAAAGCCAACAATTGAGGAGAATTAAAGAACAATACTGATCCAAAGTTGCTATTCCAATTCAAAAAACTAACGAAAGGACCATCCAACCCCATTGCTATAAAACTATCTGCTGAGGCTTTGTGTGTGGTAAAACCTGAGAATGAGGCTGGTAGCATGAACAAAGCAGATATCCAAGAAGGTTTTTCTAAAGACATAAGCTTCTTAGCGGTGGAATTAATACCTTTAATAGAAAAACCGGCGCCGGGGATTCCGTTACCTATAGCGGCTATTGAACCCAGAATTATTGCGTAAGATTCATCTAAATCCCAAGCCGTCGCTAAGTTTTTCATGCCAAAAAAACTTATTAACACATAAGCTGCAAATTGTGGGAAACTTAATATGCCAATACTTGTATTGAGTGAATAATAAATAAATTTTGAAGGATTAATTATATTATTGAGGCGCTCTGCGGTACGTTTTTCAGAGGATAGTTTAAAAAATGCTTGAATATTTTCAAATAATTCTTCTTTTTGTTTATCAAAATTGTTTTTTTTGTCAGAGTGGCTACATTTTGAATTAATTCAAAGGTACCTACTATATTTACCCCAACATTTAGAAAGGCAATACAGGCTTGTAATGCTATCTGAGAATTATCAACATATTCCTTTTTCTCATCGTCATAGATATTCATAAAAAAATTAGGAGCTACACAAGCAATAGAAAATAGTATTGCTGTAGCGTATTTCCAAGGCATATTGCGAAATTTAGGTAATTCAACAAGATTCAAAAAACTTTCATAATTAAAAATAGCATTTGTAATGCTTCCTCCTAAGGCGGCTGGATATCGAAGACTATTATTAATTGAAGCAGCAGCACTTGAAGAGGATGGCCAATACATATAACCACTAAATGCTGAAACACTAGCTAACCCTATTTTTTTTATCAGATTTATAGGGTTTTCTTTTATTTTTTGAAAAAAGAAAGAGTATTTGTTTCATTAGCAAGTAATGGCATATTTTCAGCTGGCATTTTATTATCCTTGAGTCAGATTCTTTATTAGATTATTAATTTTAAACTAGAATAATTAATCTTTACTTAACTAACAAGAAATTATTTCAAGAATATTTATTTGTTAATGATTTATTCCGATAATCAAAACATGTCTTTTTTGCTCAAGACCCGCAATTTGTAAAGCTTGTGTATCAATAAGTTTGAAGTCTGTACCCAGTGCATTAATTTCTTCGCTAGGGTATTTCCCCTTCATAGCTAAAAAAACTCCATCTTTACAGCATAAGTGCTTGGTTTTATGCAGAAACTCATTTAATTGACTAAAAGCACGGCTGACTATGCAATTAAAACAATTTGTTGGAGAATATTTTTCAACGCGCGAAGAAATGATCTCGACGTTATTAATCATTAATGTCTGCATGACATGGGTTAAGAATCGGGTTTTTTTTCCATTACTATCTAATAATGCAAAACGATATTGCGGATGCGTAAGCGCTAACGGTAGACCGGGCAAACCGGCGCCGCTACCGACATCAAGGATGCGAGGACCTTGTAAATACGGACTTATAGCAAGACTATCGAGAATATGTTTAGAAAGCATCTGCAAAGGATCGCGAACACTGGTTAAATTATATATTTGGTTCCATTTGTGTAATAGTAACACGTATTCAATTAACTTTTTGCTAGTAACATCGTCAATATGCAATTGATTTTGCTTTAATTGTTTTACGAGTTCAACATGTAATTGTTTAAAATCGACCATTAGATGTTCCGCATATGCTGTTGTAGGGTGTGTAGATTTTTATAAAAAAGTTTCTAAGCCATAAACTAATTTTTTTAACGACATCACTTTATTGCAAGCCAGTAATACGCCGGGCATGTAGGCGTTTCGGTCTATTGTTTCATGGGCGATAACAAGATTTCCGCCGAGATGACCAAAAAGTATATCTTGCTTGGCTAAAAATCCGGGGAGGCGTAATGAGTGAATTGGGATTTGATCCTTAATGGCTCCGCGTGCTCCGCTTAAGGTTTCATGAACTTTCTTGACACCCGGTGAGTTTTTTCTTGCATTACCTATTAATTCTGCTGTTTTTATAGCCGTTGCAGAGGGAGCGTCTAATTTGTTTTCATGATGGGTCTCGATAATTTCACATTCGGAAAAATACTGTGCTGCCTGCTCGGCAAAACGCATCATTAATAAAGCGCCGATACAAAAATTCGGAGCAATGATTCCGCCCAAATTTTTTTTAGCACAAAGCTGTTGCAATGCTTTTATTTGTTTAGGGAGTAAGCCACTAGTCCCGATTACCGGATGAGCTCCGGCCAGAATAATATTTTTGGTATTCTTATAGACAACCGCTGCATTGGTAAAATCAATTACGATATCTGCTTTGCTGGTAAGTATGGATTTTTTTAAATCATCTTTGCTGTATGTTTCTCCAACCAACTTTAAAGACTTAACTGTGTGAATGAACTTAATCGTGGTTTGCCCCATACGGCCTGCAGCGCCGTTAACAAGAACTCGAATAGACACCGTAATTCTCCTATTGTTAAGGGATGTGAATGACTATACTCTATATTTTATGAAATTATCTAGTAAAGCCAATCTTTATCTTATTTTAGCGACTTTGATGTGGGGAATTACTTTTCCATTGACTCGAAACGCCTTGACCGAGGTCGATCCTTTTGTATTTGTGAGCTTACGCTTTGCTTTAGCGACATTGGTTTTGTTGCCTAGTGTTTGGATTTTATTACGCAATACCACCCAAACTATTTTGCGTGGAAGCTTAATCATTGGTGTTTTGAATGCAGGTGCTTATCTTTGTCAAACCTTTGGCTTACAGACGGTGCATTCTGCACGAGCTGCTTTTATAACGGGTGCGAGTGTTATCTTAGTTCCTTTTTTAGCACCGTTGTTTAAATTAGAAAAGCCAAGTCGTTTGGATTTATTCTGTGCTGGCATAGGGTTCATTGGGCTTTATGTATTGATGGATGTAAAACATCTTTATATTGGTCATGGAGAGCTATGGGTTTTTTTGGGTGCAATTTTTTTTTCCTTGCAAATTACTTATTTGCAACGCATTAATCAATTGATAGGCGATTATCAATTATTAGCTTTTTACCAGTTGTTGTTAACAGTGCCTTTTGTATTTTTATTTACTAAAGGTCATTCCTTTGATACGGCTTTACAGCCACAAGCGTTAATTGGCATTCTGTTTTGTGCTGTATTTGCAACCAGTTTGGCCTACTATTTACAGAATAAATATCAAAAATTTACTAGTGCTCCAAAAGCAGCTTTGATATTTGCTTTGGAACCGGTATTTGCGAGTCTATTTGGCGTATTAATTAATCATGAAGTGTTGGCAAAAACTACGATTGTTGGCGGCTTATTATTGTTATTAAGTCTAATTCTTCCGGCAATTGTCACTTTGAAAAAAGAATCTGATCCTCTTAGCAAATAATAGGTAATAAAATGACTGAAGTAAAAACTACCTTTCTTAAAGACTACACTCCACCCCGTTTTCTAATAAATACAGTTGAATTAACCTTTAAACTAGATGAGGACTTGACGCAGGTTAATTCGCGTTTGACGGTTCTTCGTGACCCGAAATTGGAAAATAAAAATGAACCCTTGGTTTTACAGGGTGAGAATTGTGAATTGGTTTTTATTAAACTTGATGGTCGAACTTTATCCACTCATGAATTTCAGCTCCGGGATAATGAATTAACCCTTTTTCAAGTACCGGATCAGTTTAAGCTAGAGATTGAAAATACAATTAAACCTAAAGAAAATACCGCATTAAGTGGACTGTATGTTTCTCGAGGAATTTTTTGTACGCAATGCGAGGCTGAAGGTTTTCGGCGCATCACTTATTTTTTAGATAGACCTGATGTTTTAGCGCGTTATACGACGACTATTATCGCTGGCAAAACAAAATATCCGATCTTATTATCGAATGGAAATAAAATAGCACAGCAAGATTTAGACAATAATCAACATTCTATTACTTGGGAAGATCCTTTTAAAAAACCAAGCTATTTATTTGCCTTAGTTGGCGGGGATTTAGAATCTATCGAAGATGAATTTATAACCCAATCCCAACGAAAAATAAGCTTACAAATTTTTTCTGAAAAAGGTGAAAAGGATAAATGCCACCATGCTATGGAATCGTTAAAAAAAGCGATGCATTGGGACGAACAAGCTTATGGGCGTGAATATGATTTAGATATATTCATGATTGCGGTCATCGATGATTTTAATATGGGAGCGATGGAAAATAAGGGACTGAATACCTTTAATTCACAAACCATTTTGGCTGATCCCAATTCTGCGACAGACGCAGATTATAGTTATATTACTAAAGTGGTAGGTCACGAGTACTTCCATAATTGGACGGGTGATCGTATTACTTGTCGCGATTGGTTTCAATTGAGCCTTAAAGAAGGTTTGACCGTTTTTCGTGAACAAGAATTTAGTGAATCGATTGGCAATCCCGCTACTGAAAGGATCAGTACTGTCAGACAATTAAGAGCGATGCAGTTTGCAGAAGATGCCGGACCTTTAGCACATCCCGTGCAACCGGATTCTTATATGGAAATCAATAATTTTTATACCATGACTGTGTATGAAAAAGGTGCTGAAATTATCCGTATGATGAAGGTTCTAGTCGGTGCAGAATTATTCCGCAAAGGCATGGATAATTATTTTGCTACTCATGATGGGCAAGCGGTTACCATCGAAGATTTTGTTAAATCCATCGAGCAGGGCAGTGGTTATGATCTTCAGCAATTTCGGCGTTGGTATAAACAATCAGGAACTCCTGAATTACAAGTAAGTTATCATTATTCGCCAGAAGAGAAAACCTTTGATTTAATTCTTAAACAACATTGTCCTGCAACGCCTGGTCAACCGACAAAAAAACCATTTTATATTCCTTTAGTGATGGCTTTATTAAACCCCGAAGGTAAAGCATTAGATTTACAATTAGTTGGTGACACAACATCAATGGGAAGACAATGTACATTAAAGTTGAGAGAGGCTGAGCATATTTTTCAGTTTGTTAATGTTGATGCAAAACCCATTCCCTCTTTATTGAGAAATTTTTCTGCTCCGGTAAAACTGAAGATTGATTTTTCTGATGAAGAACTCGCTTTTTTAATGCAAATGGATACCGATGGTTTTAATCGTTGGGATGCGACACAGGAATTAGCCAGTAGAATAATATTAAGCCGGATTCAATCCAACGCTATAGAAGATCCAGCGGTTAATCAGCTGCTTAAGGGATATAAAATTTTATTTGCTGATGAACAACAGGATAATAAGGATTTATTGGCAGAATTATTAAGTTTACCAAGTGAAGCCGTTTTAGCTGAACAAATGCCTATCATTGATATTGATGGAATTCATGAAGAAAGAGAATGGTTACGTTTCCAGTTAGCGAAGCAACTCGAAAATAAGCTTTTTCAGACCTATCAAGCTTATCATGACTTAAAATCTTATGTATTTGATAAACAATCGGTGACGAATCGCCGTCTAGCCAATATCAGTTTGAATTATCTTATGTTATTGCAAGATCCGAGTGTACATCGTTTATGTATCCATCATTACAAAAATGCTGATAATTTAACGGATCGAATAGTGGCATTAAGTGAAATCGTGAATCATAATTTATCGCAAAGGGATCGTTATTTAAAAGAGTTTTATCAAAATAATTCAACTAATTCTTTAGTGGTCTGCAAATGGTTAGCGATACAAGCCCGAGCGCCATTGCCGGATACGTTGCATCAGGTTAAAAAATTGCTTAAACATCCTGCTTTTGATTGGAAGAATCCCAATAAAATTCGATCGTTGATTGGTGTTTTTTGCTCGGAAAATCGTAGTCAATTCCATGATCGATCGGGTGCAGGTTATTTGTTTTTAAGTGAACAAATACAGCATTTGGATCCTATCAATCCTCAGATAGCCGCTCGCTTAGTAAAACCGTTTACACAATGGAAACGGTTTGACAGTGATCGGCAGGCTTTGATGCGAGAGCAATTAGAAAGGCTAATTAAATTACCGAAACTTTCCTCTGATGTGTATGAAATGGTCAGTAAAAGTTTGTTATAAACTCTTCGCCATTGAATTTTTGTCTGGGTTGCCGTTCAATTCGCATCAAAAATCCAATTGCTGTGAGTTATAAAATATTATGTGCTTTCATAAATTAAGAAAATATTTGAAGGTTAAATGGTCTGTTTAGCTAAAAAGATTCCCATTAATGCAATTAGGATACCGATTATTTGACTTAACCCTAAATATTCTGAAAAGAAATACCAACCTGCCATTGCTGCGACCATCGGTTGGATAAGCAGGGCGGTGGATGAAAAGGTAACAGGTAAATAGGGCAAGGCATAAGCAATTAGTCCTTGCCCTAAAACATGTGCAAACAAGGCTAAAGCAAATAAAATGATCCAAGCCATTTCTGTTTGGGGCATGGCAAGTTCTCCAGACAGGCCTGTGATGATCAGCAAGGTAAGCATACTGGCAAACGTTGAGATCGCCATACTCGCAAAGGCTGTAAATTTTTTCCGTGCGCGATTGAGTACTAATAAATAACCGGCATAAAAAAATGCAGTAATAAAGGCTAATCCATCACCAACACGAATATCCTTGTCCATATGCAGACTCGGATGAATTAATATCCCAATCCCTAAAATGGCTAATAATAAGCCAATAACCAATGTTTTTTGTGGAGGTTTACGTAAAACAATCCATCCCCATAAAGCGATAATAACGGGTGAAAAGTTAGCAATTAAGGTGGAATTAGCAATGGTCGTATATTGAATAGAAAGATGCCATGTGGCTAAATCGCCACCAAATAAAACGCCAGAAAATAATAGCCAAAGATAATCTTTTAATACTGGTGCATGGTTTTCATCTGGACGAGTATAACCTTGGCCAATGGAAAGTAAGGTCAAAATTGGGAAGGCAATCGCTACTCTCCAGAATCCGGTCGCAATCGGGCCTACTTCGCTTAAGCGGACAAAAATAGGTGCGAAACCTATCGCTACGGCGCCTATCACCAAATACAATAGAGCAATTTTACGTTTTTTTGCTGAACCAATTCTTTTTAGATCTTTGACCATAAATTGAGCTCCAATAAGAGAAACCTATGTTTATTTTTTTTAAATTAACCAAAGAAAAATAGGTTTCGGCTATTTCAATTAAAGCATAGTTTATGATGAGTGTGACTGATAAGTTTTATATCAACTTGCTTCCACGTGTAAGCAAGGGTGATTTACTGCTAATTTCCACTAAGTTCTAAAAATATCGTCTATGATAGGAAAGTGTACATAAAGAAAATGTGTAGACAAAATAGATTAAAAATGGACAGTTAAATGTGGGTTTTTTATAGGAGCTGTTATCAATTTGCCATGATTGCCATGATGTTGGGTAGTCTCAGTGCTTGCCTAGTTGGGCCTGATTTTAAAACCCCTGAGCCCCCCAAGGTAAATCATTATACAAAACCTCCCTGGCTTTGTAGAACTGTCAGTGCATCGGGGCATGGCGGTGCCTCACAACAATTCATTCAGACAAAAGCCATTTCCGCAGAATGGTGGCGTTTATTTCACTCACCTAAGATCAATAAGCTGATTTGTCGAGGTATTGCGAATAGCCCTAATTTAACAGCCGCTAAAGCAACATTACAAGAAGCACAGCAGAATTTAAATGCAGGTATCGGTAACGGTTTGTATCCTAATATAGGGGCTCAGGTGACCGCACAACGTGGATCAAATACTGGCTTTTTTAGTTCTTCTAATGGAACAAGTTCGGTAGCGACCAGTGGGATACCTTCGTCAGTCTTTAATCTATTCAATGCTTCACTTAATGCTTCTTATTTACTTGATTTTTTTGGAGGGATTCGTCGGCAAATACAAGGTTTAAAAGCGCAAGTAGAATACCAATATTTTGAACTGAGGGCAGCTTATTTAAGCTTAACGTCTAATATTGTGACAACCGCAATTACTATTGCATCATTACATAAACAAATTTGTGTTACTAAACAATTAATACGTGAACAAGCGGAACAATTGACGATTATAAAAAAACAATTTGATCTAGGAGGTGTTTCACAAATTGATGTTGTTGCGCAACAAACACAATTAGCACAAACTCGAGCAACCTTACCTCCTTTAGAAAAAAATTGGGCACAAACTCGCCATCTTTTGGCAATCTTAGTCGGAGCTTTTCCTAGCCAACGCTGTGTGATTTCAGCTTTAGATTTAGACGAACTGCACTTACCTACAACCCTGCCTTTAAGCGTCCCTTCTGCTTTAGTACGACAAAGGCCTGATATACGAGCCGCCGAAGCATTATGGGAAGCAGCTAACGCACAAGTTGGCGTGGCTACTGCTAACTTATACCCGCAAGTAACAATCAATGGTTCATGGGGAAAATCTAATACTGTCGGTAGTAAAGTATTTGGTTCGCAAAGTAATTTATGGAATATTGGAGCTGGATTATTTCAACCATTATTTCGCGGCGGTGCTTTACTTGCTGAGCGTCGCGCAGCGATTGCGGCTTATGATGCAGCCGCAGCCCAGTACCGCGAAACGGTGTTGCAGGCTTTCAAAAATGTAGCAGATACTTTACGAGCTATAGAAGCGGATGCTCGGGAAATGCGAGCACAAAAACAAGCTGAAACAGCCGCTTATGCTAATTTATATTTGGTGAAACAACAATTTCGTTTAGGAGGAGTTAGTTATCTGTCTTTATTAGACGCACAACGACAATATCAGCAGACGCGCATAAGTTTAGTACAAGCAGAAGCGAGTCGCTATGCTGATACAGCGGCTTTATTTCAAGCTTTGGGGGGTGGATGGTGGAACTCGAATTGTCAGTAGAGGATCGCAGCCATGCATAGGTTAAAAAAATATTTCAATAGACCTATGGTTATTATGTTGGTTAGTGTCGGTGTACTTTTTATTCTGGTTTTTGGATACCAAGCGATTAAGCAGCTTATTATTCGACATGCAATGCAAAAAAATACCGCGCCAGTGGTGACTGTTTCGGCTATGCGTGTTGCCTATTCATGGTGGCAACCCAAGATTTTGACCTATGGCAGTATGCGAGCTGTGAATGGTGTCTATGTCACTACAGAATTAGCGGGTTTAGTCCGCAGCGTTTACTTAAAACCAGGCTCCGACGTTAAAGAAGGAGATGTTTTAGTACAGCTTAATGCTGATTCTGATGTAGCGCTATTACATTCTTTACAAGCACAAGAGAAATTAGCTGAAATTGTTTATCGTCGTGATAAAGCCCAATTTGCAGTCAAAGCCATTAGTAAAGCCGTAGTGGATACCGATGAACAAAATCTAAAAAATTTAACAGCACAAGTTGCACAGCAAGAAGCTATTGTCGCTAAAAAAACCTTAAGAGCACCTTTTACTGGCCGTCTAGGTGTTTCAACGGTGAATGTAGGTCAATATCTTAATCCGGGTGATCAAGTAGTTCCTTTGCAAGCCTTAGATCCTCTTTACGCCGATTTTTTTATTCCACAACAAAAGTTAGCAGAATTACATGTAGGTTCAACAGTTAATATCAAGACAGACACCTATCCTGACAAAGTTTTTACTGGAAAAGTAACTACTATTAATCCTATTGTGGATGTTAATACCCGAAATGTGCAGATTGAAGCGACGATCGCCAATCCACAGTCTGAGGTATATCCGGGTATGTTTGTCTCAGCTGAAGTATTGACCAATCCAATGAAAAAATATCTCACGCTTCCACAAACGGCGATTAGCTTTAATCCTTATGGAGAGATCGCCTTTATTGTGCAACAAAAGGGCAAGGATAAAAATGGAAAACAACAACTTAGCGTACTACAAACCTTTGTGACAACCGGAGAAAAACGGGGTGATCAAATTGCAATTTTAGATGGCTTAAATGAAGGTGACATGGTTGTTACCAGCGGACAACTCAAACTGAAGAATGGCAGTATCGTTGTGATTAATAATTCAGTGGTACCGAATAATAATCCAGCACCTATCGCAATTGATGAATAAAGCAGCAGAAAGGAGTCTTTAGCTCATTTTTTAAAAATTGAGCTGATTTTAGTTTAAGGATAGCGGGTTTTATGCGCTTTACGGATATTTTTATTCAGCGGCCGGTGTTAGCAACCGTGATTAGTTTATTAATCTTGGTGCTAGGCATACGTTCGTTAACATTGCTGCAAGTTCGACAATATCCTTTTACTGAGAACGCCGTGATAACGGTTTCAACCGTTTATACCGGCGCAGATCCGGCTTTAATTGCAGGATTTATAACCACTCCGCTAGAAAATTCGATAGCTCAAGCACAAGGAATTGATTATTTAACCTCAAGTAGTACCCAAGGGAGTAGTTTGATACAAGCTAATTTATTGTTAAATTACGATCCCAATAAAGCGTTAACCGAAATTAATACCAAAGTAAATGCCGTTATCAACCAGTTGCCTAAGCAGTCTCAACAACCAACATTGAATATTGCTATTGGTGAAACTATCGATTCAATGTATATCGGATTTTATAGTCCTAAATTGGCCAGCAATCAAATTACTGATTATTTGATTCGTGTGGTACAGCCGAAATTCCAAGCAGTTAATGGCGTACAGCAAGCTGAAATCGTCGGCCAACATTTATTTTCACTGCGTGCTTGGTTAGATCCGGCCAAATTAGCCTCCTATGGTTTAGGTGCTGATGATGTGGCCGCTGCTTTAGCTAATAACGATTTTGTTGCGGCGGTAGGGCGTACTAAAGGGGATATGGTGACCGTCGACTTGACCATCAATACCAATTTAGACAGTGTCGAAAAATTTCAGAACTTAATTGTTAAAGCACAAAATGGCGCCATCATTCGTTTAAAAGATGTTGCTAAGGTGACTTTAGGTTCGCAAAGTTATGACACCTCGGTAAAGTTTGATAATAAACCGGCGGTTTATATAGGAATCAAAGTAGCACCGACGGCAAACGTACTTTCCGTTATTAAAAATATTCGAAAGGTGATGCCGGATATAACTGCACAACTGCCACAAGGTTTAAGTGGAAAGATTGTTTATGATGAAAGTCGTTATATCAACAGTTCTATCCATGAAGTGATGACTAGCTTGATAGAAGCATTAGTCATCGTCACTCTGGTTATTTTTCTTTTTTTGGGCTCTATTCGCTCAGTGATCATTCCGGTCATTGCTATGCCTCTATCGTTAATCGGGGCATTTTTTATTATGTTGTTATTGGGCTATACCATCAATTTATTGACTTTATTAGCTCTGGTATTAGCTATTGGTTTAGTTGTCGATGATGCCATTATTATTGTGGAAAATATTTATCGACATATTGAAGCAGGTCAATCACCCTTCGAAGCTGCTATCAGAGGAGCCCGGGAATTAGCAATACCGATTATTTCTATTTCTGTCGTCTTAATTGCAGTTTATGTGCCGATAGGTTTCATGGGTGGATTAACGGGTGCATTATTTACTGAATTTGCATTTACTTTGGCAGGTGCTGTGGCGATTTCTGCGATTATTGCCTTAACGTTGTCTCCGATGATGTGTTCGCTTTCTTTAAAGCCCAGTGTAAAAGATCAGCATAGAGGATTTGTTGGTTTTATTGATGAAAAGTTTGATAAGTTACGTGATTTTTATGAACATCTTTTACAAGGTTCATTAAAAAATTTACCGGTAACGATTGTATTTGCATTCATTATTTTAAGCAGCATTTATTTTTTGTATGCCACTTCTAAAAAAGAATTAGCACCCCAAGAAGATCAAGGATTGATTATTAGTTTATTAACTGCTGCGCCTAATGCGACCTTACAACAAACCCAAATATATTCCAATCAAGTATTTAAAATCTTTCATGCTTATCCTGAAACCGATCATGTTTTTCAGTTAGATGGAGTGAATGGTCTCAATACCAGTATTGGTGGAATGGTTTTTAAACCATGGAATGATCGCAAATCAACAACGAATCAATTGCAACCGGAAATACAGGGTTTATTTAATGGCATAGCCGGTGCACGCGTGGCGGCTTTTCAGAAACCTTCTTTACCAGGTGGAGGAAGTGGGTTGCCGGTGCAGTTTGTTATTACGACAACAGATGATTATTTTAAGCTAAATGATATTTCTCAAGCGTTAATGGATGAGGCACGTAAGACAGGCTTATTCGTGTATTTAGATAGCGATCTTAAATTAGACAAACCACAATCTACGATTCAACTGGATCGTGATAAGGCAGCGCAACTTGGATTAACCATGGCGGACGTGGGAGATTTATTAGCTGCTGCGATGAGTGAAAATTATATAAATTATTTTAATTTTGATGGCCGATCATATCAGGTCATTCCTCAAGTGATGCGAGGTTATCGTTTAAATGCGGATCAATTATTAAATTTTTATTTAAAACTTAGCAAGGGTTCAGTGATTCCCTTATCGACGATTGCGCGCTTGAAAACGATAGTGGTGCCTGAATCGATTAATCATTTTCAGCAACTTAATTCGGCGACGATTTCAGCAGTTCCTTTTCCAGGTGTTACGATGGGTGATGCACTACAAGGTTTACAAAAAATAGCTAAAAGAATATTTCCAAAAAACTATAATATGGATTATGCGGCTCAATCCCGTCAATACCAGCAAGAAAGTAGTGCTTTGATTTTAACCTTTTTCTTAGCACTCATTATTATCTTTCTTTGTTTGGCAGCACAATTTGAAAGTTTTCGTGATCCAATCATTATTTTAGTCAGTGTGCCAATGTCAATTTGTGGCGCACTTATCTTTATTAGTTTAGGAATAGGTGGAGCGAGTTTGAATATTTACACCGAAGTGGGTTTAGTGACATTAATCGGTTTAATTAGTAAACACGGTATTTTGATTGTGCAGTTTGCGAATGATTTGCAACAAGAAGGACATAAAAAACTTGAAGCCATCCAAATGGCAGCGGGCATTCGGTTGCGACCTATCTTAATGACGACCGCCTCTATGGTCTTAGGTGTCATTCCGTTAATTCTAGCCTCTGGAGCTGGCGCAATCAGTCGTTTTAATATCGGTTTGGTTATTGCTTCTGGAATTTCAATCGGTACCTTATTTACATTGTTTGTGGTGCCTGCCATGTACTTATTGTTGGCACAGGATCATCAGGCACATACAGCGAGCGATCTTTCCGGCGATCCTATTTTAGATAAGTAAATCAATCTATTTGGTATTTGAGATATAATGCAAGAATTGTTAAGCTTTAGGAAATTGGAAATCTTTTTATAGGGACATAGTATGAGATTCAAGCTAATTATTTTCTCTTTGCTAGCATTAGGAGAGAGTTGTCATGCCTTGGCTGCAAGTATCTATGTCATCGATCGTGACTATGAACGAGAAATTATGCAGGCGCAAGTCGATAAGATGGATGAGTTATTGGGTAGAAACCAACCCGGTGGCTTTGACCAACCGTGTGGTTGGAAATGCCGAATTAATGTAAGTGGTTGGATGAACACGGATGCCTATATAACCAATACACCTCCGGTTTTTTCAGTGGTCACGCCATTTAACAATTTGCTTTCCACTACCGGGACGCCTTTCAATCATACCAGTAATAGAGCCAGTGATCTTATATTAAATAATGCTAATTTATTTGTAGATACACGAGTGAATAATTGGATGAAAGCCAATATGTCATTTGTTTATACCTCTTTAAGCGGGGTTCCCGGCTCGCAAGGGGTTTATCAAATACCTAATTCATTTTTAATTTATCAACCCGTCAATAGCACTAAACTTGATACGGCTTATGCTACATTGCAGCACTTTAATGTTTCGCCGGTTTATTTACGCATAGGTAAAGAATATATTCCTTTTGGAAATTATGATCCTTACAGTTTTGTAACCAGTGAAAATCCTACGCAATTATTAAGTACCATAAATGCGACCACTGCTCAGTTAGGTTTTACGATGCCGAGTGGTCTTTATGGTTCTATTTATACATTCCCGGGTCAGCCGCGAATATCAGATGGAGGTTCAACCCGTCGTATACAAAATGGTGGAGTTAATTTAGGTTATACCTATAGTGATTGTATTAGTCGTATCAATATCGATGCTGGGTATGTTGCAAGTATTACCGATACTAATTTTTTATCCTCCTATTACACCAATAAAAATATAGAGGTTGCAGGGGTTATTACAGGGTTGCCCAACCCCGATCAAACCAATATTGCTGGACTGCCAGATCAAAAGGCACCTGCTTATAACGTCAATGCCACTTTCCAATGGGGACCTTTAGATATTAGTGGTCAGTATATTGCTACGATAAGAAACTTTAGAAAACCATTTTTTTTAGCCTTTCCTGTTCCCATTCCGTCTGCATTGTTACCGGAATTTATTTTTCAGAAGCCTAAACTTTGGGGTTTTGAACTAGGATTAACCTTTCCAGCGATTGCTAATCAAACCCGACTTGCTGTGGGCTATCAAGCGACTAAGCATTTAGCAGGGATCTTACCCAGTAGAAAGATTTATGTGGATTACCTGATGAACATTAGCCAATGGTTTGATGTGGGGGTGGCGATTATTCAAAATAAGGATTATAACCTGGGAGAAGGTCAGTTACTGGGTGATAATGGAGTCTCACTTTTCCCTGGAGGCTCAGGTAATAAATCAACAATAGGGCAAATACGGGCCAGTATTAAATTTGCCTGACAACATAAATTTTTTAAATAAGCTTAAAAAAAACTATGTTGTTGCGACTTAACTTGTGGGTTGAGGTAGCTAGAGACAGCTCGACGTTGTTGCCAATTTTTTAGATAGAGATTGGCTAAGGTCGGATCGTGAATGATTAATAAATTCTCTGCATTTTTATTTTGCGCGGCTTTAGTAAAATTAAATGAACCTGTAATCACTGCTTTTTCATCAATAATCATGATTTTATTATGGGCAATAGCGGGTTTGTAATCTATCCAACAGGGAATATGTTGGTTGACTAAAAAACGTGAGGCACTATATCTTTGCGTTTTTTGACTTTTATCCAAGATGACATTGACCTTAACTCCGCGTTTTTTTGCTGCGATCAAATGAGCGGCAATCGGTGCAGAGGTAAAGCTATAAGCCTGTACAAAAA
This sequence comes from Pseudomonadota bacterium, assembly GCA_039805785.1. Lineage (GTDB taxonomy): Bacteria > Pseudomonadota > Gammaproteobacteria > Diplorickettsiales > Diplorickettsiaceae > Aquirickettsiella. The sequence continues at coordinate 2,757 of JBDLTN010000015.1, read as the reverse complement.
TTGATTGTTTAGCGGCATCGATTACATCGGTTATTTCAGCGGTGCAATTTTGTCCAGGCGTAAAACAAACCTGTATCTTTGGATAACTATTGGAACTACTAATGGCTAAACCAATCGGTATATAGCAAACAGCAAATAAGGAAAAAATAGAGAGAATTTTTTTTAACATAGGGGCTCTTTAATAATTGTTAATATTTGTTGTTCTATTCGTGCCTATAAATTGAGGAACTTATCTTAACAAGGTTTTTAAAAGAGGTGCGAGTTCTTTTTTTTGTATACTACAGCGTAAACGTCTTACTCGTAAGATAGCATTCAAATCGGCCAGCGCATTCGAAAAATTTTCATTCATGATTAAATAATCATATTCATCATAATGTCTTAATTCAGCTTTAGCGTCAGCCATGCGTTTTTTAATGACATCTTGTTTATCTTGAGCTCTAAGATGCAATCTTTTTTCTAAGACTTCCCAGGAAGGAGGGATAATAAATATTCCTATTGATTCCGGCATTTTTTTTCTTATTTGTTGTGCACCTTGCCAATCAATTTCTAGAATAATATCGATGCCCTCTTCAATTTTTTTTGTTACCCACTCATGGGAAGTGCCATAATAATGTCCAAAGACGATAGCATGTTCTAGCAAGGATTTTTTTTGGATAAGTTGGTTAAATTCTGCTTGATCAATAAAATGATAATCTACTCCTTCTTTTTCACCGGGGCGTGGCGGTCGAGTAGTGTAAGAAATCGAAACCTCTAAGTTAGATACTGATTCTAACAATGCATTAACAAGACTGGTTTTTCCGCCGCCTGAAGGTGCTGAAATAATATAAAGTGTTCCTGGCATGTTCATAATTTACTCGATATTTTGCACTTGCTCGCGCATTTCCTCGATCAAAACCTTGATGTTAACTGCAGATAAGGTCAGTTCAGCATTGAGTGATTTAGAAGCTAAGGTGTTTGCCTCACGATTTAGCTCTTGCAGCAAAAAATCCAGCTGTTTACCTTGAGCTTGAGTCTTTGCTAACAAATTTTTAAATTCATGGAGATGGATCTGTAAACGGTCCAGTTCTTCGGCAACATCCGTCTTCTGGGCAAATAATAACATTTCCTGCTCTAAACGGTTAGGGTCTAAATTAGTTTTAATTTCATGTAACCGAGTGAGAAGTTTTTCACGTTGTAGATTTAAAATCTCTGGTAAGTGAACCTTGATTTGTTGGGTCAGGTTTGCCAATTTAATTACACGTTGATTTAATAATTCAAAAATAGCGTCACCTTCAATGCTGCGAACTTTACAAAAATCATCCAAGGTTCCTGTAAATAAGGTCATTAATTCGGGTTGAATCAGTTCGGTATTTAATTCAGGAAATTTTAGTAATTGTGGCCAACGCAATAATTCTCCTGGATTTAAGGAGGTATTGGTATGGGCAATATGCGCAATTTTATTATAGGCGCCGATAAGAGACTGGGTTAATTCTTCATCAATCTCGATCGGCATTGCTTTATTGAGGTATGGCTTATAACGTAACTTGGCTTCTATTCTACCGCGTTGCAAACGTGCTTGAATTTGTTTTCGAATTAAGGGTTCTAATTGGCTAAAGCTATCCGGGAGAGAAAGAACGATTTCTAAATAACGATGATTGACGCTACGTACTTCCCAAACAGCTTGACCCCATTCGGCTTGTTTTTCTTTTCTGGCAAAAGCCGTCATGCTATTGGTCATGGTAATTTTCAGGTTAAAAAGTATAATGCCTATTTTTATAGGCTTCTATTTTAATCACTCTACAAATAAAATCTAGTTTTTATAAAAGGAAAAATAATTATGCGTGCGACACAACGAGCTATTGACGAACTTCGCGCTGTCGAAATAATTCGTTCTTATACGCAGTATGCCGAAGGGTCAGTAATGATCGGATTTGGCAATACCAAAGTTCTTTGTACAGCGAGCATTGTACCTGGCGTACCCAAATTTCTTAAAGGTTCAGGCCAGGGTTGGATTACCGCAGAATATGGTATGTTGCCGCGGGCAACACATACACGTTCTGAACGAGAGGCGAGTAGAGGAAAACAAACCGGTCGAAGTTTAGAAATTCAACGTTTGATTGGTCGGGTTTTACGAATGAGCGTTGATCTAAAACAGCTAGGTGAAAATACCATTTACTTAGATTGTGATGTGATTCAAGCGGATGGTGGCACTCGAACGGCTGCCATTACCGGTGCGAGCATAGCATTGAGAGATGCTTTAACAGTAATGCAGGAAAAAGGCGAGTTGATACGCGATCCTTGGCGATATCTAGTGGCTGCAGTATCAGTCGGAATCTATCAAGGACAAGTGATCTTAGATCTTGATTATGCAGAGGATTCTCAAGCGGAAACGGATATGAATGTGGTAATGACAGAGCAGGGTGGCGTTTTAGAAGTGCAAGCCACAGCTGAGAGAAGTGCGTTTTCAAAACTACAACTGCAAGAAATGTTTGCTATAGCCGAAAAAGGTATAAATCAATTACTCGAAAAGCAGCGAAAGGCTTTAGCGAGTTAACTGAAAATTATAAGTTTTTAAAGCTATAAATAGTGTGTTTAAGCTTTGTTTAATAATCTATTATTAAACTGATACTCATAAATCTATTATGAGTATGAGAACCCGTCTTCATGCTATTTTATCCGTTTAAGAAGTCCAAAAAAATGAGCGATAATGACGTAATTTTCAGCCGAAGAAGTCGTTATTTCATAATCTTTTGATAACCTACGAAAATTATTGAGCCA
>JBDLTN010000014.1:0-17500 GCA_039805785.1 Pseudomonadota bacterium | reverse complement strand
CCTGTGTCGGTTTGCGGTACGGTTCCTATAGACCTGAAGTTTAGAGAGTTTTCCTGGAAGCAGGGCATCAATTACTTCGTCGTTAACCGAAATTAACAACTCGTCATCACGCCTCGAGATTAACGAATCTCCGGATTTTCCTAGAGACCCTCTCTACACGCTTAAACCGGAACTACCAGTCTCCGGCTAATCTAGCCTTCTTCGTCCTCCCATCACAGTCTATAAAAGTACAGGAATTTTAACCTGTTTCCCATCGACTACGCGTTTCCGCCTCGCCTTAGGGGCCGACTAACCCTGCGTCGATTACCGTTGCGCAGGAATCCTGGGACTTTCGGCGGGCGAGGTTTTCACTCGCCTTATCGTTACTCATGTCAGCATTCGCACTTCGGATACCTCCAGCAACCCTTACAGGTCACCTTCAACGGCTTACCGAACGCTCCTCTACCACATCATTGATTCGTAAACCAATGACATTCACTGCTTCAGTATTAGGTTTGAGCCCCGTTCATTCTTCCGCGCAGACCGATTCGACCAGTGAGCTATTACGCTTTCTTTAAAGGATGGCTGCTTCTAAGCCAACCTCCTGGCTGTTTAAACCTTTCCACTACGTTTCACACTTAACCTAACTTTTGGGACTTTAGCAGGTGATCTGGGTTGTTTCCCTTTTCACGACGGACGTTAGCACCCGCCGTGTGTCTCCCGTGCATCACGATTTAGGTATTCGAAGTTTGCATCGGCTCAGTAAGTCGGGATGACCCCCTTACCGAAACAGTGCTCTACCCCCTAATCGTTAACACGAGGCGCTACCTCAATAGCTTTCGAGGAGAACCAGCTATCTCCGAGCTTGTTTAGCCTTTCACTCCTAGCCACACCTCATCCCCATCTTTTGCAACAGATGTGGGTTCGGGCCTCCACTTAGTGTTACCCAAGCTTCACCCTGGACATGGCTAGCTCGCTCGGTTTCGGGTCGACTCCTAGCGACTCAACGCCCTATTCAGACTCGGTTTCCCTTCGCCTACCCTAGACGGTTAAGCTTGCCACTAAAAGTCACTCGCTGACCCATTATACAAAAGGTACGCAGTCACTCATCCGAAGATGAGCTCCTACTGCTTGTACGCAGACGGTTTCAGGTTCTATTTCACTCCCCTCACCGGGGTTCTTTTCGCCTTTCCCTCACGGTACTGGTTCACTATCGGTCAGTCGAGAGTATTTAGCCTTGGAGGATGGTCCCCCCATCTTCAGACAGGATTTCTCGTGTCCCGCCCTACTTGGTTTCACGCTTAGTCTCATTAATAGATTTTCGCCGACGGGGCTATCACCCTCTTTGGCAGGTCTTTCCAGACCTTTTGGCTAACCTATTAACTAGCTCGTGAAGGCTCTTCCACGTTCGCTCGCCGCTACTTGCAGAATCTCATTTAATTTCTTTTCCTCGAGGTACTTAGATGTTTCAGTTCCCTCGGTTCGCTTTGTTAACCTATGTATTCAGTTAACAATGACCTATCTAAAATAGGCCGGGTTTCCCCATTCAGATATCTCCGGATCAAAGCTTGTTTGCCAGCTCCCCGAAGCTTTTCGCAGGCTTCCACGTCTTTCCTCGCCTTCGACTGCCAAGGCATTCACCTTCTGCGCTTATTTACTTGATTTGAGAACCCAACTCGTTACTCTTTTTCAGTGCAGAATCTTCGTCCTTTGATTCATTTCTTCGTTGGACTCACTTCTCGAATGCTCATGTACTTCACAGTACACTCCGCTTCTCAAAGCTCGTCCGCCTTAAACTCAATCAAATGACTCGATTTTCTAACCCAATTAAAAGTGTAAAGTTTGCAAACTTTAACGTGTTGGATTTTCTGGTTCTTTCGCTGAATGCAACATACCCTGAAGTTGTTATACAACAACTTCAATTTCATTCTTGGAAGATCATAAAAAAATTTGACTTCTTTTATATCTTCGCGCCTTCTTACAGATTTCTGTTTTGTTAATGAACCTTTTTTTTATAAACGCCAAAGACGCTTATAACTCCTTTTCTCTTCCTTAAGTCTTTTTCTTGTTTTCCTTCTCTTCCTTATATCTATAAATTCTTTATATCTATAAATTCTTTTCGGGCCTGTTTCTTGGTGGAGCCAGTCGGGATCGAACCGACGACCCTCGGCTTGCAAAGCCGATGCTCTCCCAGCTGAGCTATGGCCCCTCATACCTTTAAGGACCTTCGCCTTTTGTTCTATTTCTACCTTGAACTATAACAAAATGCTTGGTCTTTTAGTTCTGAACCCAAAAGGCTTTTTTAGCCTTAAGCTGGTGGGTCTGGGTGGACTTGAACCACCGACCCCACGCTTATCAAGCGTGTGCTCTAACCAACTGAGCTACAGACCCTAAACTTCTTCAACTTTGGTCCACTCTGTGTGCTCCTTTCTGCGCTACGCAATCCTGCTCCGCTTGAAAGCCAGCCCTGCGCATCCTGCTCCGGGCGTTCGCAAGGAAAAAGCTGCTTTTTCTTTTCTTGCTCACCCAACTGAGCTACAGACCCTCAATACTGCACAAAGCTTGACTTTTAATTGATTTCTTCGTTGGTTTACCTTTTCCGTGGCTTATGTACTTTCCAGTACATTCCGCTACTCAAAGCCAAACCGCCTTGAACTCAATTAAAATTCTTCGCTTCTTTAATTCAGTTATTTTTTCTTCTCTAACTCTAAACTCTAGATTCGATTAGTTTGTTTTAGTTCAAGGCAGATTGGTTTTTACAAGCGCAGTGTACACGCGAGTACATGAGCATTGTAAAAACCAATCTAACGTAGAAATTAAACAAAATTATCGAATCTTTGTTTGAGTAAGCAATGTGTGTGAGCGCTTAGGCATTAGGGTTTATTATTGTCTTATTTTCATAAGGAGGTGATCCAGCCGCAGGTTCCCCTACGGCTACCTTGTTACGACTTCACCCCAGTCATGAATCTTACCGTGGTCGGCGATCCCCTCTTGCGAGGTTAATCTACCGCCTTCTGGTAGAACCCACTCCCATGGTGTGACGGGCGGTGTGTACAAGGCCCGAGAACGTATTCACCGCGACTTGCTGATTCGCGATTACTAGCGATTCCAACTTCATGGAGTCGAGTTGCAGACTCCAATCCGGACTACGAGACGTTTTGTAGGATTGGCTCCCCCTCGCGGGTTGGCTTCCCTCTGTACGCCCCATTGTAGCACGTGTGTAGCCCTACCCATAAAAGCCATGATGACTTGACGTCGTCCCCACCTTCCTCCGGTTTATCACCGGCAGTCTCCCTTAAGTTCCCAGCATAACCTGTTGGCAATAAAGGATAAGGGTTGCGCTCGTTACGGGACTTAACCCAACATCTCACGACACGAGCTGACGACAGCCATGCAGCACCTGTCTCTCAGTTCCTTTCGGCACAAAAGCATCTCTGCTCTCTTCCAAGGATGTCAAGGGTAGGTAAGGTTCTTCGGGTTGCATCGAATTAAACCACATGCTCCACCGCTTGTGCGGGCCCCCGTCAATTCCTTTGAGTTTTAACCTTGCGGCCGTACTCCCCAGGCGGAGAACTTAACGCGTTAGCTTCGCTACGTCATACAGAGATTGCTCCCTATATATCACAGCCAGTTCTCATCGTTTACTGCGTGGACTACCAGGGTATCTAATCCTGTTTGCTCCCCACGCCTTCGCGCCTCAGTGTCAGTTAAGATCCAGGTTGTCGCCTTCGCCACTGATGTTCTTTCCGATATCTACGCATTTCACCGCTACACCGGAAATTCCACAACCCTCTATCTCACTCGAGTCGACCCGTTTTCGACGCAATTCCCAGGTTAAGCCCGGGGATTTCACATCAAACCTAGTCAACCACCTACACGCCCTTTACGCCCAGTCATTCTGATTAACGCTTGCACCCTCTGTATTACCGCGGCTGCTGGCACAGAGTTAGCCGGTGCTTATTCTGCGGGTACCGTCAAAGCAATCAGTTATTCACTCATTACCTTTCTTCCCCACCTAAAGTGCTTTACAACCCGAAGGCCTTCTTCACACACGCGGCATCGCTGGATCAGGGTTTCCCCCATTGTCCAAGATTCCCCACTGCTGCCTCCCGTAGGAGTCTGGGCCGTGTCTCAGTCCCAGTGTGGCTGGTCATCCTCTCAGACCAGCTACGGATCGTCGCCTTGGTAGGCTCTTACCCCACCAACTAGCTAATCCGACGTAGGCTCAACCTAGAGCGCAAGGCCCCGAAGGGTCCCCTGCTTTTGATCTCTCGATATCATGCGGTATTAGCCCGAGTTTCCTCGGGTTATCCCACTCTCCAGGACAGATTCCTACGCGTTACTCACCCGTCCGCCACTCGCCACCCATAAAGACCGAAGTCTTTACTGTGCTGCCGTTCGACTTGCATGTGTTAGGCATGCCGCCAGCGTTCAATCTGAGCCAGGATCAAACTCTTCACTTTTTTGTTCAATCCCGTCTCACTCAAATTATGATCTCTCACAATCTCAGCGCTCGGTTTGCTAATACTTATAACTACTAAAATTTCTTCCAGTAGCCCTCATATCGGCTCTTGCCAAGCGCCCACACACTTTGCTTACTGCTCTAATTTGTTAAGGATCTTATGAAGATTTCTGAGTAACTTCCTCGCTGACTTCTCAGCTCCACTACTCTCTCTACTCTTCTCTCTCAAGCCAAAAACTCAAGAGCTCGCGAATTCTACATCATACATCGGTTCTGTCAAGGGTGATTGTTAAAAAAATTCCGCTGTGAATTTTTCCTTGCAATTGTTACGCTGTTTATGCAGAAATTAACTTACGAAAGTTTCATCGAATATTCTTAGGCATATAATAGCAAAAAAATACTTCCTTAATTACTAAATAATAAATGTTATAATTAACTTACTTTTGTTACTGGTTAAAAAAGTTAATTTTTTATTTAAACTATTGGTAAAATTTATTAAGTAAACTTTATGGGACCTATAATATTGGATTTAACTGGCTTAGAACTAAGCCCTGAAGAACGTGAAATTATTAAACATCCACAACTAGGTGGAATTATTTTTTTTCAACGTAATTTTGAATCGATCTCGCAACTAGAAAGCTTAATTTCACAAATTCACTTACATAGTAGTCACCCACTTTTATTGACTGTTGATCAGGAAGGTGGAAGAGTGCAACGTTTTCAAAATGGATTTACTCCGCTACCTGCATTGGGACTTATCGGCGCTCGTTATGATCAAAATCCTGATGAAGCGACACAGTTAGCAGAAACACATGGCTGGTTATTAGCCAGTGAGTTATTAGCCGTAGGCATTGATCTCAGTTTTGCGCCGGTTTTAGATTTAAATAATAATTTAAATCAGGTTATTGGATTACGCGCCTTACATAGTGACCCAAACATTGTGGCTAAATTGGGACATTCTGTTATCACAGGAATGCAGCGTGCAGGCATGTGTTCAGTAGGTAAACATTTTCCTGGGCATGGTTCTGTCAGTGCCGATACCCACACCCATTTCACTGTCGATGATAGAGATTTTCAAACCATTGAAACACACGACTTAATTCCTTTTGCGCAACTAAGTCCTTACTTAGATGGGATGATGGCTTCACATATAGTCTATAATCAGGTTGATCCATTGCCCTGCGGTTTCTCTTCTTACTGGTTACAATCTATTTTGCGTAACCAATTGAATTTTACCGGTACAATCTTTACCGACGATTTATCCATGAAAGCGGTACAGCATATGGGGACTATCTCTGAGCGTATTCGGCTTGCTTTGCAAGCCGGATGCAACGGATTATTAATTTGTAATTGCCGAAAAGATGCTATCATGGCACTGGAAAGTTTAGAGCGTTCCCCTGAATTAATTAAGCCTTATAACTCCCAGTACTTGCAAAAATTATTTCCACGTCGCACACTAACACTCCCCGCGCTACAACAAACTGACACCTGGCTTAGTGCGGTTAGTCTATTAAAACCACTATTCGAATTTTAGGGTACATCCATGTTAATTCCGAGCCATATACAAGAAGTCGAAAGAAAAGCGACTCGTCTTTTTACCAAAGCAGAAATCGAAAAAAGCTTAGATAACATGGCAAAAGCAATTAGCAATAAATTAAGCGAAAGCAATCCTGTGGTCTTATGCGTTATGATTGGAGGCCTAATCCCCGCAGGGAATTTACTCCCGCGTCTAGATTTTCCTTTAGAACTGGATTATGTTCATGCCACGCGTTATGCACATGATACCGTTGGCCATTCTGCAATAAGTTGGATAGCTAAACCACGCGTATCGCTCAAAGGTCGTAATATATTGATTATAGAGGATATTCTAGATGGCGGCTTGACATTAGCCGCTATCGTTGATTATTGTCATGAACAAGGTGCAAATGCGGTTTATACCGCCGTCTTACTCGATAAACAAAAAGCTGCACGTTTGCCGGGTGGAACAAGCTCCGCAGATTTCACGGCGATCACTATGGATCATGGTTTTGTTTTTGGGTATGGAATGGACTATAACGGTTATTTAAGAAATGCACCCGGCATTTACGTTGTAGCCCCCGAACATGAATAATAACTTGTCAAATATTTTTTTTGAGGTCAAATAGGTTACTACCATGAATAATTCATCCATCATTACACTTAACGATGCTTCTTTTGGAAAAGAAGTTTTACAAGCTAATTCATTAGTACTCGTTGATTTTTGGGCAGAATGGTGTGTCCCCTGCAAAGTAATTGCACTTACTTTAGAGGAGCTTGCCCCAAAATATCTCGGAAAAATAAAGATTGGTAAATTAAATGTTGACGAGAACCCTAGTACCCCGGCAAAATATGGCATTCGCGGTATTCCTACATTGATCCTCTTTAAAGATGGAAAGGCATTAGAGACCAAGGTCGGCGCCTTATTGAAACCACAGTTAGATGCATTTTTAGAGAAACATCTTGCTTAAAGACCAATGTATATTCTATAACTATTTTTCTAAGCAGGATGACCATTGAAATAAACATTACTACCCGGCACTAACCTTGCTTTTGGGGTTTCAAGTAATTTTTTTCGCATCGTTTACATTAATACATGCGTAGGAGCACTATTTGTATTTCTACTCAGGTAGAAAATTATAAAATGAATTTATTACACTATACACACTGCAATTGGATTTTTGACAGGGCGCCATGAAAATGAAACAACCGCCATGTATTAATACGCATCAACACTGTGAATTGATCGGCAACTCAGCTAAAAATTTAAATGCAAAAGATATATCTCTAAATTCTTGACACTCACTTTCTAATTAATATTCCAATTAAATATTTTTATTCACTCAATTTTTTACAATCCCTTTTATGAAAGAAACAAAACTATGAATTTAACAGAACTCAAGAAAAACTCCCCAGCCGAATTAGTTGCTATCGCAGAAGAATTAAAAATTGATGGCCTAGGCCGTCTCCACAAAAAAGATATGATCTTTTCTATCCTCAAAGCCTTAGCAAAAAGAGGAGAAGATATTTATGGAGATGGCGTATTGGAAATATTACCTGATGGTTTTGGCTTTTTACGTTCTGCAGAAGGATCTTATCTTGCCGGCCCTGATGATATTTATGTTTCTCCTAGCCAAATCCGACGCTTTAATCTGCATACGGGCGACACAGTTTCAGGAAAGATTCGCCCTCCAAAAGAATCTGAACGTTATTTTGCCCTACTCAAAGTAAGCGAAATCAATTTTGATTCGCCTGAAAATGCTAAGAATCGAGTTTTATTTGAAAACTTAACCCCTTTATTTCCCGATGAACGAGTCACTCTAGAGCGAGGAAACGGTAGCACAGAAGATATTACCGCTAGGATTATTGATTTAGTTGCTCCGACTGGAAAAGGCCAGAGAGGTTTAATAGTATCGCCTCCGAAAGCCGGTAAAACCATGATGATGCAGAACATTGCACAATCAATTTCGCATAATTGTCCAGAGTGTTATTTGATTGTTTTACTCATTGACGAACGTCCTGAGGAAGTAACTGACATGCGCCGTTCGGTTCGTGGTGAGGTGATTGCCAGCACCTTTGATGAACCGGCAACTCGTCACGTCCAAGTTGCAGAGATTGTTATTGAAAAAGCCAAACGCTTAGTCGAACACAAAAAAGATGTCGTTATTTTATTAGACTCCATAACCCGCTTAGCGCGTGCTTATAATACGGTTATCCCATCCTCTGGAAAGGTATTAACCGGTGGTGTTGATGCGAATGCGCTGCAACGACCCAAACGTTTTTTTGGAGCGGCGCGTAATATAGAAGAAGGTGGTAGTTTAACTATTATCGCAACTGCATTAGTAGATACCGGCTCTAAGATGGATGATGTTATTTATGAAGAATTTAAAGGGACCGGAAATATGGAAATTCACCTTGATCGAAGGATCGCTGAAAAACGTATTTATCCTGCTATTCATTTAAATCGATCAGGTACTCGACGTGAAGAATTACTCGCTAAACCTGATGTATTACAGAAAATGTGGATATTACGTAAGATTTTACAATCCATGGATGAAGTTACCGCTATGGAGTTCTTAATTGAGCGTTTAAAAAATACCAAAACTAACGACGAATTCTTTGATTCAATGAAAAAATAAGTTTTATTTCAAAATCATTGTCATGGCGAGCGAATGTAATGGCGTGGCCATCCACTTTGTGTTTCCTAGATTGCCACGCGCTTCGCACTCGCAATGACGAGAACATTTGCGTATCAACTGCAACACAGACAAAATTCAAGTGCGAAAAGCATTCGATTTAAGCTTTTTCTCTAAATTGCTTAACACCGCAGGAAGCTTACCGCTAATAAGTGTCGCCAATCTTTTGCAACAAGGCTCCAAAGCACTCTCTTTACGCCATAACATTCCAATCTTTCGTTCTGGCATCGGGGCAGCAAATGGTTTATTAACAATTAAAGGCTGCTCTTCTAACGCTAACAAAGGAAGCAAAGTAACTCCCGCGCCGCTAGCTACCATATGTCGCAAAGTTTCTAAACTCGTTGCCCGATAATTCATCTTTTCTTCAAGCTTACTTTTTTCATGACAAACAACCTCCAATGCTTGATCCCTAAGGCAATGGCCTTCTTCTAAAAGGAGGAGATTATCGTGATTTAAATCTTTTAAATGCAACTCCTTTGATTTATACAATGAATGGGAAACAGGCATAGCCAGAAAAAAAGGCTCTTCAAATAAAGTTTGTACAACCAATCCTTTATGCTGAACCGGCAATGCTAATATCACAGCATCTAGGCTTCCCTGATCCAATTGCGTCAAAAGCGCTTCGGTTTTATCTTCATATAAATATAATGAAAGTTTGGCTAATTGCTGTTTAATTACTGGTAAAATATGCGGTAATAAATAAGGGCCCAAACTAGGAATCAATCCTAAACGTAACTCACCAGAAAAAGGATCGTTAGCTAATTTTGCCACTCTTTCAAGCTCGTTTACTGCATGCAATACATTTTTTGCTTGCTCAACAATATTAAGACCCGATACAGTAATTAAAACTCTTTTTTGAGCACGCTCAAATAATTGCACACCTAAATCCTGTTCTAATTTTTTTAATTGTATACTTAAGGTGGGTTGACTAACCGAACACGCTTTAGCGGCCTTACCAAAATGACGATACTCAGCTAAAGCTAGCAAATATTTAAGATCTTTTAGATTCATAATACCTCGAAAATAAACAAGCTAATTTTTTATAGTTTTTTTAGCATTGTTGAGAGAATAGAAAATTACGTGTGGGTTGAATGCGACGCCACAAATTGAATCTCATATTTGATTGGATTTTCTGGACAAGCTTTTAATCCACATTCTAAATAAGTAGAAATACCATTAAAAATAGCTAACAGAAAAACCAATCCAAAAGCAACATGGGTTAATACTTGCATACCTTTACTTTTAGATAGCTCATCGTATTCATATTGAGGAGAAATACTAAAAATAATCGAGATATAAATGATAACGCCTACACAGAGAAGAAACAGCCAGGTGTAAAGATGTAAGCCTAATAAAGGCAAGCCATATCCAGGATCGCCTGGAATGACGTGCAGAAAGATTTGGCGAGCACAAATAGATGCCGTAAGCATTGCCGCTAATAACGACAGCGTATAATTTGCAGGACGTATCTTAAACCGCACATTTAATAAAAAACCAAATGCAATGGCTAACACACCAAGCCGCTGCAGCAAACATAAAGGGCAAGGCAATTCGTGATAACGAATTTGTAAAATAAAGGCAACTAATAACAAAAAAGCCAGTCCCAACGCATCTATTGCATTGAGCGTTTTAATAATTCTGACTACTTTGGAAGGATGCATAATAATTACCCCTAAAATTGCAGAGATAACTGGGTAGATATATGATGAACAAACACAAAAGCTGTGAATAATAAAAAGACTATAAATAAACCTATAGCAAGCTTGCGCTGCTCACACCAAGCCAAAAGCACACAAAGGCTATAAAAAAAGAATAGTGCTAGCATAATACCCACCCTATAAGTGTTTTTAATCTAGCCTAGTTTTAATAAAAAATCTATGCAGAATACTTATCTAATATTGCTTGTATACCTGCCCATACTTTCAATCTAGGGACAAATTCCACGAAAATTTCATTACTGACTTGCTGCTCGGCCTCGTGTAAATGTTTATACAGCACCTGGCCATACTGGTTGACTTCATTAGGCATATCGATCCAAGTTAAGTTTTTATATTTATTGGGTACTGGCCCTGGCCCGAAACCAAACACAGTCAAGGTTTTATGTTGCTCTAGGTAGCTATCCATGATGAATTCTAAGTTTTGTTTGGAAACTTGCTTTAATAACGGATTTTTAGATAAATGCGATAATGTGAATTCCTCAATCTCGTAAGTAGTGATCGATTTTACTGCGTCTAGAGAAATAGCGCCTAATCTCAGTATGCGCGGAATAGCATAAGTCACATCGATAATTGTCGATTCAATGCCAATAGCACACGGCCCACCATCAATAACAAGATCTAACTTATGATCAAATTCCTGTCGCACATGCTCAATTTGCGTAGGACTAAGATGAGAGGAACGGTTTGCAGAAGGTGCCGCTAATCCGCTACCAAAAGCCTTTAAAATAGCCTGCGCAACAGGATGGTCTGGCACTCGTAAACCTATTTTATTTTGCCCTCCCGTTAATGCGGTCAACACGGATTTTTTTTTAGGTAAAATAAGTGTCAATGGACCTGGCCAAAAGCGCTCGGCTAGTTTTTCGGCTATTGGAGGAATATCACTGGCCCATTCCTGCAATGAATGCTCTTTTGCTAATAAAACACTCAAAGGTTGAGTGGCGGGTCGCTCTTTCAAATGAAAAATTTGATGCACGGCTGCTAAATTGCTTGCATCACCTGCCAAGGCATAAACGGTTTCAGTAGGAAAGACAATTAGCTTTCCTTTCTTCAAGAGTGTAACTGCTTTAGTAAGCTTATCTATAGTTATCATTTATTACTAATGCTCAAGCAAAAAATCTAGGAAAAAGTTATCTGTCCAACCTGAAATAGATTATAATGTTTTACCTTAATTTGAACAAATAGCTTACACAGCATGCAGTTCAAAATAGTTAAGTGTTAAAACATCTAAAAAGATTGGATTCGTAAAGGACTATGAATAAAATAATCTTAAACTATCTCTCTAAATTTTTAAAAGATTCTTTTTTTATATTTGTATTCTTTCTCATATCAAACCTAGCATTTGCTAACTCAAATGTTGAGCAAATTCAGAAAAATCCCGAGCTAAATATTCCCTATCCTGCCATTAATTACCCAGAAGATGTGGCATTACGCAAACTCATTAAGCGCGGCGAATATTTAAGTAAAGCAGGGGATTGCATTGCCTGTCATACCGATACCAAACATCATGGTAAACCCTTTGCAGGAGGCCTAGGAATTTACACGCCTTTCGGCAGTATTTATTCGCCTAATATTACACCAGATAAAACCACAGGAATAGGATCCTGGACTGATAAGGATTTTATCCGGGCCATGCATGAAGGAATAGCCCCCGATGGTAGTTTTTATTTTCCGGTATTTCCTTTTGCTAGCTTCACAAAAATCAATAATGATGACTTATTAGCCATCAAGGCGTATTTATTTAGTCTAAATCCGGTTAAGAAAGCTAATCAAGCGAATGAAATGATGTGGCCATTTAATTGGCGCTTCTTGCAATTAGGCTGGCGAATTTTATTTTTTCGGCCTGGAGAGTATGAAACTATTAAACAACAAACGGAGTTATGGAATCGTGGTGCTTATCTCGTTCAAGGTCTGGGTCATTGCGGCATGTGTCATACCCCTTTGAACTTATTAGGCGCAGAAAAAAAGAAAAATTATTTAACCGGTGGATTTATTCAAGGCTATTATGCGCCTAATATTAGTGCAAGCGGGTTAAAAGATGTCAGTGTGGCTGATATCCGTACAGTATTTACAAAAAACAAAATGTTGAGGAATTCGGGTATTGTAGCCGGACCTATGGCAGAGGTTAATAGTAACAGTCTTAAGTATTTATCTATCTATGATTTAAATGCGATGGCTGTTTATTTAAAAACCGTAAAAAGCCAAGTACCTTATTCAGCTTTCAGTGGACCTATCACCGCAAAAACCGGTCATAAAGTCTATGAGTCTTATTGTGCGGTGTGCCATACAACTGGGGCTGCGGGCGCACCAAAATTAGGAGATACGCTGGAATGGGAAAATCGTTTAAAACAAGGCAAAGCTCTAGTTTATGAACGAGCTATTCATGGTTTTAATTCCATGCCTCCTAAAGGTACTTGCAGCGGTTGTTCAGATGCAGCAGTCAAAGCGGCTGTAGATTATCTTATTTTAAACGATCAAACTGGGACAACTACAACCATTCCTGTACAAGAAATTTCGCTTAGCTTAGAAGTTGGAAAGCAAATTTATCAACAACATTGTGCTGCCTGTCATGATAACGGAAAATTGGATGCGCCTATAATTGGTGATAAATTGCGATGGAAATCTATCATTGCCAAAAATATGGACGTGTTATTTGCTCATACGATTTATGGATATAAAAAAATGCCTGTAAAAGGAGACTGCAAAAATTGTAGTAACTCTGAATTAGAAGCCAGCGTAAAATATATGGTTGAGGTAAGCAAAACCTCAGGAAATTATTCTTTATGGTAGTTAAGCTTAAAAGTTAAATTTAAGAAACCTTTTATTGCTTAATCTCTTGTTTAAAGAATTTCAATTAAGACAATAAGCTGATTTGTAAATGGAAAAGTAATAAAAAAGGATAGTACTGACATGGACCATGTTAAAAAATTTTTTTTAGTTTTTTTTATTTTATTTAATCTCCTGATTACTCCCGTATCGGCTTTCGCAGCATGGCAAACCAATATGCCTCTTGGAGTGACACCTATCAGTCATGCTATTTATCATTTACACATGTTGGTATTTTGGATCTGTGTAGGAATTGCTGTTGTAGTCTTTAGCATTATGCTTTATTCGCTCATTCGACATAGAAAGTCACGAGGCGTTAATGCTGCTCAATTTCACGAACATTTTTTCTTAGAAGTAGCCTGGGCTATTGTACCTTTTATTATTTTAATTGTTATTGCAATACCTGCCACTAAAACCTTGATCCAAATGAATGACAATAGTGATCCCGAACTAACGATAAAAGTGACAGGCTATCAATGGCGTTGGCGCTATGCTTATTTAGATCAAGGCATCGATTTTTTTAGTAATCTATCTACACCTGCCCAAGAATTACAAAATCAAGCAAAAAAAAATCCATGGTATTTATTAGAAGTTGATCATCCATTAATCGTGCCTGTCCATAAAAAAATTAGATTTTTATTTACTTCGAATGATGTCATACATTCTTGGTGGGTACCTACTCTAGGGATTAAACGCGATACTATTCCAGGGTTTATTAATGAAGCCTGGGCAAAGATTGATTCTGAAGGCATATATCGTGGCCAATGTGCAGAGTTATGCGGAACTAATCATGCATTTATGCCTATCGTTGTAAAAGCAGTCAATGAACAAGACTTTAATCTATGGGTCAAACAACAATCAGGAGAACTTCTTCATGGAACAAACACTTGATCTGGAGCGTACGACCCCGCAAGGTTTTTTAGCATTCATAAAACGTTGGCTATTCACCACAAACTATAAAGAGATTGGAACACTCTATCTACTTTTTAGTTTACTCATGTTTTTTATCGGTGGAGTTTTTGCTTTATTAATCCGTGCAGAATTATTTCAACCCGGCGCACGCCTACTGAACCCAGAGTTTTTTAATCAAATGACAACATTGCATGGCTTAGTCATGTTATTTCTTGCCATAATGCCGGCTTTTTCTGGTTTTGCGAACTGGATGATTCCATTGATGATCGGTGCACCTGATATGGCTATGCCACGTATGAATAATTGGGCATTTTGGATCTTGCCAGTAGGGGCTATTTTACTTTTTAGTACCCTTTTTATGGATGGGTCAGCACCTAATTTTGGTTGGACGATGTATGCTCCTTTATCGACAACCTATGGACCCGCTAGTACAGATTATTTAATTCTTGCGATCCATTTAATGGGGCTATCTTCGTTAATGGGCGCAATTAATATTATTGTCACGCTACTTAACCTTCGAGCACCCGGCATGACGATGATGAAAATGCCGATATTTTGTTGGAGCTGGTTGGTTACCGCTTTTTTACTTATCGGTGTCATACCGGTTTTAGCTGCTGCAGTTACAATGATGCTGATGGATAGGCATTTTGCAACAAGTTTTTTTAATGCGGCGGGTGGAGGAGATCCTTTACTCTACCAACATCTATTTTGGTTTTTTGGCCACCCAGAGGTTTATATCATTATACTGCCTGCATTTGGGATCATTTCACAAATCATTCCAACCTTTAGCCGCAAAAAACTTTTTGGTTATCGATTTATGGTCTATGCATTGTTGGCCATTGCATTTTTATCATTTATTGTTTGGGTACATCACATGTTTGTGACAGGTGTACCACTCGCCGCTGAATTATTTTTTATGTATACCACCATGTTGATTGCTGTACCTACCGGCGTAAAGGTTTTTAATTGGGTAACGACCATGTATCGTGGCGCCATAAGCTTTGAAACCCCGATGCTATTTGCCTTAGCATTCGTTATTTTATTTACCATCGGTGGCTTTTCGGGTGTCATGCTCTCCCTGGTACCCGCAGATTTTCAATATCAAGATACTTATTTTGTGGTTGCTCATTTTCATTATGTCTTAGTTCCTGGTGCTTTGTTTGGCGCTATTGCCGGAGCTTATTATTGGCTACCTAAAATGACTGGCGTTATGTATAACGAACGTTTAGGTCAATGGCATTTCTGGTTATCGGTTATTGGCGTTAATTTAACCTTTTTCCCTATGCATTTTTTAGGTCTGGCTGGCATGCCAAGACGAGTAGCCGATTATTCATTACAATTTGCAAATTTTAATGCCATTGCTAGCTTAGGTGCCTTTTTATTTGGTTTTGCTCAATTATTCTTCCTCTATATTATTATTCAAGCGATACGTGGAAAAGGGAAAAAAGCAAGCGCTCAAGTTTGGGAAGGAGCGGAAGGATTAGAATGGACCTTAAGCTCGCCACCTCCCTTACATAGTTTTACTACGCCCCCGAAATTTGAATGAAAAATCATGTTGCGCAGCTCGAAAAGGATTTCAAATAAAACCATTTTAATTTTATTGTGCTTTACAACATTAAGCATGTTTGGTTTTGGCTTTGCTATGATTCCACTTTATAACGTACTTTGTAAAAATTTAGGAATTAATGGAAAAACGGATAAAAATGCCTATGATACTTCGAGTGAAATAGATTTAACGCGCAGTATTCGTGTGGAATTTATGACGAATAATAACAACTACCTTCCCTGGGATTTTTATCCGAGACTTCAGCATATACAATTACATCCAGGAGAAAATATTTTGATTTATTTTGCAGCAAAAAATAATTCAAAAAACCCAATGACAGTACAAGCGATCCCCAGTGTTTCTCCGGGATTAGCAGCACGTTATTTAAAAAAAACTGAATGTTTTTGCTTTACACAACAAACGTTTACTCCAGGTCAACATCGGGATATGCCCGTTTTATTTCATATTGATCCACATTTACCAAAAAATATTAATACAATTACTCTAGCCTATACCTTATTTGATACAACCCATAGTAAACAATCAAAGTTAGGAGCACAATCTTTAGCCCATATTCCAAGTTAAATAATAAATTTCAGCTTGTCGATTCCTTTATCACTTGTTAATGTAAATAAATAAATATTCCTAATCTTGTTTATAAGATTTTATATTCCATTTTTTATTAAGGTTAATCAATGAATCTTAATCGAACAAAATTTAGCCTTTTATTAACCTTGGGCCTTTCCTTTTTTTTACAAGCATTCAATCCAGCTTTCTCAAGCACATTAGATCAGCACAGTAAACAAAAACAATTGGTAATAACTTCAAGTCCTGCTGATCGTTGTAATTATAATCAACGAATAAAATTTATAGTCTTGCATTATACGGTTTTAGACGAAAAAGATTCTTTAAGCATACTTAAACAAGGGGATGTGAGTGCGCATTATTTGATTCCTAAAGAAGCTAAATCTAATGGTACAGATTTATGGCAATTAGTTCCTATAAAATATCGCGTTTGGCATGCAGGTCAAAGCTACTGGCAAACCCGTGCCCATCTCAATGATACATCGATAGGGATTGAAATTGTTAATTATGGATATGGGTTAAAACAAGCTTCAGGAAAGATTTTATGGCCTTATCAAATTGAAAATAAGATTAAATTTCTTCTTACTCAGGAAATAAAAAAGGATAAAAGCTTTTATCCATTATTAATTAAAAAAAATTTACTTTCTGCATTTCTTGAAGATGTTATGCGTGGTTTAGTTCCTCCACGCGCTGATCGAATTTACAAAAAATATGTATCAGAAAAAATTATCCAAAAATATACTAATTTAACTAATACTCTTAGAGAACAACATGATCCTTTTTTAAATATTAGAATTAATGATCTCTATGAATTGCAACAGCAAGGTAAATTAGTCTGGGATAATTATACCACTCATCAATATAAGACTCTCGCTTTGCTACTTAAAAAATTAATGAAAGAATTAGAAATTAAAGACAAAGCAGGAAATGTGTGTTACCAAATTCAACCTGTTGATATTACTGGTCATTCGGACATTGCTCCCGATAGAAAATCCGATCCAGGCCCTCGTTTTCCTTGGAAGTATTTAGCAGACCAAGGAATAGGTGCTTGGCCAAATGAGCAAGACGTAAATAATATATTAAAAGAATTAATCAAAGATAAAAAAATCAATATTGCTGATATGCAAGATAATTTACGTTCATACGGCTATAAGATTCAAACGACAAAACTATTAGATCAGCAAACTAAAGATGCAATACGCGCATTCCAATGGCATTTTCAACCGGATAACACATCGGGAGTGCCGAATCTAAAAACACTAGC
>JBDLTN010000013.1:0-19288 GCA_039805785.1 Pseudomonadota bacterium | reverse complement strand
CTTAGCAAGTTCTGTTACCAAATCTTCATTAAATACACTTTGTTTCTTAGTCATAGGTAATCTTCTCAAGTTAGCTATTTTTATGAGTAATTCTACAACTATTTACACAACTTAGTTTACAGACCCTAAAAAAAATAAACTTACTTTATTAAGCAAACATTTGACTCTGCTTAGTTTGTTTTGTACACTTTCTGCTCAAGCTGCAACCTGCCCAAGTTTGGACGAAATTAAAACCCATTGCATTAAAAATAAGCGTTTTAACGTTTGTTCTTTTTCTGCAGAATCACAAGGTAAAACTTGGTTTGATTCCGAAAAATATACCGGCATAGACTTACCCGGTAAGATCACCCATTTTATCGATGTTGAGTTTAAGGTTAACTCAGTTATTAAAAATGGACAATTAACTGGAAACCTGAACAGTTGTGTCTATGCAACGGATGATGGTTTAGAAATCTTTTTAAATCCTAATCAAACGAACGCTACGATTCAACTTGATGGGAATTGGAAAAAAGCGACCGAAAAAACTTATTACTGTAATAAATCAATCCCCAACTGTCAGTTTGAGTTTATTTCTAAAAAATAAAATTGATCTTATTAACAATCTTCCTTACAACAAGACTTTGTTGTAAGGAAGAAATTGCTAACAAAACCTAACTTTCAATTTAAACTTAAATTTGATCATTGATAAGCTGATGTAAATATGGCATTAAATCGCTGGCTAACAAACCTCGCTCACCACCGCGTAAGCTGGCTGCTTTATCGGCTGCGACTGCATGAAGATAAACTCCACATTCTGCTGCTTGTTGCAAATTTGAAATGCTGTGCTAAAAGACCGCCTATCACACCACTTAACACGTCTCCCATTCCTCCGCTAGCCATACCAGGATTCCCCGCTGAACAGCGTCGTAAGGATCGATTGCTGCAAACTAAACTACCTGCCCCTTTTAATACCACCACACCACCATAGTGTTTTTGTAATGCTTTCACCGCCTTAATTCGATTCGCTTGAATATCTTTAACCGTGCAGTCCAATAAACGCGCAGCCTCACCTGGGTGGGGGGTTAATATCCAATTCTCAGTGCTTCTCGTGTGTTTCGCTAATAAATTTAAAGCATCCGCATCTAAGACCTTAGCCTGCGGAGCGCTTAAAACTTGTTTAAATAATTGCTGTGACCAATTGGTTTGTCCTAATCCGGTGCCTAACACAATAACACTAGCTTTTTTAAGTAAAGGCTTGAGATCCTTAGCCTTTTTAACTGCATGGGCCATGATCTCAGGACGTTCACTAATAATGCCAGTAATCGATTCAGCTTGCGTACCGACACTCACCAAACCCGCACCGACACGTAATGCTGCTTCGCCCGCCAAACGCGCGGCTCCGATCATTCCATGATGACCTCCCACTATCAGGGCATGGCCAAACATACCCTTGTGCGCATCTCTAGCACGAGGGGTTAACAATTGTCTAAAATCATCAAATTGTATATGGGTCGGTTGTATCACCTTATTGATCCTTTACTGGTTGGACTTACGAAAAAACCTCTTTTGCGATAGCGCTTTGTTCAACTTTATCTGCGGTATTATTCATTAATGATATTGTTTTATACTAGAGTAAAAACAATATTATGCGTTAGGAAAGATGATATCGATAAATTGTGCGCTGATATTTAGATCAGTTTCTGCATCGATTTCGCGCACACCGGTAGGGCTGGTAATATTAATTTCGGTCAAATAATCGCCAATGACATCAATACCCACAAATAATAGGCCTTTTTCGCGCAAGCTCGGCCCTAATTGTTGGCAAATCCAGTGATCACGTTCAGTTAATCTAACCACCTTACCTTGACCACCAACGACTAAATTAGCGCGCGTTTCACCGGCTGCTGCGATACGCGCTAAGGCATAAGGAATCGGGTCGCCATTGATCAGAATAATACGTTTATCTCCCTCAAGTACTTCTGGAATATAACGCTGTACCATCATAAGTGACCGATTATTAGTGGTTAGGGTTTCCAAAATAACGTTGCAATTCGGGTCATCGGCACATATTCTAAACACAGAACTACCTCCCATGCCATTGAGTGGTTTAGCAATAATATCTTGATGCTCGAATAAAAATTCTTTTGCAGTTTTAATATCGGATGTGACCAAACTGGGAGGACAGCATTGTGGGAAGTCTAATGTAAATAATTTTTCATTGAAATCACGTAAACTTTGTGGACGATTGACAACGAGTACACCTTGTTGTTGGGCTTTATCCAACAACTGCGTCGCATAAATATAGTGCATATCGATCGGTGGATCCTTACGCATCAATATTACCGACAAATGTGTGAGTGGCGCCATCATTTCCTTGCCATAAGCAAACCAATTTTTCTGATCATCTTTAACCTTTATACTTCGCATACGAGCATGAGGTCGATCATTGATTAAAAAAAGATCTTTAATTTCCATATACATTATGGGCCAATGACGCTGCTGTACAGCTAACAACACATCGAGTGTCGTATCTTTTTTAGGATGGATCCCTGCGATGGGATCCATAATCACACCCAGTGGTTTAAGCATGATTTACTCCGCTTGCTTTAAAAGCTCTGCTTGTTCGCGTGCTGCTGCTAACAAAGCGAGTCTTGCGATGACACCATAAACATAAAACCGATTGGCACATTTCCCCTTCTGTTGTCCGCTATGATCTGGGATATTACATGCTTGTACAAAAGGTAAAGGCTCAAACTGCATGCCAGGTGTGTTCAGATTATCACTGACACCTCGACCGGTATGGACACGATAAAATCCCCCGATAACATATTGTCCGAGCGTATAGACCACAGGCTCAGCCACAGCCTCATTCCATGTTTCAAAGGTATATACCCCTTCTTGAATGATCACTTTATTGATGGGTCGACTCCCTTTAGAAACCATCATATCACTGCGTTTTTTACGATTAAGTTGTTGGATCTCTTTCGCCTCATGAATAGATAACACACCCATACCATAAGTACCTGCATCCGCTTTAATGACAACATAGGGTTTTTCTTTGATGTGATATTGATCATATTTTTTTTGCGTCGCTTGTAATATTTGTTGACTTTTTTCAAGCATACATTCTTCACCTTCGCGCTGCATGAAATCCACATCCGTACAAGATGAGAAATAAGGTGTAATTAACCAGGGATCCAAATTCAATAATTGCGAAAATTCTTTGGTGACTTGCTCATAATGCTGAAAATGATTGGACTTTAAGCGGCTATGCCAACCTAAATTGACATTAGGTAAAATCGCTTGTTTGATTCCCTGTAATAGCTTAGGAATACCGTTGGCTAAATCATTGTTTAATAAAATAAAACAAGGTAAAAAATCATTGACCTTAATCTGATCACCATGACGCTGGATCGGCTCTAATTTTAACGAACCGCCCGATTCTAAATTTATCTCTTTGCTAACGTCGATATCTTCCAACAAGGATCCGATCCTAACTTCAAAACCAGCTTTATGTAAAATATCTTGCAAGGTATAAAGATTTTCAAAATAAAAGCTATTACGGGTATGATTTTCAGGAATTAATAAAATCCGTAAACAACCTGGCGCCAAGCGCTCTAGTGTTTCTTGTGCCGCCTGTACTGCCAGTGGAATAAAATCTTCACTAAGATTGTTGAACCCGGCGGGAAACAAATTAGTATCCACGGGCGCTAATTTGAATCCTGCATTGCGTAAATCGACCGAGGAATAAAAAGGCGCAGGTGTTTTACGCCACTGCTCACGTAACCAATTTTCTATCACCGTTTGCCCAGACAATAACCGCTGTTCTAACTGATGCAGCGGCTCTAAGCAATGCGAGGCCAGACATGGGATCTCATATCGATTATTTGCTGTTGTCATTTCGCTAACCCCGAAATAAAAAGAATTTTTTTAGTGTATATTAACTCATTACTAGCCTTTGGATCGATGCTTCTTTCTGTTTCGAATCATTAGCAATATTCTGGTGGTTAGCCGATTTGGTAAAAAAAGAGACTAGCTTTAATGCTTTTATACTCTCTTTATTACTCCTTAGCTCGTCACTGTTCTCGACATCAACTATTTTCTCATTGACAACTTTCATTGCAATCTGGAGTGGGGTTTCATTTTGATAGGTTTTGATATTAGCTTCTGCTTGATTTGCAATAAGAATTTCTAATATAGAGCAATTAGTTTGCGATGCGGCTATGTGTAATGCGGTTGCACCATCCTGATCTTGATGATTAATGTTCGCTCCCTTTTTTAAAAGAAATCGTGTCGTTGACAAGTTATTAGCATAAATAGCGAAAATTAAGGGAGTTTCTCCGCGTTGATTACAACTTTCTAACGAAATCCCTGCCTCGATGAGTTTATTCAAAATAGTTTCATCAGCTACCACTTGTGCGGCAAGATGCAAATAAGTATTGTCCGCATAATCCCTGTGATTAATCTCTATTCTAGGAACCGCGAGAATTTTTTCTAACATAATAGAATCCTCCAATGAAATAGCAATACGCATCACAGTTTCATTACTAATCGATTTACGATTAACATCTGCACCAAATTCTAAAAGAAGCATGAAAGCCTTAAGCTGTTTCCTTTGAGCCGCAATATGTAAAGGGGTTTCAAGAAACACATTCAGTTGATTAACATCGGCACCTGCTTGTAAATGTTTTTTTAATATAACTAAACAACCTTTGATAGCCGCTAAATGAAGTGGTATTTCTGCAAGGTGATACAACGCATTCAATTTATTTAGGGCAGATTTTTCTCTAAAAAGTAATTCATCAATCAAAAGATAAGGATGATTATCATAAGCGAATTGCGGATAGGCACCCAATGTAAATATACTTAAAAGTTTCGCACAGTCTTGTACAAACTCAAAAGTTTGCTGTACAGTGAATTTAACTTTATAATAGCGACTAGAAAAATCAACTAGTTTGCAATCCACACAAAAGGCCTTTGAAAATAGTTCATGTAGCATAATGTCCATATTTTCTTCCCTTTAAAAATTATTCTATAAAAAAGGACTTTTTTAAGTATCTTAACTAAAAAAGTCCTATCATTATTATGTCAATTTTTTGTATAAAAAATTTAATTGCCTAAATTTATAACAACTGATTGTTCAGCTTTATTGGTAATATTAAATTCCTTCGATGAAAAAAATTTGATAATATTATCAACCTTTTGATGGTCGTGTTGCAGCGTGCGTTTTATCAACTGTTCATCCCAATAGGTCGATAATTCTTGATGTTTAAAAGGAGGTTTGCTGATTTTTGAATCACTATTTAATACTGCATCTATTAATCTTTTTCCTAGCAAATCATCTTTTTGTTGATCGACTCTCTGCAAAACGGTTTCATTTTTGTTATTTGGAAGGATTAATGCCCCTCTTTCTATGAGTAGACTAGCAATCACGTCATATTTTTTTTGTACTGCAATATGCAACGGGGTATCACCGAAAATATTTTTGCTGTTAATATTAACGCCATTATCTAATAACTCGTTTACCAATAATATCTTATCTGGCTCAAGTGATTCATGAAATTGACTATTTTCTGATATGGCTGCTAATGTTTCTAAAAATTGATCCAGAGGTAATTTGTCTATTTGTAATGTAAAAACTTTACACCCCTCTTGTGGATAAAGAATTTTGGTCGCTCCGATTTTTATATCAAATTGCGATAAAAAATCTTCACAATTGTTCTTAAACTCTTCAAACTCACTAATGCTTGATATTCCAGGAAATTCAAGCCTGTAAAATGATTTATGCTCATCGACTAAAGAACATTCTTGTTGCAATGCCTTAGTTAATAATTCGTTAATTTCTTTTATTTCCGTTATCTTCATGTTAATATCCTTTTAGATAAAAAATTATTATATAAATTTACGAAGTTACTAGGCTTCGCTTATTTATTATACACCAAAATTATTATCCGATCTTTGTTTGTTTAATCTAATTAAACGATTTTATCCTTTAGATAAGCTCCAAAAACCATGACTTCAAAAACACTACTTAACCGGCTATAGTAGCTTTTTTATTCAGACTCTGCGTAAACATGACCTATTTTCAACGTCTTGGTCGGCTTTTACTCGGTAAACCCGTAATCCATTAAATCCGAACGCGCAGCGGAATAGCATTCGGAGGAAATCTAGCATTTATTTCACCTATTTTCAGCTGATAAGCTTTATTAAAAAGAAAATCAAGTCGAGTAGCGCCTATTTCATATGGTTCATCTTTTAATGAATGTAATAAACTGAGCCTTGTATCATTTAACGAAATAATATCAATTTCATGAAGCTTTATTTTCTAGTTTTTGCTAAAAAGACTTTTGAGGTTGTATAGAGGGGTAATTTGTTCATAGTCATTGTCCTGTTGTTTTTAACATCCGAAATCCTTTTGATATCGCCTATCCCTAGCGTCCTACTTCAGTATTCTCCAGCCTTTTTAATGATTTGGTTAATTTCTCAAAATCAAGCAATTAATAAATTTTCTGCAGGATGGCTTCGCTAGATTTCCTAACAACGCAAATTCACCTAACGACATCTTTTCATTCTTGTCTTTATCATCACAGTTAACAATTTTTAATTTCTATTTTTTCATTTTTCAATCTACAAAAGAATTTCTTTTCTTATTCGCATAAAAAAACGGCCCTCTCTAAAGAGGGCCTATTAGCTTAATTTTTTTATCTAGTCTAGTTTTTTAACACGCTGCTATAACACCGTTTAGCGTACAGACACTACTCGTGATGGTTATAGGTCCAGCATTCGGCGTTTTTATGAGGGGTACAACACCAATAGCATTGATCTTTGATCCACCTATGGTAATCGTCGCGCTAGGAGAACTACTTGTCCACAGGGCGCTATTTTGACCACCCACAGAGCCTGCTTTATCTACAGTTACCGTGATATCATTTCCTGTTATAGAACTACCACTAGCAATTGTAACTAGTCCGTTAGCTTGAGCTAGTCCTCCACCTGGTCCTCTACCTGGTCCTCCATTGACAGTGATTATGGTTCCACCTTGTAGATTAAAAGACCCTCCTGCAACAAAGACCCCACCTGCGCCATACGCTGTCACATCTATTGTACCTCCAGTAATAGTAACAGTCGACATACCACTACTTATCCCTCGGGCGTCAGCGCCATCCACCTTAATTGAAACATTGGTTAAGTCAACATTTCCAGACCCATTCAAGTTAGCTCCTCGACTAGTTCCAGTGTTGCCTGTCACTGTAATTTGAGTTCCAGTTGCTGTAATAGCGTTTGAACTGCCAGCGGCAGTTCCAAGTCCTGTACCTGCGCCTGTTGCATTGACAGTCAGTGTATTATTGCCTATGTTAACCGCTCCAGATCCTCCATTGTTAAATGCTATAACAGTATCACCACCTTTAACCGTGATAGGGTTTCCGTTCATAACATTGAGAGCTCCCGTTCCTAAGTTATTAATCCCTGTCGTCGTATCGCCCCCCGTGACATTAATGGGGAAGTTAGCATCTAATGTGGTAGTACCCATCGCTGTACTGGCTATGGAAATCCCTGTAGCACCCGCAAAACCAACCGCATTCACCGTGATGGGGCTGTTACCCAGTACATCAACATCACCACTTCCTGCAATAGACAAGCCTTGAGCATTAGCACCACCATTCACTGTAATGGGGGCTCCATTGAGTGTGACCTCACTGGTACTCGCTGCGCTGGTTGCAAACCCTGTAGCCCCAGCTTGTGAAGTGGCCTGCATCGTAATAGGACTGTTAACTACATTAACCTCTCCACTTCCTGCGATATTAACTCCTTGAACATTAGCACCCTTCGCCGTCATTTTGATGGGACTATCACTGACCGTGACACTACCTATTCCATTGCTGGATAAGCCCACTGAAGAAGCCCCTCCTGTCACTGTAATGGGAGTCCCACTCAAGCTTAATGTGCTCGTACTGCTTGAAAGCGTATTAATACCCCCAGTAGCTGTACTACCGGTTGTCCCATTCATAGTGATCGAGCTAGTTCCGAAACTAATCGGTCCACCTCCTTCAATTTGGGAGACAAATGAGTTGCTTCCCGCTGTCACATTAAAGGCACTCCCTGTCACTGTCGCAGTAGCTGTTGGCCCTGCCATATCAAATCCAATGAAATTAGTGCCTCCTGTAGCGGTTTGTTTATCATTATTTACTGTAATATCTCCATCCCCTTTGAAATTAAACCCGTAGGAATTATTCCCTTCGGTAAAATTCCACGTATTTCCATCGAGTGCAATATTGCCATCTCCTGTAGAGGAAAATCCAGCTGAGCCATTCCCTCCAACAAAGACAAGTGCACCATTCGAAACATTAATAGCTCGGCCCCCTGTGACCGCTATTCCAGACGAAGTATCAGCACCTGCGACACTCATAGAAGTACCTGTGAGTGTAAGATTTCCAGTACCTGCACTATTGATTCCCACCGTATTGGCTGCACCTTGCACGTTGATTACACTAGCATCTGCGGTAATATTACCGCTTGCACCGGCTGTATCCTGAATTCCTATCGCTGTCGCTTGACCGGGTGCATTCACCGTAATTCTACTTCCACTAAAGCTGACAGCTCCACTACCTCCTTGATTATAATAACCTATGGGGTTGCTACCTGTTGCGCCCACATTAATCGAACTGGCTTCGCTGACCGTCACCGTACCCGCTCCTTGAGTTTGTAAACCAACGATGTCTTGTGCACCTATCACATTAATTACACTTCCACCAGCGAGTCCAACATTTCCTCCTCCGGTAGAACTCACTCCCACTATGCCATTGCTTCCTTGTAGATTAACTGCACTTCCATTCAGGAAAATAGAACCACTACTCGTTGAATTAATACCAAACGTACTTCCACCCACACTAAACACACTCTGATTGGCTGTCAAACTCGAAATACCTGCAAGATTCGCTCCATTAGAAGAAGCGTAAACCGTACTGTTATTTAACGTCGCCTGGGTGCTGCCTGATAAATTTAAACCCGTAGCAAAAGGAGCTGACGCACTCCCAATTTGACTGCTATTAACCACGACATATCCACCGTTCGTCGCACTAATGCCTGCACCCGTTGCCGTACTCGCTGTCGGGTTAAGTGTTATATTATTTAAGGTATTATTACCCCCAAGAATAAAGCCTCCTGTAAAGTTTGCGGGCGGAGTTTCGGGATCGGTAGGAAACGTGTTGATGGTTTGACCTGGCCTGATGACAACTGGATTGGAGCCTCCCACGATATCCAACGCCGAATAAGTCCCTCCTTCCAAAAAGTACATGGTCGTCTTTGGAAGTAATGTTGATAAGGTTTGCGTACCTTGGTTGGTCAGATCCGTCGGGCCGCAAGGGTTCTCAAACGTACAATTATTAATTGTCAAACCCCTTCCACCATTGTTAGGTGAACCTGTTGGCGTAAAAAAAGTAAGACTTCCCATTCCATCAGGAACTACCAGACCCAGTAGTTGGAGTTTAGTCGGTGTAGGTATCGCCGAACCCCGTCCTACTCCTGATAGATAGCGTTCAACTGGATCAGTGAGTCGTTCCTCTACCGTCGAGCAGGTACGACTTACTCGCGTACCTCCAAATTCAACACCCACACCCACTGCACCTACACTGCGCTGTAAATTATCGTACGCATAATTTGCAAAAACCTTAACGTTTTTCGTTGCCCAATATTCTAAGCCAACAGCACCTCCTAAAATATTATTTGTTTGTGCAGGCATAAAAAAATAACTGCCCACATACGTTTTTAAGGGAGCTCCACGAAATAGTTGATAACCAAATATTGCATCTGCACCATCACCTGCATGCTGGTTTAGGCCGAATTTATTGTAAAATGCAGAATGTCCACCAAAACTATTAAAGGTTGTATAGCTTGAAATCGTTTTATTCCGATCGCCCATCACATGGTAGCCATTAAGATGCGCATCCCAACGCTCACCTAAGGCTTCTAGTCCCGGATTAATTATCCATAAGCGTGCATTATTCGCAATTCCACTGTATCCGCCAAACAGGTAACCTCCTAGTATCGCTGAGCTATTTTTAATCACTCGATACCCTATACCCAGATCCGCATAACCTAATGTATCAGTTCCATACGCTACTGCAGGGTTGATATAGATATTACGACACGCTGTGGACCCTTTTAAAGGCACCATTACATCAGCACGACCTACAGAGTAGTCCGTACTGCCATAACCAGCTGCCGAAAAACGAACAGGTAACGGTAAGGAAGCTTTTGCAGATAAGCACGTTAAACTAAATCCTACACTCATGGTAACCAGAAAATATTTAACTGTACTCTTCATCTAAATCTTCCTTTTCTCATAATGGAGAATAATTAGCGCTAAACAAAAATCAGATTTAACAAATTATTAGTAGTTATTAATAAAATTGTCAACTACACTGCTGCGAGTCGCTTTAACTCAAATTTATCCAATCCTTTTCAAAAGCTAAAGAAAACTATGGTCAATAAATAGGCCCTCTAAAAAGAGGCCTATTAGCTTAATTTCATTTAGTCTAGTTTTTTTAACACGTTGCTATAACACCGTTTAGCGTACAGACACTACTCGTGACTGTTATGGGGGATCCCTGCTTTATTTGAGCGCCAGGACCAGAAACATTGATCTGAGATCCGCCTATGGTAATTGCGCCAGTAGATCCTGCCTCGGCAAGCAGTGCTGCATTAGCTGCTCCGCCTCCACCTGTTAGAGCTGAGTTTATAATGATATCATCTCCTGTTATAGAAGCACTACTGGTATTAAACTTAAATATTGCCTGGGAAATGCTTGATCCAGTGTTATCGATTATGGTTCCATCTCCTATGGTAATATTACCAGGTCCATTTATAAAAATCGCCCTTGCCCTTGCCGTAGGCCCCGTCACAATAAAATGGCCTCCACTAATACTAATACTACCAGTAGGACCGTTAGTATCTAGCGCGGTGGCAACATCACTACTATTAGAACTCGTATTAGTACTCGTAATCGAAAGATTAGTTAAACTAATAGCCCCAGATCCCCGAGGCTCAACTCCGTGAACAAACGTATCTGAGCCGCTCACTGTAATTTGGGTTCCATTCGCTGTAAGAGTGTTTGTACTACCAAGGAAAATCCCAGCTAACGTTCCTGTTGTTCCTGTTCCATTGACAGTCAGTGTACTATTCCCTATGTTAACCGCTCCAGTCCCTACACCGTTAATTGCTGCAAGAAAATTACTAACCCCGGTCCCATTAACTTTGATGCTGCTTCCGTCCTTAACATTGAGGGTCCCACTTCCTGCGTAGTCCACCCCTATCGTGTTATCAGCACCTGTTACACTAACTTGCAAGTTAGGATCTAATGTGATAGTGCCTGAGGCTGTGTTGGCTGCGGAAACTCCTGTAGCACCCGTGAAACCAACCGCATTCACCGTGATGGGGCTGTTACCCAGTACATCAACATCACCACTTCCTGCAATAGACAAGCCTTGAGCATTAGCACCACCATTCACTGTAATGGGGGCTCCATTGAGTGTGACCTCACTGGTACTCGCTGCGCTGGTTGCAAACCCTGTAGCCCCAGCTTGTGAAGTGGCCTGCATCGTAATAGGACTGTTAACTACATTAACCTCTCCACTTCCTGCGATATTAACTCCTTGAACATTAGCACCCTTCGCCGTCATTTTGATGGGACTATCACTGACCGTGACACTACCTATTCCATTGCTGGATAAGCCCACTGAAGAAGCCCCTCCTGTCACTGTAATGGGAGTCCCACTCAAGCTTAATGTGCTCGTACTGCTTGAAAGCGTATTAATACCCCCAGTAGCTGTACTACCGGTTGTCCCATTCATAGTGATCGAGCTAGTTCCGAAACTAATCGGTCCACCTCCTTCAATTTGGGAGACAAATGAGTTGCTTCCCGCTGTCACATTAAAGGCACTCCCTGTCACTGTCGCAGTAGCTGTTGGCCCTGCCATATCAAATCCAATGAAATTAGTGCCTCCTGTAGCGGTTTGTTTATCATTATTTACTGTAATATCTCCATCCCCTTTGAAATTAAACCCGTAGGAATTATTCCCTTCGGTAAAATTCCACGTATTTCCATCGAGTGCAATATTGCCATCTCCTGTAGAGGAAAATCCAGCTGAGCCATTCCCTCCAACAAAGACAAGTGCACCATTCGAAACATTAATAGCTCGGCCCCCTGTGACCGCTATTCCAGACGAAGTATCAGCACCTGCGACACTCATAGAAGTACCTGTGAGTGTAAGATTTCCAGTACCTGCACTATTGATTCCCACCGTATTGGCTGCACCTTGCACGTTGATTACACTAGCATCTGCGGTAATATTACCGCTTGCACCGGCTGTATCCTGAATTCCTATCGCTGTCGCTTGACCGGGTGCATTCACCGTAATTCTACTTCCACTAAAGCTGACAGCTCCACTACCTCCTTGATTATAATAACCTATGGGGTTGCTACCTGTTGCGCCCACATTAATCGAACTGGCTTCGCTGACCGTCACCGTACCCGCTCCTTGAGTTTGTAAACCAACGATGTCTTGTGCACCTATCACATTAATTACACTTCCACCAGCGAGTCCAACATTTCCTCCTCCGGTAGAACTCACTCCCACTATGCCATTGCTTCCTTGTAGATTAACTGCACTTCCATTCAGGAAAATAGAACCACTACTCGTTGAATTAATACCAAACGTACTTCCACCCACACTAAACACACTCTGATTGGCTGTCAAACTCGAAATACCTGCAAGATTCGCTCCATTAGAAGAAGCGTAAACCGTACTGTTATTTAACGTCGCCTGGGTGCTGCCTGATAAATTTAAACCCGTAGCAAAAGGAGCTGACGCACTCCCAATTTGACTGCTATTAACCACGACATATCCACCGTTCGTCGCACTAATGCCTGCACCCGTTGCCGTACTCGCTGTCGGGTTAAGTGTTATATTATTTAAGGTATTATTACCCCCAAGAATAAAGCCTCCTGTAAAGTTTGCGGGCGGAGTTTCGGGATCGGTAGGAAACGTGTTGATGGTTTGACCTGGCCTGATGACAACTGGATTGGAGCCTCCCACGATATCCAACGCCGAATAAGTCCCTCCTTCCAAAAAGTACATGGTCGTCTTTGGAAGTAATGTTGATAAGGTTTGCGTACCTTGGTTGGTCAGATCCGTCGGGCCGCAAGGGTTCTCAAACGTACAATTATTAATTGTCAAACCCCTTCCACCATTGTTAGGTGAACCTGTTGGCGTAAAAAAAGTAAGACTTCCCATTCCATCAGGAACTACCAGACCCAGTAGTTGGAGTTTAGTCGGTGTAGGTATCGCCGAACCCCGTCCTACTCCTGATAGATAGCGTTCAACTGGATCAGTGAGTCGTTCCTCTACCGTCGAGCAGGTACGACTTACTCGCGTACCTCCAAATTCAACACCCACACCCACTGCACCTACACTGCGCTGTAAATTATCGTACGCATAATTTGCAAAAACCTTAACGTTTTTCGTTGCCCAATATTCTAAGCCAACAGCACCTCCTAAAATATTATTTGTTTGTGCAGGCATAAAAAAATAACTGCCCACATACGTTTTTAAGGGAGCTCCACGAAATAGTTGATAACCAAATATTGCATCTGCACCATCACCTGCATGCTGGTTTAGGCCGAATTTATTGTAAAATGCAGAATGTCCACCAAAACTATTAAAGGTTGTATAGCTTGAAATCGTTTTATTCCGATCGCCCATCACATGGTAGCCATTAAGATGCGCATCCCAACGCTCACCTAAGGCTTCTAGTCCCGGATTAATTATCCATAAGCGTGCATTATTCGCAATTCCACTGTATCCGCCAAACAGGTAACCTCCTAGTATCGCTGAGCTATTTTTAATCACTCGATACCCTATACCCAGATCCGCATAACCTAATGTATCAGTTCCATACGCTACTGCAGGGTTGATATAGATATTACGACACGCTGTGGACCCTTTTAAAGGCACCATTACATCAGCACGACCTACAGAGTAGTCCGTACTGCCATAACCAGCTGCCGAAAAACGAACAGGTAACGGTAAGGAAGCTTTTGCAGATAAGCACGTTAAACTAAATCCTACACTCATGGTAACCAGAAAATATTTAACTGTACTCTTCATCTAAATCTTCCTTTTCTCATAATGGAGAATAATTAGCGCTAAACAAAAATCAGATTTAACAAATTATTAGTAGTTATTAATAAAATTGTCAACTACACTGCTGCGAGTCGCTTTAACTCAAATTTATCCAATCCTTTTCTAGGTTAAAGAAAACTGGTATCTATTAGATCTTCTCGTTAGAGTTTATTAAAAGCTTTAAAATTAATAACAAAAGGTTACACAAAGCTGCAAAATTTAGGCATAAATAGCAAAATCTGAATTGATGGCAAAATGAAGAAATTGAGATAAGCGAAAAAACATGACTTCAAAAAAGGCCTTCAATTCGCTATAGTAACTTTTTTACTCAACACCTCCAGAAATCATGACTTTTTTTCAACGTCTTGGTCGTCTTTTACTCGGTAAGCCCCGTAATCCATTAAATCCGAACGCACAGCGGAATATTGCTTTAGTCGCTTTTTTAGCCTGGGTCGGTCTCGGTGCCGATGGTTTATCCTCCTCCTGCTACGGTCCTGAAGAAGCATTCATTGCGTTAGGCCCGCATTATAGTTCCTTAGGTCTGTATATTTCTATCGCCACCATATTCACTGTGTTTATTATTGCTCTGGCTTACAATCAAGTCATTACACTATTTCCAAGTGGTGGCGGTGGTTATAAGGTCGCCACACAATTATTAGGCCCCCATGCAGGACTGGTTTCGGGTGCAGCACTCATCGTCGATTATATTTTAACGATTACGATATCCGTCGCAAGCAGTATCGACGCTTTGTTTAGTTTACTACCGCATTATTTTTTGGCTTATAAATTATTAACCGCCGTTTGCGTCATTATTCTACTTATCACACTCAATCTACGAGGCATGAAGGAATCCATTAAAGTCTTAATGCCAATCTTTTTAGGATTTGTCGTAACACACTTTTTTTTAATTATTTATGGTGTTATTGCTCATAAAAGTTCTTTACCTACGGTGTTTTCGGGTACCTTAAATGATACCTTAGTGATGTCCCAGCAAACCGGTTGGTTATTCATTATGGCTCTGTTATTACGTGCTTACTCCTTGGGAAGTGGTACTTATACCGGTATCGAAGCAGTTTCCAATAATGTCAATCGACTCATGGAACCACGGGTCAGAACCGGTAAGTGGACCATGTTTTATATGGCGCTTTCCTTAAGTTTTACCGCGGGTGGAATTATTTTATTATATTTATTATGGCATGCGCATCCCGTGCATGGCCAAACCTTAAATGCCGTTGTATTTCACAAGATATTGGGCGATTCTACACTCGCGAAGGCAATGTTAACCCTCACTTTATTACTTGAAGCAGGCCTATTACTCGTCGGTGCGAATACCGGATTCTTAGCAGGCCCCAGTGTGTTAGCGAATATGTCGATCGATAGTTGGTTACCCAACCGTTTTTGTCATCTTTCTAGCCGTTTAGTCACGCAAAATGGTGTTATTGTTTTTGGTATTGCCGCACTATTGATTCTTTGGATCAGTGGTGGTCGAGTTTCTTGGTTAGTCATTCTGTATAGTATGAATGTGTTCTTAACCTTTTCGCTTTCGATTTTAGGTCTGTGTGTCTATTGGATAAAGCAGAGAAGTAATGCATCTTTGCATTGGTTAACTCGATTAATCTTTTCTGCTTTTGCCTTTCTCGTTACCTTTAGCATTTTGATTGTCACACTGATATCAAAATTTACGTTTGGCGGTTGGGTAACGGTAGTGATTACTAGTTTTGTTGTTTTGATTTGTCTATTAGTCAAAAAGCACTACCAAATGGTTTTTGATAAACTACATGACATGGATTTACTGATGACCAGCACACCGCTAAAAACGCCAACTGTAGTTACACCGTTACAACCTAAAGAAGCTACTGCTGTGATTATGGTAGGCAAGCATCGTGGTATTGGCTTGCACAATCTGTTATGGATCCTGCGTATGTTTCCCAATCATTTTAAGAATTTTGTGTTTGTAAATGTAGGCATCGTCGATGTAGAAAGCTTTAGTGCCAAAAAAGAATTAACCATTATGCAAAAAACCACGAATGAAATGTTGGATTATTTTGTCATCTATTGCCAGGAGCAAGGCTTGGCAGCAAAAGGTTTTACCGCTTATGGAACTGATCCAACGCAAAAGTTAACAACCTTATCCAAAAAGATCATTAAAGAATTCCCGAATTCGATTTTTTTTGCTAGTAAACTGATCTTCAGTAAAGATAATTGGATAACTCGATTATTGCATAATGAAACAGCTGTCATGCTACAAAGACGTTTACACTTACTCGGTGTACAACTGGTTATTTTACCGATGAAAATAGATTAATATGCTAAAAAAACCATCTCCAGAAAAAACTCCCGTAAATATCTTGCAGCACGATCCAGAAGGCGTATTAGCCTTTATTCAAAACAAAGTACAACAATTAATAAAATTAAATCAAGTCTGGCAACTCGCAATCCCTAGCGAACTCCACGGACACACCCATGTCGCTAATTTCCGTGAAGGTTACTTAATTATTGAATGTGATAGTGCCGCTTGGGCCACACGTTTACGTTACCTATTGCCTGATATTAAACAACAATTACTTAATTATCCTGATTTACGTGATTTGATACAGATAGAATGGTACATACAACCAGAGTTTCACGCACAGCCTCTGCAATTAACATCATTTCCTCCTATACTCTCCAGTACTAATGCTGAATTACTGAAAAATGCTGCAGAAACTATCCGCATTAAATCCTTGCAAGAAGCATTATTGCGTATTACAGAGCATGTAAAATAAGTGTTTAACTTATTCAATATGCAGTTACTTTCACCCATAGTTCTAAATAAACCTTTTTTCCAAAACAAGTCTCCATATCCCTACGTGCCTCTGTGCCTATTTTTTTAAGCAACTCTCCATTTTTACCGATAATAATCGCTTTCTGACTAGATCGTTCTGTCCAAATAATGGCAGAGATTTTTATAATTTTTTTTTGTTCATTAAATTGCTCAATGCTAACCGTTAACCAGTAAGGTAACTCTTCATATAAGCTACGCATCAATTTTTCACGAATAAATTCGGCCGCTAAAAAACGTGAATTACGATCGGTAAACTGATCCGCTGGATACATAAATTCAGCAATCGGCAATATATCGGCTATTACTTTTTCTAATTCATCAATATTTTTTTCTTTTTGCGCTGAAACAGGAACGATAGCCAAAAAAGGCATTTTTTCTGAACAGGATTGCAAAAAATGAAGTAATCGAGACTTATCCTTTATTTTATCTATTTTGTTAACAATTAATAAAACCGGCTGTTGTTGATGTTTTAAACGTTCAAGAATGGCATCATCATCGATAGTCCAACGTAGGGCTTCAATCACAAAACCAATAATATCCACACTGATTAAGGCATTAATCGCCGATCGAGCCATTGCTCGACTTAAACGCCGTTGATTACTATGGGATATGCCAGGCGTATCAATATAAATTGATTGTATCTGCACTTGCGTTTTAATCCCTAAAATTTGATGCCGAGTAGTTTGTGGCTTAGATGAAGTAATTGTTAATTTTTCACCTAAAATTTTATTCAGTAAAGTAGACTTACCAACATTTGGACGTCCAATAATGGCTATGGTACCGCAACGGGTTTCTTCTGTGGCTTTCATATTAGTTATTATTTCAGATTTTATAAGTTGATTCCAATTCAGATAAAATTTTTTCTGCCGCTTTTTGTTCGGCGCGACGCCGACTACTCCCTATACCTATCGCTTTATTAGGTAAACCATGTAATTGGCATTCTACTTTAAATAATTGCTGATGCGCAGGACCTTCTAAAGCTAAAATAATGTATATCGGCAAAGCTAATTTTTTTGCTTGTAAGTATTCTTGTAAGCGCGTTTTAGGATCTTTAAGATCAGGAATGGTTTCAACATTTTCCAGGCGATGTGCATACCAACGCAATACACAGGCTTCACAAGCCTGAAAACCGCTATCAAGGTAAATCGCACCAACGACGGCTTCCATACCATCCGCTAAAATAGATTTACGCTGAGCACCCCCGGTTTTAAGCTCTCCTGCCCCTAAACGTAAATATTTTCCTAATTCAAATTCTAGAGCAAGATCAGATAAAGTCTCTTCTCGCACTAAATTAGCACGCAAACGACTTAACTCACCCTCACGTGCTTTAATATTTTGTCGGAATAAAGCTGCAGCTATGACAAAATTAAGTACCGCATCGCCTAAATATTCCAACCGCTCATTATTTTTATTGTCACGAAAACTACGATGGCTGAGTGCAGCCTCTAATAATTCAGGATTTTTAAATCGATAATTTAATTTTTCACATAAGTTTTCTAGTTCTGCTCTCACTATAGCCTCATAAAATTAGCTAATGGATTCGCATGCCTAATCGATGCCAACGAACTCGGTGTTGCTCGTTATCCCAACTAAAAAATACCCAAATAGCCTTACCAATGAGATCCTTTTCAGGAACAAAACCCCAATAACGGCTATCTAAACTATTGTCTCGATTATCACCCATAACAAAATAATTACCGGGTGGCACATACACTGAAAAGTCAGTCGCTAACTGATCGGGACGTAAATAAATATCATGTTGCACCCCTAATAAATTTTCACTTTTGCGTATTACTCGCCATTTTTCATTCGCATCTTGATCGCTTTGCTCTCCAATTAAGGTTTGGGGAGCCAACTGACCATTAATCGTTAATACTTTATCTTTATAAGTAATCGCATCCCCGGGCAAACCAATCACTCGTTTAATAAAATAGGTTGAGGTATCTTTGGGCCACAAAAACACCACAATATCACCACGTTTGGGTTCACCGACAGCCATAATTTTTTTATGTAATACCGGTAAGCGTATGCCATAACTAAACTTATTTGCAACAATAAAATCACCTATGAGTAGATCGGGTTTTTCTGAACCCGAAGGAATGCGAAACGGTTCTGCCAGAAAAGATCGTAACAATAAAACCAACAACAAAATAGGGAAAAAAGAACGTGCATATTCGATAAGCACTGAGGGATGAGTAATATTTTTTCGTCGTCGAATCGGTGCAAAAACTAGAATATCTACCAACGCAATCGCACCTGAAATGATTACCGCTGTCGTCAAAAAGAATTCAAAATTAAAGCTCAT
>JBDLTN010000012.1:0-20008 GCA_039805785.1 Pseudomonadota bacterium | reverse complement strand
CTTAAATTCGGATGAGAAAAAGCAACTAAAGGTGCAATACGACCATCGGGGGCCATAGCAATATAACGCGGCGCAGGAGGATGTGTGACTATGTAAAATAAGGCGCTTGCTAAAACTAAGACAACGAAAAAACTAAACATTAAAGCCGCAACAACTTTTCGGTAATTATCTCGATAAAATTCGTTACGTAGTTTAACGACTTGTAAGGCATCTTCTTTCATGGTCATCTCAATTTTAAAATTATTTTTATTAATTAAGCACGCATAGTGTTAGGAAGATCGGACGAAACGAGATGAGTTAGGCTTCCATCTTGAGCGCTTGCATACAAATCAGGGATAGGAGAAAAAATAGTAAGATAAATAACTAATGCACTTAGCAATAAAATAATAAATAAACTGAGCAAGAGTGCACTACAAACTCGATTGTAATTTTCCCGATAAAACCCTTTACGTGATTTAAGCAATTCAATCCGATTTCCCACGTGACCCTCTTCTTATCTAATTTGCCCTTATTTCAACGAACTATAACCCAATACCCATCGAAAAAGCTAGCTTTTAATCCATGATTTAATTTCCCAAAAAAAGAATTTTTATTACTATTTGTCTGCCGTTTTCCTAAATTATAATCCAAGGATTGACTTAAGGCTTATTCACTATCTTCTGGGAGTAAATGTCGAGTTCTTATCTCAGTCGCCAAAATTTGTGGTTGATCACCATCAAATCTTACACCGCGATCAACGCTTTGATCCTTTCTATTCCAGGCCCTGGCTACAATAATTCGAGTATTTAAGCCATGGTCTAGCAGATAGTCTTCAATAGCTAAGGCTTGCTGTCTGGCTAAGTCCGAGATTTCTTGTTGTAAATCCGGCGTCGGCGTGAAGGTTAACACGTCTATGCCTAAATTTTTTCGCTGATTGAGTAAAGTAACGAGTCGGTCTAAGGTCGGATAAGCACTGACTTTTAACCGAGAAGTTCCTTTAATAAAAAAACAATTATTGGGCAAAATTAAACGAAATTCATCACCCACTTCTATTCTACGTACACCACCTTTGCTAATAGCACTTAACAAATTGGCTTGCTGCTCAGCGGGTGTCAGCGGTTTTTTGGATGTGCTCGCACACGCGCTTAGTAACGCAAACATTATTATTACAAAAATTCGCTTTTTCATAAATCACTCAATTTAAGATTTTTCTTCTGCCGCTACGCGTTCCTGCTTAATCGCTGTCAGTAATTTATTGACATCCTTTGCTACTTCAGCACCTGGCAAAATATGATGTAAAGCAGGTGGGTAATGAGTCGCCAGTGCCATATCCTGAACTATTTCGGCGGCAATACTAATAGCATGCTTTTCAAACTTACCGGATACTTTTTCTAT
The DNA here is from genome assembly GCA_039805785.1 of Pseudomonadota bacterium. Lineage (GTDB taxonomy): Bacteria > Pseudomonadota > Gammaproteobacteria > Diplorickettsiales > Diplorickettsiaceae > Aquirickettsiella. Next base: position 18,634 of record JBDLTN010000012.1, on the reverse strand, counting down.
CACCGCAACTTGTTTTTGAGTTGCAGTCTTTTTGAGAAATGCTGCATTAAACTGCTCAGGATTATCCACGCTCATCAAGCTGGCTAATTTTGGTGTTACATTTAAAGCGGTGAAGACATTTAATTCATCCGTGGATACGGAAGCGATTTCTTCCTCAATTGCTTCCAATTCTTGTGCTCTGCTGATTTCTATAGGTTCATCTAAAGCTATTAAAGCAGGTATTGCCGCTTCAATGGGACTAAGCTGAGGGGATGCCAATAAGGTTTGCGCCAAGCTAGTGATAATTGCGGACTCATCCAATTTTTTAAGCGAAAACTGCGCTTTGTCGGTTACCAAACGAAAATCTTGCAGGCGCGATTGCAGATCTAATAAATAACGATTAGTCGGTAGACCCACTTTTAAAAATTGATTAAGACGCATGCGTGCCACAGGGCGTGGGTTTGCATAAAACAATCGTGCTCGAATAATCTTAGATTTAAATAAAATATGCGCTTCACCTTCACGCTGTTCTTTCAAATCAAGCAAATCGATACGTGCGCGCTTTTCTGATGAAGCACTGCGCGTATCTGTATAATTATTCATAACACTCTCAGCACGAGTTTGAAAGGCATCAACCTTCGTCACCCAAGCCTCGCCGGCACTTTTGGAAAAGAAATCCCAAGTTTCTAAAGGATCTTCCAACTTCATGCACAGTTTAATGTTACAGTTTGCACCTATCGATGCCGCTTCTTCTTTAGACGCTTTTTGAAAGGCCGGCAAATCTTGTCCGGAAAACACAATGGAAAATCCTAATGAGCGCGCTTGGGCAGGAACCACCGCAAAACCAGGAACGGCGTAATAACCATACTCATCTAATACACACAAATACGGGGTTGGTGCATTAGTTGGTTTACGTTCAATAATATCACGATAATCTCCTTCTACTTCTTCACCTAAACCCGCAGCCAACATCGCCTTTAAGGAGGCAATGATCACTTTACCCAAATTTGATAACTCATCCGGCGATTTTTCAAAAGCAGGTAATAACACTAACAGGATGCGACGATTTAAAACCACATCTTTTAAATCCACTTCTGCCAAATTAGTTCGCAAGATATGGCCGTAAGTATCGGCTAAGGAACCAAACACTCGCGTCAACTGCATAGTAATAAAACCATGCTGTTCTAATACCTGAGAGACTTGTTTACCTTTTTTGGATTTATCATAGCCCGGTAAGTTAATCAGATAATTAGTAATCGGCTCTAATACTACTTCAGGGATATCGATTAAATTTAACGGTTCTTGACCATCGCGCGGGAATATTTTATCGATAACAATATTTTCTACTCGCGATAATTCAAAGTAATTCCGCACGACGTTAACGTCTAATAAGATTCCTCCTTGATCCCGGATATACACCAATAATTTCATTAAGGCTTCAACGAACACTATCGCCCTACCTTTCCACATATCTCCATCAGGCGTATTGCTACTACTATCCATTAAGCTCACCACGAGCTGCGATAACATACTCGAAGAACCGTTTGCAAACGGATTCATGGTATTGGACAAACGTTTTTCTTGTGGTCCAACAATATCACGCGCACCGGTCATGAAATTAACGACCAAAATATCGTCTTCGCGTCCCATCGAACGCGCCATAGAGAAAACCTTAGCAAATAAGCTGTTATCGCCCTTGCCATCCACATAAATAAAACCACTCCCTTGAACTAAGGCATTGAAAGCCAAGGAAATTAACGCTTCGGTTTTACCACTTCCGGTAGAACCAAAGATTAAGCAATGAGTCCGCATGTCATCGTTGCTAAACCACAATTCCTCACCGCTGGATATCTCATTTCCGAACAAGCAAATCCCACGCGCCTTTTGTGGTTTATTACTTCCAGGTTTTAAATCATTGTGATCCAATTTTTGTGAACGTTGTGGCATTCGAAACGGTAAATTAGTTTTGCGGGTAAAAGCATAAAAAAACGATAAAATACCGAGTAAAAAAATAACATCCGCAATTGAGGGAATAAAAAATGCACCGGAAGCAAAACCTACCAGTAAAATAGTCACTGCGGAGGGGTTTTTGAAAAAATCAAAAAAACGTTGCGATAGCGTACGCGTATCGCGTAATAGCTTACGCGGATCCTGTTCGTGTTTTTGCTCTAAACCTCGTGCAATAGCTACCATATCATACTCAATTTTCAGTTATTAACCTGCCAAACACGCCAAACTCACTCACAAACTCGACCCTTGCAATTTTTATATACCTTAAACCCGGCATTACGACACTTCGGCTATAAGCCCCTCATTCTATTTCAGAATCAGGTATATAAAGTATGTCTTTAATTGCGGCTTCCAAGCCATTAACTGCTTCCTCTACCATAGGAACCATCAGTCTTCTACCCATCGCCTGCTCGACATTCCAATGCGCAAAAGGACCACTCACCTCGGCAAATGAAGTTTGTCGACCGACAGAATTTAACATAAACCACAATAATCGATCCGTCGGTTTAAGCCACAAAAAATCCGCCGTTGCTAAAACGCCTTCTTTTCGGGCTAATACCAACATAGAAGCCATTACCGTTAACACATAAGCATGGCTATACATGACTCGCTGCACTGATTTATTATGGATATGTTTTTGTAACAAGGCATCAGCCCCTGAAAAATCTAATCGTCCATTCGCTGTTGACTCTGCAATTTGTAATAAGAGTTGCAAGGCACCATCGCGATCCCGATTAGCCCTGGCCGCAAAGACAGCAAATAATGCCTTAGTGGCTGGTTTTAAATATTGAACCCCTTGCCAATACTCTCCGCATTGCATCACAAATAGATGATGTGCGGCTTCTCTTTTGATATTGACTGTCCTTTGATTGTGTTTTTTGGCGGCCATCGTCATCGAGGGAATGATCTTTTCTTCGTGGAGTAATTGATATTTTTTGGCAAATTGCATCGGCGATAAAGCCATCGCCCAAGGACCTTTATCAATATCTTCCTTAACTAAATCCAGCTTAATAACCGGCGAAATCTGTGGCCAATTTTTGCTTTCTGCTTCGGCAAGCGAATCCATATCATAAAGCTTTTTAAATTGCAGATTAATATGACTAAAATAAATAATTAAGGCTAAGCCGGCAAGGATAAGAATAATAGGATAACGTAAATAACTCCCCACCTCTTGACTAACACTTAACAATTGCGGAAAAGGAACTTCTGCAGGGATAAGTTGTTGAATAGTTAAGGGAAGTTGCTGCAGCGACGGCATGAAAAATGCAATTAAGCGCGATTCCCAGAATTTAATCTGTAATGCGAAGCCAACGATTTGGGTATGAAAAAACGCCCAAAGCAACCATCCTAAAAGGAAAAGACAAAGAATAATCCACAGTGGAGCCAGTGAGTTATCTCCGGATTGCTGTTGTTGTGCGGGAGCTGGCATATAAATTACTAATTTATTTATTCTTGGTATTTTTTAAATGCAAATCAATTTTGTTTTACTAAAAAATTTCCCACGAGTCTATATTCGCCTGAAGCATGCACCAGACGGATAATATTTTGCAACTTTATCGCTGCTTCACGCAAGCTAATTAATTGACGGCCTTCGCGATCGGTACGGGCTAACTCCCCTGTTAGAATAGCCTCACTGGCTACCTTAACTACGGCATAGGCATGATTTAAATTTCTATCGTTTAAACGTATCGCGGCTTGCACATCAGTTTCATTACGATAAATGGGTCGGCCCATCATATAATTCACTAAAGAAACCACCACTTCCTGCCATTTACTCATATTGCTACCTTGCGATTGATAAAGTGCAATATAGACCTCAGTCGTTTCGAAACCATTAGCCGCGCGCAAATTATTGGCTATTTGTTCATGATGCTGATCGATGCCCACACCTGTCACAAATTCATCGCGTATCTCTTCAAGTTTTTTTTTAATTCCTTTTAAAAATAAATTAGCCTGCCATGGACCGCTGGCTATTCCTTCATCTAATATTTTTTTGATGGCTAAAGCGACTTGAATTTCTTGCTCATTTTGCAACATCACAAGCCTCTCTAAATATTAACGTCTAAAGGTTTTCCCGGATGTCAACTCTATTTTTTCGATTTCATTGTGCATAGTCGTTAAGCAATTTAAGCCTTTTTGATTATCAGGATTTAATCTAAAACTATTGATATTTTTGGTAGTCGCTATGCAACTATCTATACCACCTAAAATCTTTTTTACCCCATCAAGCAACAAGGAAGAACCCTGTCTATGAGTGTTAGAAAAAATCATGTTAGTCAGCTTGTTAGTCAGCATAAAAAATCCTTAATTTCTTTAATTAGGTTCGTTCCTAATCAATTATTTAATATAACAATAAAACCTACAAACGCATTCGCTTATCATATAACTTAAATCCATTTAGTGGGAGAGATTCACAGTTTCGGGTTAAGCCCATCACTTTAATAAGCTCTCCCATTTCACTCGGTGACGTTAATAAATGCACTTGCCGATTGACATCCATCGTGGATATCTCATCATAACATTTTTCTGTTAAAGGTAACAAATCATTGTTCAGCAGGAATGCGGCTTGCGAAGTGAAGCCTGCCACTTGTAAACCCGATTGCACGGCCGCTTGGGCCAAACCACTAAAATCCACCGAAGCGGTGATATCCTGCAAACCCACCAAACTTAAAGGATCCGCATGGGCACGATGTTGGTAGTAACACATCAACGTCCCATTCGCTCGATCCGGATGATAATATTCTTGGGCCGGGAAACCATAATCGATAATTAATGCCAAACCCTGTTCTAGGGTGTCACTCAGCTGGTTCATCCAAGCTAGAAGCTGGGTTCGTACTTCGGATTGATAAGTCTTTATCTCTGGAAAATACCTAGATTTTAACTGGATTAACTGGCTTTTTAGTAATTTATCTAACGATAGCAAACGATAAATAAAACGATCATTTTCGTAAGCAACTCGCACTTCTTGAATGTTTTTGTCAGTCCAAAAGAATTGCTGCACCGGCAACGCATCGACGACCTCATTCGCCAAAATGACTCCCTTAATCGGTAGTATTGGCCAGGCATCTAACCATTCTATCAGTGGAAATAAATGCGGAATATGCTGTTGCAAGTGTTGTTGCTGACGTTGCCTGAGCGAGGGACTGATCTCAAAAATTTTATAGCTGTTCGGCAAACGATGTTGTTGTTCTAAGAACAACAATAAGTCGATAGCTAACTGACCCGTCCCAGCCCCTATTTCAAATATATCCGGCTGAGCTAAATGACTGAAGACTTGCAGACATTGCCGACCAATACAGCGAGCGAATAAAGGAGAGATCTCCGGTGCAGTGGTGAAATCACCGGCTTTACCAAATTTATCTAAACCCGCTGTATAATATCCCGATTTCGGCTCGTATAATGCCAACTCCATAAATCGTTCAAAGCTGATAGAGGCTGAGGGATCATGATGTATTTCCTGTCTAATCAATTGACTCAATTCAGCACTTTGCGCTTGCAGCGCCAGCGTCGGAGCAGGTAAATCGAGCGGTACTGTTATCATTGTTACTCTTGTTTAAGGTATAAACTATGCCAGATTTTAAAACAGAAAATAAGGTCGTGCTAATAACTGGCGCGGCCAAGCGTGTTGGCGCAGCGATTGCTCAACTCTGTCATCAGCAAGGAATGCGTTTAGCGATACATTATCGAGAATCTGCCCAACAAGCTTCTATCTTATGTGCCCGTTTTAATCAACTGCGGCCCAATTCAGCTATCGCCTTAGCCGCGGATTTACGCGATAACGACAAACTCGAACAACTTATCTTACAGGTCATCAATGAATGGGGACAACTCGATGTGTTAATTAATAATGCCTCGAGTTTTTATCCGATGCCTTTAGCTAAAGTCACTCCTCAAATATGGGAAGATGTACTAGCAAGCAATTTAAAGGCACCCTTTTTTTTAGCACAACTCGCCGCACCTTATCTCAAAAAACAACACGGTTGTATTATTAATCTTGTTGATATTCAAGCACAACGTCCACTCAAGAATTATTCGGTCTATTGTATCGCTAAAGCTGGACTGGTGATGCTCACCAAAAGCCTAGCCAAAGAATTAGCGCCGGAGGTACGTGTCAATGCCATCGCACCCGGTGTCGTGTTATGGCCAGATGATGAAACCGAATTTAATGAAGCATTGCGTGAAAAAATTGTCGCTCGAACTGCTTTAAAACGCGCTGGTACGCCACAAGATATTGCTAACACGGCGGTTTTTTTGATTAATTATGCTAATTTTATCACCGGTCAAATTATTACTGTGGATGGTGGTCGCTCATTAGGTTATTAATCGAAAAAATAATTTTTATACGCGATATGGAAGGCTATTAGGTAATTTTTTTAATTGACTGATAACCAAATCAGCCACTTGTGCAGCTGAAGCCGGATTTTGGCCAGTGATGAGCCTACCCTCTTGAATTGCGAAAGACTCCCAAGCTTTAGGGGCTTTTTTATACAAGCCACCACGGGCCATTAACTGATCTTCGGTTAAAAAAGGGACTTGCTTATCGAGTTTCGCCAGCGTTTCTTCGCAGTTAGAAAATCCTGTAATTTCTTTACCCTTTATTAAATAAGATCCATCCGGCAACTTAACATTAAGCAAAGCAACTACTCCATGACAAACGGCAGAAACAATACCTCCGTTTTGATATATTGCTAAAGTAAGTGCTTGCAATTCTTGATTATCAGGAAAATCCCACATCACGCCATGACCACCCGTAAAATAGATCACTTGATAGTCGCTTATCTGGATCTGATTGGGCTTGAGTGTTGCACCTAATCGATTCATAAAAACCTTATCTTGGTACCACTCCCAATCCAGTGAAGTCGCTTGCTCTAAGCTGTGAGGATCGATAGGTGTATATCCCCCTTCAGGGCTTATATAATCTACTTGATACCCTTCATCTTGCAATTTTTTGACAAAATGCACCGCTTCGCCTAACCAAAGCCCAGTTGCTCGCTTAAGCTTAGGATACTTTGCTATGCTTGTAACAACGATTAAGATCTTTTTTCTATTAAGATAGACATCTGAAGGACACATACTTTTCTCCTTGTTTATAAAATGAGTTAAATTTTTAACGCCCAGTAGAAAAACCAAGTAAAAAAATTAAAGACCACCTATTTTTCTTAGCTCATAACAAGTTGAGTACCTGAGTCGCGGAATGTACTGTGGGATACATGAGCAACGAAAAAAGCAAGCCAACGCAGAAGTAAACAAAAAGACGAAGGTCTTAAAAGGATAAAATAAAAAAAGTCCCGCCAGTGTCTTATATCTACTTGAAAGCGACAATGCTACGATGGCGATTTGTGATGCACTTTAGGCTTCCTACTTAAAGCAGGCATGCACACCATGCATCAAGACTATCTCCAACCTTATGGGATCAAACTTCAAGCGCTATCCAACGGAACTTTCATAATCCAGTGTAGTCTTTTATCAAAATAATGCAAATTATCGATTAAAAGAGTTCATTTTTTGATCTGCTCGATCTATTGATGTAACATTAGCCTGAGAAAAAAATGAATTTTTGTTCAGACTAAAAGAAGCCTGGTTCGCATAGGGGCCTTCATTAGGAAAATTGATTTCCTGATCCAAATTTTCCGCATAATTTATCGCAAGATATTTTTCTAGCTCCTTTCTTTGCCAAGAAAGACCTACACTGGCCACAATTTTTCTTTGTGGCAAATTTGTTACTCGACTCAAATTATCATTGATAAGACTCTCTAAATTTAAACAAGGATCGGCTAAACTTGCTCTGATATCTTTCAAACAATTAGCATTTCCTGTTTCTAAAATAGATTGAATATATCGGTAAACAAACAATCCACAAGAAAAACCATCCTTTTGCTGACTGTAAGTATTGTGCTTGTTGAATTTAAAGCCTTTCAGATCCTTGAGGCAATTTAAATATCCAAACGTTGAGTGTTTAGATTGAGAATTATGGATCACAATTTCTTTGTTTGTCCCATGGATAGTAATCTCAACCAGCACATAATGTTTTTTATTTACCCCGAGTTGAGAACGACATTGGGCCATAGGCATTAACAGTTTACTATCTTCTCCTGGATTTTTGTCTAAAAAGGCAAGAATAACATCGTTAATAAAAGCAAGATTTTTACTTCCATCATCCTTTTTTGAATCTCGTGTTACTTGAAAAACAACCCATGGACAATGATCATCACGATAAATCTTTTTATAAGCGCTATCAATCTGGTAGTGTCCTTGCGTGTTAACAAAACCTTCTTCAATTTTATATTTTTCAGAAACAAACCCTTCAATATAAGCTAAAAGCAAATTCTCAACGATGCTTGGATTTAATCGACCTATCGGTTGCCCTAACTGACCAGAGAAAAGTTCACGATCCTGTTCTGAAAGTTGAATTTTTTCAAATTTTTCTGAAAAATCTGGATCTTCCAAAAATACAAAGGAATTTTCTTCGGCATAGCAAAGCACGTTTTTTAAATAATCTTCCACATCGGCTTCATTGATAACGCTCTCAAACCATTCTGTAGAATTATTTGGATCTTGGAATAGACAGCGTCTTCCTACTGTACGTGGTGAAATAAATGAGGATGCTTGCATTACATCGTACTCATCGGATTGCTCATCTTCGGTAGGCATTGGGTTTTTCATATCATTGCGAACTTCTAATTCCATGATCTCAAGATTAGCTTCATATTGCTGTATTGCTTTCTGCATAATTTCGTCAAATTTATTTAATTCCTCTAAGTTGGATACCCATTCAATACAGCCGCGCATGCGACCTTCAATACACAATCCGGAAAGATGATCAAAAAACTCTTTAGCCTTGCCAGCAGCATGGGCTTTATCAAAAGCGGCAAAAAATTCAGTGATCAACCTATTAATAAACTGTTGAAATTCAATTAGATTTCCTCGAGAAATATTTTCAGTATGCAAGGCTACGGTAAATTCTTTTTGCTTTTTATACTGAAAATAATAGACCGTGTATTTTTCTTGGAAAAATTGCTCAATCTTATTTCGTTCTAAAAACAAATGTTCAATAAAAGCTAAGACCGCCTCTCCATCCATACAAACATTTTTAAGCTGAGACGCTATATTTTTAATCTGATTAATCTTTTCAAACATAATTAATCCCATTTATTGCAGTAGGGCGTCGCTAGTACGCTCTACTGCATGCTATCTACCTTATTAAAAAACCAAAACTCTAAAAAATTAATCCGTACTTATTATTAAATCTTATTGCAAAGCTTGTGTTTAACTAGGAATAGGACTAAAATAGTCCCATTTAAATGGTTAGAATAAAAACTCACTACTTTTTATGTTAAGGCTCAGCAAACTTACCGATTATGCCGTGGTCATCATGGCCTATTTATCCCAGCATCCTGGACTAGCGATCAATGCCAAAAGCATTGCCGAACATACCGGTATTTCTTTACCCACCACCAGCAAGCTACTGAAACGTTTAAGCCATGAAGGCCTATTACAAGCGAATCGGGGGATCAAAGGCGGCTATCAGTTAGCCTATCCAGCCACCGCTATTGCGCTGGGAACACTCATACAAACCTTAGAGGGACCGATTGCATTGACTGAATGTAGTCATAACACGCGAGCCTGTGGCTTAGAAAAACAGTGTACGATACGTGATAACTGGCGTAGGATTAACGCCTATATTCAAACTACATTGATGCGCATTAGTTTAGCGGATCTCAGCCAGCCACTTAAGCTCGGTCCATTAGAAACGAGCAAATATCCTATTCATTTATTGTCAGAGAACCACTCATGACCTCCGTCGCCTTAAACAAATTATTACAACAAGACTATCAGCATGGCTTTGTCAGTGCTATCGATGCAGATACCCTACCCTGCGGATTGAATGAAGAGGTCATTCGGCATATTTCGGCCAAGAAAAATGAACCAGAATTTTTACTGGCTTGGCGTTTAAAAGCCTATCGACATTGGCTCACATTAGCGGAGCCACACTGGGCGGAGTATATGCACTATCCCGCTATTGATTACCAAGCAATTAGCTATTATTCGGCACCTAAGGTAAAAAAACAGCTAAAGAGTTTAGATGAAGTCGACCCAGAACTGTTGCGGACCTATAATAAACTGGGTATTTCACTGCAAGAACAAGAACGTTTATCCAATGTGGCCGTCGATGCTGTCTTTGATAGCATTTCGGTCGCCACCACGTTTAAAGAGAAATTACGCGGCATGGGCATCTTATTCTGTTCTTTTTCCGAAGCGGTTCAAGAATATCCAGAGCTCATCAAAAAATACTTAGGCACAGTCGTTCCTTATACCGATAATTTTTATGCCTGCTTAAACGCAGCCGTATTTACCGATGGTTCCTTTTGTTACATTCCACCCGGTACACGTTGCCCAATGGAATTATCCACTTATTTTCGGATTAATGCGGCAAATACCGGCCAATTTGAACGCACCTTAATCATCGCTGATGAAGGCAGTTACGTGAGTTATTTGGAAGGTTGTACGGCACCGCAACGTGATGAAAATCAATTACATGCCGCTGTGGTTGAGCTCATCGCCTTAGATCAAGCGCAAATTAAATATTCGACCGTGCAAAATTGGTATCCTGGTGATAAAGACGGCAAAGGCGGAATTTACAATTTTGTGACTAAACGCGGCCATTGTCGCGGTGTGAACTCAAAGATTTCCTGGACACAAGTCGAAACCGGTTCAGCGATTACCTGGAAATATCCGAGTGTGATTCTGCAAGGCGATGCTTCAGTGGGCGAATTTTATTCCGTTGCGTTGACTAACCACAAACAACAGGCGGATACCGGAACCAAGATGATCCATATCGGCAAAAATACCAAAAGTACCATCATATCCAAAGGAATTAGTGCCGGCCATGGTCAAAACAGTTATCGCGGTTTAGTCAAGATAGCCGAAACAGCGGATAACGCGCGCAATTATACCCAATGCGATTCGTTATTGATTGGTGGTGAATGTAAAGCCCATACCTTCCCCAGTATTGAAGTTAAAAACCAAAGTGCACAGCTGGAACATGAAGCCTCTGCTTCTAAGATTAGTGAAGATCAACTTTTTTATTGCATGCAACGCGGTCTTGATAGTGAAGAAGCACTGTCATTGATTGTCAATGGTTTTTGTAAAGCGGTATTCAATGAATTACCCATGGAATTTGCCGTCGAGGCCCAAAAATTACTGGGATTAAGTTTAGAGGGAAGTATCGGCTAAACAAATACGATAACAAACTCTAATTAATTATTTAAAGATAAAGACGAAGAAAAATATGTTAACTATTAAGAATTTACACGTAGAAGTTGATAATAAAAAAATATTACGCGGAATCAACCTTCATATAAAACCCGGTGAAATACACGCGATTATGGGTCCGAATGGCTCGGGCAAGAGTACCTTAGCCAATGTTTTAGCCGGACGCGGCAACTACACACTCACTGCAGGTGAAATCAACTATTTAGGCGAAGATTTAACTCAGTTAAGCCCCGAGCTACGCGCACGTGCCGGTGTATTTTTAGCCTTTCAATATCCCGTCGAAATTCCCGGTGTCAGTAATGTCTATTTATTGAAAGCTTCGTTGAATGCGATCCGCAAAGCCCGTGGCGAAACCGAGCTGGATGCCATGGACTTTTTAAAGCTCATTAAAGAAAAACTAAAGCTGGTGGAAATGGATCAGGACTTTTTGTATCGATCCGTTAACACCGGTTTTTCGGGTGGTGAGAAAAAACGCAATGAAATTTTGCAAATGGCACTTCTGGAACCTAAGTTAGCACTCTTAGATGAAACCGATTCCGGTTTAGATATCGATGCTTTAAAGATCATTGCTGAAGGGGTTAATAATCTACGTTCACCGCAACGGGCCATGGTGCTAATTACGCACTATCAACGTTTACTGGATTATATTAAACCCGACCATGTCCACATCTTGGCAGGCGGGAAGATTATTCGTTCGGGTAATTTTTCTTTGGCACAAACCTTAGAAAAAGAAGGCTATAGCACTATTTTACAAGAAGAATCCTTAGGTAAAACATGTTAAAAAATACCTTAAATAATAACATTAACGCCATTGCCCATTACTGCCAGGAATATCAACGCGTTGCAAAACAATTAATTGGCCAGGATCAAGCTTATTTTCAGCAATTACGACAGAATGCATTAGAGAAATTTTCTACACACGGTTTTCCGAATAAAAAGCTGGCTGATTGGAAATACACCTCTTTAACAACATTATTGCAAACCCCTTATACGTTAAATACTTCTGCGCCGACCAACGCCGTTACCGCAGCGATGTTAGATCCTTTACGCAGTGACTATCGCTTAGTATTTGTTAATGGTTATTTTGCTGCCCATTTATCGAATGTTGCGCCATTGGCAGATAATTGTAGGATAACGAATTTAACTACGATGTTGACGCAATATTCTAATCAATTTCATGCAAGCTGGAAACCCGAGGAATCGCTTGATAAAAATGGTTTTATGCAGTTAAACACCGCCTTTATGCAAGACGGTGCTTATATTTATTTAGCGGCTAATACGCATTTGCATACACCGATAGAAATTTTGTTTATCAATACCGATGTAAGCTCTCAACATTTCATCCCATTGCGTAATATCGTTATTGCCGAAGAAAATAGCAAAACCACGATTATCGAAAAATACATTGATATGACATCCGAAAATAATGCGAATTATTTTACTAATACCTTGACTGAATGTCGTTTAGCCGCCAACAGTCATATTCAACATTACAAAATTATCAGCGAAAGTAAATTAGCACAGCATGTGGGTAATCTTTGCGTTACACAACAAAACAGCAGTCAGTTTTTTGCTAATTCATTGGCTTTAAATGGCGCGCTCATTCGCAGTGATGTCTCGGTTAAATTGTTGGCCGCCGATGCCTACTGTCAATTAAAAGGCCTGTATTACGCGGTAGCGCAGCAACAAGTCGATCATTGCACTCAGATCGATCATGTCAGTCCACATACGCACAGTGAAGAATTTTACAAAGGGATTATTGATGACCGAGCCCGTGCTAGCTTTAATGGCAAGCTTATTGTGCGTGAACAAGCTATTAAATCTAAAGCTCAACAGCTCAATAAAAACCTATTATTATCGCCGCTAGCTGAAGTCAATACTAAACCACAACTAGAGATATTTACGGATGATATCCAATGTATGCATGGCGCGAGCATTGGCCAACTCGACAAAGATGCTTTATTTTATTTACGTACACGCGGGTTAACAGTAACCGCGGCCACTGAGCTACTGATTCAAGCCTTTATTCAAGATATCATCGAACAAATGCCGTTATTTAATCACGCTACTTTACCCAGTTTAATTACAAATAATTATGAATGCTTTTGATGTAAAAAAAATAAGAGCCGACTTTCCTATTTTACAACAAAAAATAAAAGGTAAGCCGTTAGTTTATCTCGATAATGCGGCAAGCACCCAAAAACCACGTTCGGTTATCGAACGTTTAGACAATTATTATCGTCATGAAAACAGTAATGTGCACCGCGGGATTCATACCTTAAGTGAACTCGCCACTGAAGAATTTGAATTAAGCCGCGAAAAAATTCAGCAATTTATTCATGCAAGATCGTTTGCAGAAATTATTTTTGTACGCGGTACAACAGAAGCCATTAATTTAGTTGCACAAACTTACGGCTTAAGTCAGATCCAAGCCGGCGATGAAATCATTATTTCGCATATGGAGCATCATGCCAACATCGTACCTTGGCAAATGTTATGTGCACAAACTGGTGCCAAATTGCGAATTATCCCGATTAACGATGCTGGTGAATTATTATTAGAAGAATATCAGCGTTTACTTAACCCAAAAACTAAACTGGTTGCGGTTTGTCATATTTCCAATACGCTCGGCACTATTAATCCGATTAAACAAATTATTGAGTATGCCCATGCAAATAGCCCGGCAACCAAGGTATTGATTGATGGTGCGCAAGCAGTCGCCCATCAAAAAGTGGATGTCCAAGCACTTGATTGCGACTTTTACGCCTTTTCTGGTCACAAACTATTTGCACCGACCGGTATCGGTGTTTTATATGGAAAACAGGAATTATTAGCGACGCTGCCTCCTTATCAAGGCGGCGGCAGTATGATCACCGAAGTGCATCTAGAAAAAAGTTATTACCGCGAACCACCGTATAAATTTGAAGCAGGTACACCGCATATTGCCGGCGCAATTGGTTTAGGTGCCGCTATTGATTATCTTAATCAACTAGACTTTGCTGCGCTACAACGACATGAACAGCAATTACTCAACTATGCCAACAAAAAATTACAAGGCATTCCCGGCTTACGCTTAATCGGTACTGCCACAGAAAAGACCGCCATTTTGAATTTTACGGTCAGTGATTCTCGTGGAATACGCATTCACGGACATGACATTAGTGATGTCTTAAATACTGAAGCCGGTGTGGCGGTACGCGCCGGTCAACACTGCACAATGCCGTTAATGCAACGTTTCAATGTGGACTCTACCGTACGTGCTTCATTAGCATTTTATAATAATGAAGAAGATATCAATGCCTTAATAACCGGTTTACACACTTTAAAACAATTGTTTAAATAAAAATGATGTCAGATTTACGCGAACTTTATCAAGAAATGATCTTAGATCATGGACGCAATCCACGTCATCATTGCGCGATGCCGGAGGCCAATCGCATAGCCAATGGTTTTAATCAATTTTGTGGGGATCGGTTAACGCTTTATCTAAAATTAGAACAGGATAAAATCTCGGCGATTAGTTTTCAAGGTTCTGGTTGCGCTATTTCTATGGCATCGGCTTCGTTAATGTCAGAGATACTATCCGGCAAAACGATTAACGAAGCTGAAATGCTATTTAGTCATTTTCACCAATTATTAACCAGTGACACCGCACCGCAACAACTTCCTGATCTTGAAAAATTAGCGGTATTTGCTGGCGTTAAAGCCTATCCCGCTCGGGTAAAATGTGCAACTCTAGCCTGGCATACCTTCCAAGCTGCCTTGAAGCAAGCGACTGAATTGGTTTCTACTGAAGATTAAGCTTACACTCATGACACCTTTGACTCCCTATCCATTGACTGAAGATGCATTAACCGCTTTAAAAAGTGCTATTATTGAAGCACTTAAACAAATTTATGATCCGGAAATACCCGTCAATATTTACGATTTAGGGCTTATCTACCATATTTTTATTGATCCACAAGCTAACGTGAAGATTGAAATGACCTTAACTTCGCCCGGTTGCCCGGTTGCGCAAACCTTTCCGGGCATTGTAGAAAATGCAATCAATAACGTAACCGGAGTGAATCAAACCCAGGTAGAATTAGTCTGGGATCCACCTTGGACGAAGGAAAGTATGTCTGAATCTGCTAAATTACAATTAGGATTATTCTAAAAAATTTTTTTCTACCCGGTCAAATAGGTATAAAAAGGAGAAAGAGTATGTCAAATTGGGTTGATGTAAGCGATGTTGACAGTTTTCCTGTGGATAGTTATCAAGTATTTGATTGGAATGGTTTATCTTTATTAGTTTTCAATCTAAAAGGCGAATTCTACGCCATAAAAAATCTGTGTACGCATGAAGATCAATCCTTGGAAGGCGGGGAAATAGAAGGAGAGGAAATTATTTGTCCATGGCATGGTGCCGGTTTTTGCATTAAAACCGGTGCTGCAACCCGCCCACCCGCTTTTGTCGGTGTAAAAACCTTCCCTGCTCGATTAATTGACGGTAAAGTGCAGGTAGAAATTACTGAGTAAATCCTCGTTATCCTCCTAATTCTCGTAAACTATTCTGATAAAATTCCAAGGTATCTCGTGATCGTCCTTTAAAGATTGTAAAAAATCGGTTTTGTTTGCATTTTTGTTTAAGCCTATCCTTTATTTTTTGTTCTGCTAAAGCCCAGCTATAAAAATCATAAAGCTTATCTGGATCCTTTAATCCTTGCATTTTACTATTTAAATAGACTACTGTTTGTGGTACATGTTTTTGCCAAATAGCATTTCTCCCAAAAACACCCATTTTCCAAATTTTTTTTAAACAGTCTTGCTGAAGTTTCGTTAAATTTTGCTTTTTTTGCTGTAAAGCTATATCCGTTAATATGTCTTGCCATTCAAAGAGCTTTAAAGTTCTCTGTGAAGAATCGTAAAAAACAATGGGTAGTAATATAGAAAATTTTTTATTAATTTCAGTTTGACGTAAAATTGCTAAACTCCGCGCCTCTGGAGTATCCAGACCGATCACGATGGCTATGAGTGCTTCTTTATTCACTTGTGCTAAAACTTCATTAGTCTGATCGGCTCCTTGAATTTTCAGTATGAATAAATTTTCATCGATTACATTACGATCCTTTATCCAAGTTTGATAAGCTTCAATTTGTGGTTCATTACCTAGCCAACCATGTGTGTAGGTACCTGAGTCCTGCAAAAGCCTTGCCTTGACCTTACATTTTCTTCGATCAAATAAAAAACCCACTAAATTAATCCCTTTACAATGATGTGTACCAAAAAGAGGGGTATTTCGTTGTGAAGAAAGTAAGGTCGTTGAGGTTTTTTTAGTATGTGTATAATTTTTTTGACGTTTTTTTTGAATATCTTTGTGATAAGGAATTATTTGTCTGGTGAGATGAACAAATTTATGGGTTGGATGTAAAACAAATTTGCGTAGTGCTGGCCGGTAGTTTACATTTGCTAATTGTTCAATAAATAGTGGCCAATCTTTGGGTTTAATAACCTTCATTAAAACCTGATTATTAAGCACAAATTCTACTATTTCTTCAAAAGTCGCTTTTGAATTTTCCATTTTTTGCTTTTGTAGCAAATGACATTCAAAGGGCCTAGCAGACCCCTGAAATAACAGATTATTGATAAACAAATCGTTTAATACTAATTGAATCTCAATGTCAGCATTTTTTTGTAAAAAACGATACTGATGCCAAGATGTTATGCCCTTTTTCAAAATTTCAGCTGCTTTCATTTCAGAAAAATGAATATTTTTTTTTCCTAGTTCCAGAGCTTCTAAAAAAGCAATTTCTTTTTCAGTTAACTCAGATTTTTTTTGTAAATACCCCTTTAAAAGCTGAATGACTGATTGTGATGGAAGATCCGCTTTTCCTATAAAATATTCATCAATATATTGAGCCAATAATAAATTTTGATTTAAAACAAATAATTGCGGTGGTGTATCCAATAAACAAGCGACACAAGCAATTAAGGCATTAACTATAAGGCTTAGAATTATTATGCCTAAAAAGACTGTAAGTAATAATGGAAGTGTCACAATCCCTAAGCAAGCTCTTAGAATTTCAAAATTTGTGCCATCACAGGTTAAGCACGTAAAGATTAGTAAGATCAAAAAAAAGAGACTTAATCCAAGCATAAACCCTGGGATGAATATCAGTCCTAATATAAATGCACTTATCCCTAATAATGATACAATCGTTAAAGTTAATAGAAATAGATACGAATTAAAAAATCTCTGAAAATAAGTGCAGTAAGTTTCTTCAAAAAATATAAGCTGATGTTTAAATTTAAAATTTTCTTTTTTATTAATTTTATCGATTTCTTCTAACAAGAATAAACATATCTCAAAGGAATTTAAGGGAATCGGTGATTTTAAATATTTTATTTTTTCTGCCAGTGTATAACTATCGAATAAGTTTTTAATGCGCTCTGCTTCTTCGCTAGGAAATTCAACGTCAAAAACTTCGATTAAATACTGCTTAATTAAACTTATATCGATAAGATAGTCTTTATTGTTCCAGATACAGGCTTGCCCCATATAGGATTCAAAGAAAATCTTAGCTTTGTTAAACAGTGCCGTCGCATCATCATTGGGCATGAACTGACATTGCGCCATGAGCTGATCCAAGGAATGAGCTGAGGTACTCATACACGCTGTGGCAAATAAAAGGGCTTTTGATACGCGTGCTTCCACACAATCGATATTTTTATCATATTGCAATTGACGAACAAAAATTTCTAATCGTCCTAATCTCTGCATGGCTACAATCGCATTTTCAAATTGTTGAACTAAATTGGCAAAGGCTGTCTGAGCTTCTTTCTTATTATGGTAAGCATTTAGATGTATACTTATACCGTTTAAATCACGAATAACTCCCCTTTTAAAATCATGTTCACAGACATAAATGACAGGATTGGTTTTATTTTCAACGGCATAGCCAATAAAAGCTAGATTGATCTTAATAAATTTTAGAGATTCAATCAGCTTAATGGCGTCTTTTTTAAACTTAGAGGGTTCGGTAACAGGAACCTGCATGTTATGGACAAAATCACGAAAATTATTAAAAACTTGCAGAGATTTTTGCTGAAAAAAAATCGGATTTTTTTTAGGCGGAATCATGGCATGTCTTGTAATTCACCAATTTAAATACTAACAGCAAAGACTTAGGTTTTTAACTAATTGATTCACAGCAAATTTAAAGAGTAAGATTTCTGTAATTCTGTTTCGCTACACTGAATTGGATTAGGTGTAGTGGTTCAAACTTAATGTGACAGTTACCCGTTTTTTCAGTCGTGCTTACTGTCAGTTGAAGTTAAGACTGTCAACTTTTTCCTGCCAGATTTTTTTACCCTCAAAAAATGTTTCTATCGG
>JBDLTN010000011.1:0-21221 GCA_039805785.1 Pseudomonadota bacterium | reverse complement strand
CTCAATAATTTTCGTAGGTTATCAAAAGATTATGAAATAACGACTTCTTCGGCTGAAAATTACGTCATTATCGCTCATTTTTTTGGACTTCTTAAACGGATAAAATAGCATGAAGACGGGTTCTTAGCAAGTTCTGTTACCAAATCTTCATTAAATACACTTTGTTTCTTAGTCATAGGTAATCTTCTCAAGTTAGCTATTTTTATGAGTAATTCTACAACTATTTACACAACTTAGTTTACAGACCCCCAACCAGCGAAGATCTACCTACTTATGAACAAGCGACTGCTCGATCGATGTCTAGAAAATCTTCGAACAATATTCCTCTACCTCAACAACAGGTCCCATCTGGGTATACGCCAAATTTTTATCGTGCTTCTGATGCTACTGAGGGTAGGGTAAATGAAAATTTATCACCACCTGCTTATCATTTATGTATTAACCTAGGGAGAAATTAAACCTTGCTGTAGCTGTCGTCATTATTTCGTGCCCAGCGTTGAATGATAGGTGCGATTAAATGTGGGTAATCAGCGTGTAGTGTGGTGCTAAGGTTAAAGACATGTGGGATTAAATCATGATCGCGCTTCAGATCAGCGATCCGTAATTGTTGCCAGCCGGTTTGGCGCAAGCCCCATATTTCACCAGGGCCACGTAATTCCAAGTCGCGTTGCGCAATCATAAAACCATCATTACTACTGCGCATAATACCTAAGCGTTGTTTGGCTAAAGGTGATAGGGTTTGATACAGCAAGATACAAAAACTTTTGCTATCACTACGGCCCACTCGACCGCGTAATTGATGCAGTTGAGCTAAACCTAAACGTTCGGCATTTTCTATCACAATTAAATTAGCGCTACTGACATCGACACCGACTTCGATAACTGACGTTGCGACGAGAAGATCAATCTGACCATTTTTAAAATCACGCATAATTTGATCCTTTTCGATGCTTGGTAGTCTTCCGTGGATCAGCCCTAAGCGTAGATCTGTTAAATCGGCTTTTAAGGTTTTAAATGTTGTTTCAGCCGCTTGATAATGTTGTAGATCCGATTCTTCTATCAGTGGACATACCCAATAAACTTGTTTTTGTTGCGTACAGGTGGCACGCACTCTCTCAATGACGGCAGAACGGCGTTGATCTGAAAGAACGATGGTTTGTACTGGGAGTCGACCGGGTGGTAATTCATCCAGGAACGAAATATCTAAATCGGTAAAGCTAGTCATGGCTAAGGTTCGAGGAATGGGTGTCGCTGTCATGAACAGCTGATGGGCTTGCAAATTTTCTTGCTGACCTTTCTTCCACAAGGCTAAACGTTGCTGTACACCAAAGCGATGTTGTTCATCCACAATGATGAAACCCAGATTCGCAAAATGAACACCTTCTTGAAAAAGAGCATGAGTACCGATAGCAATCTGTGCTTTACCGCTGTTTATTTCAGCCAGTGTTTGTTTTTTTGCTTTGCCTTGCAAGCTTGCATTCAAACAAACGACATGAAAACCCAAGGGCGTTAACCAACGATAAAAATGTTGGTAATGTTGTTCACTTAACAATTCGGTGGGGGCCATTAACGCGACTTGATAATGATTGGCAATAGCCAGTAGTGCAGCAAAGGCGGCTACCACGGTTTTACCTGAGCCGACATCGCCTTGTAATAAGCGTTGCATAGGTGTCACCGCTTGCATATCTTGACTAATTTCTTTGATAACGCGTTTTTGTGCTTGGGTTAATTGAAAAGGCAGAGCAGTCAGAAACCGTTTAATTAAAGCAGTATCCGTGTTTAAACGTGGCGCTGTTTCAGCGGCACGTTTTTTTTTCATTTGCTGCACACTCAGTGAATGGGCAAGTAATTCCTCTAAAGCTAAACGCTGTTGTGAAATATGTTTGCCAGTCGCTAATTCCTCTAACGGTGCATCAACAGGTGGGCGATGGATATAATATAGCGCTTTTAAAAGAGAAGGAAATTTTATGCGTTTTAATACATCTTCAGGTAGATATTCAGGGAAATAATGTTGTTGTTTTTTTAACTGAGATTTATGTTGCGTGAATAATAAATGAAATACCTGGCTGATCAATTTATGCCAGAGTCGTTGTGACATGCCAGGCGTACTGGGATAAATACCGGTGAGGTAGCTTGGTAAACGTAAGCGAGCATTGTTGCGTAAAAATTCATAATCAGGATGAATCATTTCTAATTCAAAAAAGCTATTTTTTTTGGCCCGTACTTCACCAAAGCATAGTAAACGTAAGCCTTTTTTAAATAGCTGAAATTGTTTAGGTTTTAAATGAAAAAATCGTAGATTGATACTACCGGTTTCGTCACTAAGCTTACAGGAATAAGCTTTTCTACTTTTTCTTAGTGGATGCGTGTCTGGATGAATGACACCGCTAATCAATGCATAACTATCGCAGCGAAGATCTTTGATAGCAGTGAGTTGTGTTCTATTTTCATAACGTAAAGGTAAATGAAAGAGTAAGTCTTGTAAATTAACGATGCCACATTTGTTGAGATAACCTGTGGTTTTTGGACCAACGCCGAGTAGTTGTGCGCAGCTAATTTCAGCTAAAGTTAATTGTTGAACATCATTTGGTTTTTTTAAACCTCGGTTTTGCATAATCACTCTCTATGCTCAGCCAATAAAAATTCAGAAGATCCTACTTGAGCTCTTAAGTATATACTCACAGCAATTGGATTTTTTAGCAAGGCGGTGAAAAAATGAACAATTTTCAATCATTCAAGATACATGAGGATTGCGAATTGAACGGCAACGCAGAAAAAAATTCAAGTGCGAAGAGTACAGAAACACTAGCAAAGTCAGTCTGGATATGCTCCAATAAGCCGCATATTCTTGTTTGAAAAAGAGGCCGTTTTTATGGATTCGGAAAAAATTAATCAGCTCATTAAACTCCTCAATGAGCATGGTTTGTCTGAAATTGAATTTTCAGAAGGAGATCAATCGATACGCATCAAGCGGGACTCATCACCGACCCCAACGATATCGGTACAACCAAGTCCAATAAATACCATTAAACCAATACACACTGTATCAGCCGCATTCGAAGCTGAAATAGAGGGGCATAAAGTACGTTCTCCTTTGGTAGGGACCTTTTATAGATCCCCCAACCCAGGTTCACCTCCATATGTGACAGAAGGTCAGACCGTGAAAAAAGGTGAAATATTGTGCATCGTCGAAGCCATGAAAATGATGAATCATATTGAAGCGGATAAAGCAGGTGCAATTAAGGCGATATTAGTAGAGGATGCTACACCGGTTGAGTTTAATCAACCTTTGTTTGTTATCGAGTAGCGATTTACTACAGCAAATTATTATGTTTCAAGATTTAAAAAAACTTGTTTTATTTCGTTGTTGGAACAACAGGTATATTAAAACTGCTTAGGTAAAAATAATGCTAAATAAAGTTGTAATTGCAAACCGTGGAGAAATTGCCTTACGTATTTTACGGGCTTGTAAAGAACTAGGCATACAAACTGTGGCTTTACATTCCACCGCTGACGATAATTTAAAGCATGTGAAGCTAGCGGACGAAACCGTTTGTATCGGTTCTGCACAGGCGGCCCAAAGTTATTTAAATATACCCGCTATTATTAGTGCAGCGGAGATAACCGATGCGGTTGGTATACATCCCGGTTATGGTTTTCTTTCTGAAAATGCAGATTTTGCCGAGCGCGTACAACAAAGCGGCTTTGTGTTTATCGGGCCTGAGCCGGAAACCATTCGTATGATGGGCGATAAAGTATCGGCGATTGCTGCCATGCGTAAAGCTAAAATTCCTTGCGTGCCAGGTTCTGAAGGCGAATTAGATAATGATGACAAAAAAAATCTAAAAATTGCTCAAAAAATCGGTTATCCCGTGCTGATCAAAGCTGCGGGTGGTGGTGGAGGCCGTGGCATACGCGTAGTCCATAGTGAAGCAGCACTTTTAAATGCGATTTCAATAACCCGTGCTGAAGCACAGGCTAATTTTAAAAATGCGAGTGTCTATCTAGAAAAATTTTTAACCAACCCTAGACATATCGAAATTCAAATATTAGGTGATGGTCAAGGTCATGCTATTCACTTAGGCGAGCGTGATTGTTCTATGCAACGCCGCCATCAAAAAGTGATCGAAGAAGCACCGGCAGTAGGGATTACCGAGAAACAACGTCAACAGATGGGTGAGCTTTGCGTAAAAGCTTGCCGTGATATGAAATATCGAGGTGCCGGTACGTTTGAATTTTTGTATGAGAATGGGCATTTTTATTTCATTGAAATGAATACGCGTATCCAAGTGGAGCATCCCATCACTGAAATGGTTACCGGTGTTGATTTAGTGGTTGAGCAATTGCGTATCGCTTCCGGTGAAAGATTAAACTATAAACAAAAGCAAATAGCGATTCGTGGACATGCGATCGAATGTCGCATCAATGCGGAAGATCCGAAGACATTTATGCCATCTCCTGGAACGATTACGCTATACCATGCTCCTGGTGGTCCAGGGATACGGGTGGATACACCGATTTACACCGGATATCGAGTGCCTCCTTATTATGACTCGTTGATTGGTAAATTGATTGCGTATGGTGAGACCCGCGAAATTGCCATCGCACGCCTGCGTAATGCCTTGGATGAAATTGTTATTGAAGGTATACAGACTAATATTCCTATGCACCAAGCCTTGGTGCGTGATGCTAATTTTATTAAAGGTGGAACTAATATCCATTATCTTGAGCAACGTTTAGCGTTATAATTCCATGAATTATTTACAATTACACTTAAATACGCTGCGTGAGCATACCGAAGTGCTCAGTGATTTTTTAGAAAATGCAGAGGCTTTATCAGTGAGTTGGCAAGCATTGGCTGAACCCAGTTCTTCTGCAAATCCAGCGAGTATCTATGAACCTGCATTGGATAGCACACCGCTTTGGCAACACGTTAAAATTACGGCGATATTTGCCGAGCAGACTGTACTGCCAACATTAATGGAAACGCCAGGGATTTTAAACGAACAAACTGACGCGGTACGTCAAGCCTATATTGCAGCAGGATTTAAGATAATCGACATTTCTCATCAAAAAGAATGGGTAAGTCTAGTGGGGAGTGCAATGTAACGTTTTATGAAATTGCTTGCCTGTGGAATAAATCATGAAACCGCTGATCTGGCCATTATGGAAAAGCTGAGCTTCGGTAAAGATTATTTGGCAAATGCCTTACGTGCGATGTTGCAGGATACAAAAACTGAAGAAGCGGTGATTTTATCCACTTGTCATCGTACTGAGTTTTATTGCATCAATGGCGATCCACAAAATACCATGAACTGGCTCTATCGACATAAAAATATTCCACAAGATAGTTTAAAATCGCATTGGTATGTTTATCAGCAAGAACAGGCATTACGACATTTGTTACGCTTGGCCAGTGGTTTAGATTCTAAAATTTTAGGTGAGCCACAAATCTTCGGTCAAATAAAGCATGCTTATTCGCTAGCCCATTCCTTAGGCAGTGTCGGCGCGCATTTTAATCGATTGTTTCAATACGTTTTTTCTGTCAGCAAGCACGTGCGTACCGCCACCGATATTACTGCTCATCCCGTTTCTTTGGCGTTTTCTGTAGTGACTTGTGCAAAACAAATCTTTGCACAATTAACAAACACGCAGGTTTTGTTGATAGGCGCTGGTGAAACTATTTCCTTAGTGGCAAAACATTTGTCTTCTCAGGGCGTTCGTCATTTCTGGATTGCTAATCGTACTCCGCAGTCCGCAGAAAAACTGGTGTCTGTTATTGGTGGGCAAGCGATTTGTTTAAATGCCATTCCTTATTTTTTAGCCAAAGCCGATATCATTATTGCTGCAACAAGTAGCGATGAGCCGTTAATTAAAAAGATGATGTTGGAACAGACCTTAAAAAAGCGTAAACGTCGACCTTTATTTATTGCTGATTTGGGTATGCCACGAGATATCGAATCCACTGTTAATGAAATGGAAGATGTGTATCTTTATACACTTGATGATCTGCATCGCTTGATTCAAAAGAATCAACAAGGTCGAAAAGCCGCAGCACTAAAAGCCGAAAGTCTCATTGAAGAAAAAGTGCAACAGTATTTGCAACAATTGCAAGTAACTGCCGCTGCGCCGGTAATTTGTGCTTATCGCCAGCAGGCTGAACAATTTCGGGATGCTGAAGTTAAAAAAGCCTTAGCCTTGTTAAAAAAAGGCCATACTCAAGAAGAAGTGATCCAACAATTGGCCTATCGTTTAACCAATAAGTTACTACATACACCGAGTGTGGCGCTAAACAAAGCCGCTCAACTCAATCATCAAGGTTTATTGGCGGGCGTATTGAATGATTGTAACTGAATAGAATCAGATTTTCTCGTCAATGTTTTAGAGAGAAACAACCCTAGGCTTGTTAATGCAATCATCATCATCTTCATTGGTAGTTGGTGTAGTTGCGTTTGTTGTTGATGGTTTGTTGCTGGATTGATGGATGTTTGCTGAACAGACGTTGCTTGATTGTTTTGTTCAGCAACTTCTTCGTTTTTAATTTCTGCTTTAGAGGTGGTTGTTATGGATGCTATTATTTGTTCTACTCTTTGCTGACATTTTTCTTCTTCAATATTATATTTCTTCACACATTCAGGATCAATAATGGCTTCACCAAAAGCCGGGATGATGGTACAACAGGTTAAGCCTGCTGCAAGGGCAAACCATATCACGCCAACTAAAGTGGCAAAACTTCCGAGTAAGCCTAATGCAAAACAGGCAGCAAAGGCAGCGCTTAGGCCAATGATAATGGCGGCCGAAATGCCAGCAATTATTTTAGAACGTGATTCTGCTTGCTGTCTTTTGACTTCAGGATCATAAGGCTTGAGATATTTTAATTTAATTAATTTTTCGATGATTTCTCGCATTGAGATTGTTTGAGCAAGTGGGTGGATATTAAATTTGTTTGTTGTAAATATCCCCCACTTTAGCAAATTAGGATGGGTTATGCGTTTTCCCACTAATAAACCACTTAAATATCTTTTGCTGTCGTCGCAAAAATATTTTTTGTAGTTTTCGCAAATTCCAGTTATGTAGATTCCATCAGCTCTATATATTGATTTTTCTGGGGTTATCGGCATAAAGACCTCATAGGAATATCCGTCCAAATTTATAGTACTGATCTAAGCTTAAGATAAGCTGAACGGAGGCTGGATGAGATTGAAGATTGAGGCTGAAATCTTTGTGTTTCAGCCTCATGTTTAGCTAGTTTTTAAAAACATTCGGTGTGCTGGAGTTTGTTGGCAATGAATTATAATTATCTTTCTCAGTGTCTTCTTGTTCTAGTTTTACGTCGCTAGTGGTTGTTTTTGGGGAAAGCTGAGACTGAGAACGAACCAAACGAGTTGTTTCTGATGGCAAAATGTGTCCATGTACTATTTTTCTGTTATGCGTGTGTGGGAGAGAAAATGCTGGATTATTTAATGAATCTCTAATGCTATTGTCTGGATCCAATCTTGCTAATTCATCGTTAATTTGATCACTTTGGGCTTGCAGTTCATTTCTCTTCTGAAATTTAAATAAGCTCGTAAGTCCCAAAGCTAAGCTAGGTAAAAAAGTTAAAAGTAAACCTGTTCCAATTCCTATGCTAGTCATTAGGTTGGTAAATAAGGGTAAGATCAAAGCAGTTGCAGGAGGGAAGAAAACTACGACTAAAACGGCAGCAATAACTAAAAAGACAGTAGTAAAAAAAACAGCTAAAGTTGTATTTAATAAGCTTTTTGCTTTATCCTGCGTTTGCTGTAGTTCATCTCCCATTAATCTTAAAACTACCTGTTTTGTCTCAATGGTGAACTGATGACTATCCTCTAGCTCTTTTAATTTTTCTAAAATTTCTGTTTTTCTTTTTTGTTTATCTTCGCCTTCACAGATTTCTTTTTCTCCGTTTTCATTGGGTCGAAATAAAAGTTCTTCCCAGTTTAAAATGGGGTTATTTGGAAACTCTGAAAAGTTGTCTTCCTTTGGAAAATTAAGTAATTTTTGTATATATTCACGGCCTTCAGGGCAAAGTTTGGCTATATTTAAAGTCTCATCTTTAGGGCTAAATGGGTAAATTGGCATAATAATCTCATTGTTGTGTTATAGATTTACCAAATAATGAAAAATCATCATGTGGTAAATTGATTTTACATCAGATATTTAAAAAAATTAAACCAAATGATAACGCTGAGGTAATATCGAATTTATCTGATGATATTAATGTAAAATTTAAACACTGAAAAAATATTTTAAACTTAACCAACGTACTAGGCCGGCAAGACTGGCAAGGATAAACAGTAAGCTAGCAAACCAGAATAAGCTAGCGGTATAGGTAAAACTTAATAAAAAGCTGGCCAAGCTACAAAATAAACTAATCAAAGTAGCGTAAATAGCCAAGCGTGCACCCATGGGTTCCGGACAAGCTTCAATACAAAGTCGTTGCAAGGGGCTAGACAGTGCGGTACCAAAACAAAAAATCATTAAACTAATAACCAGTCCTATCAGTTTATTTGGAAATAGGATACTTAAAGCGACGGCTAATAAGCTTGCGAATAGAGAAATAATTAAGCCTTGGTTAATTAAGTGGTTAATTTCGACTCGAGGTATAATTCGTTTGATGAGTTGTGCACCGAAGATTTGACTTCCAAATATCAAAATTTGAATTAGTCCAAAATATAAGACATTCAATTTAAATTGGCTGATGATTAAAAATGGGCCACCTATGATCCAGGCAACTTTAGCTAAGATATTAAAACTAATGATAGATAGATTTAACATGAATGCTTTATTTTTTAATATCTGCCGATAATATATTAAGACATTTGAGCAATTGAACATATGTCTTTGCATGCGGGAGCGTGTCTCTACCATGCAAAAGCATAAACCTAGCCAAATACAACTGGCAGCTAGTGCTAAAAATATAAAGATCCACCGCCAGCTTAGCCATTGTAAAAAAATTCCACCGATTAACGGACCCACGGCCGGTGCTAGCATCACCACACTACTCATCAGTGCTAAAATTTGGATGGCTTGTTTGCGGCCATAGGATTCATGAATGTTCGCATAACCCGCCGTGCTTACCGTTGAGATGACTGCGCCCTGCATAAAGCGTGCGAGTAATAAAATATGAATGTTGGATGTGAATGCGCAAATCCAAGTGGCGGCTGTAAACAATACACCCGCTGCCAATAATAATGGTTTTCTACCAAATCGATCTGAAATCGGACCTGCTAATAGATGAAACGATCCCGCACCTAAAAACCAAACGCTTACGGTTTGTTGTGCTAACTGAGTATTGATTCCGAGATCCTGCAGCATACTCGGTAATGCGGGCAAATACATATCGTTAGCTAAATAATTAATTATTTCGTAGCAAACTAATATAAATGGAAAAAATGGAAGCATTAGAGATTTTTTAAAAAATTCTATTTTTAAGTTTCAATATTAGTATAACAAATTATTGTTAATCTTTAGAAAAATTTTTATATCCATAATTAATACTAAAAAGCTTAATTTAGAATAACGTTAATATTGCTGAATAGGAATTTTCAAAAAAAGGTGAGTTATAATTTTAAAATTTAATTTTTATTTAATATAAGCTTAAGATAATTTATTTATACTGCGAAGCTATTTTTTCTATGTTATTAAAATTTATTGATAATTTACATATCCATTGAGGTTAAAGCATCACTATGTTATCGATCCGAAAAAGAATCAAAAAAACCAAACGTTTTTATTCACTGAGAAAAAAGATAAATGCTTTGAAAAATACCAATAATGACCAAAGAATTTATGTTAGCTGCGAGGATGCAAAACCAAAAAATGACTCCTTAAATGTCATAAGGTTATTCCCGAATAAAGCTTAAGCACGTTTCAGGAATAAAAAGCCTGTGTTGATAAAAGGCTTAAAAATTAGATGCTTAATTTAAATTTCTAAAACAAAAACAATCAATTTCATTGAGAATTTTTTGTGCAGCAAGATTAGCCGCCAGCGCTCCTCCATAAGGATCATCGTGTGCGGCGGTTTGTGTCACCACAAAATCCTGTGTGGCAATAACGTGCCTAGAGCGGGCATTGATGAGTTGTGCACGCATTGCAATCCGGAAGCGACTAGGAATAGTGATAAATTCTTGTTGAAAGCTGAGCAATTGTGTATTGAGCACCCAATCATAGTAAGTGGTGGAGGGCGTGTTAATAATGGCTTGGAAATAACCGGTATGCTGTAAAGAATTGATTATTAAAGATTGTAACATTTGGGTAGGCGTGTCTGCCCAGCGATTTTGGGCAAAATATTGGATTTGGTAACAGGCGGGGATATAAATCATGCGTTGGCTATTATAAATCGCATTAGCACGCGGTTGATTAACCAATATAGTACAACGACCTTGTTGATCACAATTATCCCAATTGGGATCAGGCAGCGCTAAAGTAAAGTAATGCATCGGTGGAATTTTTATAGGTTCAAATATCGAACAAGCCGAAAATAATAAAAAGCACAGTAAACTGATGAATACTTTTGCGAAGCTATTATTTTTTGTCATTGAACAAAGAGCAACAAGGTTAAGCACTTTATTCTCCTGGTCCTAATGGCAGTGGTTTCTGTCCACGGATTAGTAGGCTAGGGTTTTGTCTTAGATTATCAGACAGTTCGAGTAAGTTATTCGTCATGATACTCAAATTATTTAACACTTGATTGGTAGAAGGTAGTGTTTGCTGGGTTAAGGTGTTCATCAACGATGGAAATGCCTGTGTTGAGCGCGCCGTATTTATTAAAATGCTATCGAGACGTTTACTTTGTGTGGCTAAATGATCGGTGGTGATAGATAAATTATTTAAAACTTTTCTAAACAATTCTGGATTTTCTCCTCCTAATACACCGTTAATATCTTGGGTAATCTGATTCATATTATTATTTAGCGCGCGCAAGGTAGTATCTAAACGTAAGAATAAAGAAGGGCTACTTTTAATGACAGGGTATTTTTCGCCAGGAAGTAATGGAATAGGATTTAAATTCGAGTCACTGCCTTGTAACGCCACGTAGGTGATACCAGTTAGACCCTGACTATTTAAAGTAGCGGTAGTGCCTTCGGTAATGGGGGTATGTTCTTCTATTTGTAATAGCAAACGCACTTGTTCAGGATTTTGATTGTTTAAAGAAATTTTCTTAATGCTACCCACATTGACACCATTATATTTTACCGAAGAATTTACACCTAAACCCGCTACCGATTCATGCATGATGACAAGGTAAGTTTTATAATGTTTGGTTGACAATCCAGCTGATAACCATGTAATAAAGATGATGAGAACAATGGTTAAAATAAGAACAAAAGCACCCACTAAGGTATAATTGACTTTAGATTCCATGATTTCCCTCATAAAGATGTTGCGTCATGCGCCCGCGTGGCCCTTGAAAATAAGCCACGATAGCGGCTTGTTTGGATTGAGTCAGTTGGGCCATGGGTGCAAATTCTAAAACGCGCCCTTCACTTAGAAAAGCAACTTTATCGGTAATTTGCCATAAGGTGTCTAAATCATGTGTGACCATGACGATGGTCAATCCTAAAACGCTGCGGAGTTTTAAAACCAATGCATCAAATTCTTCTGCACCTTGTGGGTCAAGACCGGTAGTTGGTTCATCGAGTAACAATAATTCAGGGTCCATGACCAAAGCACGTGCTAAAGCAGTGCGCTTGAGCATGCCACCACTGAGTTCAGAGGGATATTTTGTGGCAGCATCCATGGGTAAGCCAACGGCTAATAACTTAATTAAAGCGAGCTCTTTGATAGTGGTTTTGTCCAATTTTGTATGTTCTTGTAAAGGAAAGGAAATATTTTCAATGACATTAAGTGAAGTAAACAATGCCGATTGTTGAAATAACACACCCCAGCGACATTGTAATTTAAGCAACTCAGTTGAAGAAATTGTGTTTAAATTTTTACCGAATACCTCGATATTTCCAGAAGTGGGTGTTAGTAAGGCTAAGATCTCACGGAGTAAAGTTGATTTCCCTGAGCCACTGCCACCGACGATAGCAATAATCTCTCCGCGTTGTACTGCTAAATTAATACCGCAGTGGATCCATTGGCCAGCAAGAAATAATTTAACATTCTCAATTTTTATAACCGGGTCAGCAATTGACATAATCTGAGTATAGCGTGATTTTCTCGATGTGAGTTATGCATTAATAAAATACATTTAGATGTTTAATTTGCTAAATAAAATCGAAAACAATGCATCGGCAACAATAATAAAAAATATTCCCTGTACAACACTTCGTGTCGTTTGTCTGCCAACACTATCGGCACTGCCACTGACCCGTAAACCTTGAAAGCAAGCCGTGTTGGCAATAATCAATGCAAATACCGGTGCTTTACCAACACCAATAATCAGCGATGAAAGTGAAACCACTTTGGGAAAACGTTGTAAGAAATCGGTGTAACTGATGTTTAGCATATTATGAGTCATGGCCATGCCACCGAGTAGACCGAAAATATCTGCCCAAACAGTCAGTAAAGGTAAAGCAATCAACAGGCCCCAGATACGCGGTAAAATTAATAATTTGCTAGGTAATACGCCCATGGTGTTCAACGCATCGATTTCTTCTTTAACTTTCATCATACCTAATTGGGCAGTAAAGGCGGATCCACTGCGACCGGCTATCATAATTGCGGTCAGTAAGGGTGCAAATTCACGGAGTATGGCAAGGCCTAATAAATCAATGATAAACAGCGTTGCACCAAAATTTTTTAATTGAAAGCCCATTTGATAGGTTAAAACAATACCTATCATAAAGGACAATAAAGCAATAATTCCTAAGGCATCTAAACCGGTATTTTCAATGATGCTCAAGATCGCACGGCCGCGAAGTTGTTGGGGATGACTCAGTGTTTGGATAGCGGTAATAAAGGTTTTACCGATAAAACGTAAAAATGACTTGAGCTCATGCCATTGTTCATAGACCTTTTTTCCTAGCAGAGCTAAACCGTTATAACTTATTGGTTTAGGTAAAGGTTTTAATTGCGCTGCTGCGTGTTCAATCATAGCAAACAGCAATTGGTGTTCTTTGTTTAAACCAGTGAGTTGAACCTTTCTTTTTTTAGCAAGCCGTTTTTTCCATTGGTAAAGTTGCCAGGCGCCACTACTATCCATGCGAGTGATGGCTTCGGCATTTAAAATGAGTGATGATTCTTTGCTGCGATCGAGTTGTTTAAAAGCCCTGTCTAAATTTGGTTTATAAATGCCTTGTAGGGTCCAGGTACCGAAACAATCAATCTGATTTTTTTGCTGTGTGGAAACGGCAAGAGAGGCATTAACAGATTTCGACATGAAGCATAACCCAAAAAAAGCGAAATATATTTTATCAGGAATTTTTTTATAATTAAAAAGTAATAAAAAATAAAGTCATGGTGAACACAACAACCGTCATGGCGAGCTTGCGTAGCGAGCGTCGCCATCTCCATGACAAAATTAATTTGCATCTGCAATGCTGAATAAATCATTTTTTAAGAATTTTAAATTATTTTTTGCACAAAAAAATATCCCTTCACTAGGGAAGGGATACCTGAATTTGCCCATTCCTTTTTTATTAAAAAGGTTGTGAAGTATGCCAATAAAAAGTTGGGCCTCGGTTAGGAATTAATTTATTGGTAGCGAGATAATGATATTCGCTGCAAACATAACGGTACTGACATGATGCAATTTGTGTACAAGCACGTGGTGTGACGTTGAGTCTGGATAACAACTGACGTATGGTAGCGCAGTCATAGTATGCTCCAGAAACAAAACCCGCCTTTTTTACTAAGTGAGCATTAAATGCACAAGCACTTTGGCCTGGGTGGGCATTAGCCACGTTGATGCTACTTAATAAACCCATGCAAATAGCTGAAGCCATTAGTAATAACTTTTTCATACTATCCCCTTAGGTTATATATTACTCTTCGCACTTAAATTTTTGTCTGAGCCGCTCAATTCGCAATCCTTAGGTTATCTTGAACACACTACGGTTGCTCATTTTTTGGCACTTGACAAAAATCCAATTACTATGAGTTTAGTGTAAAACCTTATAGCGCCCGCTATAGCGGTCTACTCCATTTTAGAATAGCTTATGAATCATTAAGATTCAATTTTCCAAGCTTAATATAAGGCCATATTCAGCACTCGACTTCGCGGTTAGCTTTAGGTATAAAGTGGTCCTATGAAGACCTCTTTATTCAATAGATTGACCTTAATCGTCGAACGTTACGAAGAATTGACTGCTTTGTTGGGTGATATGGACGTGATTAAGGATCAAAATCATTTCCGTGATTTATCTAAGGAGTATGTTCAGTTAGGTCCTGTCGTACAATGTTTTCAGCAATATCGGACTAACTTAGATATCCTAAATCAAGCGGAACAATGTTTACATGATACCGATTCAGCCGTACGCGAACTTGCGAGTGAAGAAATTAAAATCGCACAACAAAAACAAATCGAATTAGAAAAAGAATTAGAGCGATTATTATTACCACAAGATCCCAATGATCAACGAAATGTTTTTTTAGAAATTCGGGCCGCAGCGGGTGGTGATGAAGCGGCTATATTTGCCGGTGATTTATTTCGGATGTATTCCCGATATGCAGAAAACCAAGGTTGGACAGTAGAAATAATTCAGATGAATGCGAGTGAACAAGGTGGATATAAAGAAATTATTGCACGTATTGCTGGAACGGCTGTTTATGCGCATTTGAAATTTGAATCGGGTGCTCATCGTGTGCAACGTGTACCTGAAACTGAAGCACAAGGTCGCGTGCATACCTCAACTTGTACGGTAGCGATATTGCCGGAAATTGAAAGTGTGGAGGACGTCACCATTAATCCTGCTGATTTAAAGATTGATACTTTTCGAGCATCAGGCGCTGGGGGTCAACACGTACAAAAAACAGATTCTGCTATTCGAATTACCCATCTACCCACCGGTTTAGTCGTCGAATGTCAAGATGAGCGTTCGCAACATAAAAATCGGGCTCGGGCCATGTCTTTATTACAATCTAAATTATTAGCCGCACAGAAGGCCAAGCAACAACGTGAAGAAGCAGAAACACGTCGCGATTTAGTGGGTAGTGGGGATCGCTCTGAACGAATTCGTACCTATAATTTTCCTCAAGGTCGTTTAACTGATCACAGGATAAATCTAACACTTTATCAATTATCTGATATCATGGAAGGCCATTTGGAGCCGGTTATTCAGTCGTTGACGCGTGAATATCAGGCAGATGAATTAGCTGCCTTGGGCGAATAAATTTTTGTATATTCAATGAACATCACGGTGAGCTCACGAATAAATGCAATAATTAAGGTCATGGCGAGCGAACGGAGTGAGCGTGGCCATCTACTGGGATTGCGCGCGTTCTGAGCTCGCAATGACGGTTAGTATATCTTGCAATGATTAATATACGCGCTCGCAATGGCGAATGAAGTAAAAATGCTCGTAATGATGAATTGAGTAATTACGGAGGAAATATTAATGTTTCGATCACTTGCAATTGCCTTGTTTATTCTTTTATTGCTGATTATTGGCGGTCATATTGCGCTGGCTTTATTTACAGGAGCTGCTGTAATTGGCTTTGGTGTTTGGGGGTTATTGGTTGCTTCGATATTCTTTTTTTCCTTAAGTATTTTACTGTTGTTCATTTTAACTTGGGCGGGAGCTATTGTCATAGGGGTTATTGCCGCTATTTGGACTATTGTTGCTATCATTTTATTTCCCATTTTGTTACCCGTGTTATTACCTTTATTAATTATCTTGTTTTTTGTCTCTTATATTAGACGTAAGCAACCACCTCAACAGTTTTAAATGATACTCTGCGCACTGGAATTTTTGGCTGTGTTGTCGTTCAATTCGCAATCCTCATGTATCCTTGAATACACTGCGGTTGCTCATTTTCACGACGCCTTGCCAAAAATTTCATTGCTGTGAGTGCTATTTTTCAACCTGGAATTTTTGGCTATGTTGTCGTTCAATTCGCAATTCTCATGTATCCTTGAATACACTGCGGTTGCTCATTTTCACGACGCCTTGCCAAAAATCCCATTGCTGTGAGCCCTATTTTTCGTATGGAATTTTTAGACAATGTTGCCACTCTATTGATTTAATGGGTTTAGCTTAATGTTGTTAGTTTCCTTGTGGCGCTGGTCGATTAAAGAATTAAAACAAACCAGTCCCAGCGCCTATTTAGATACGGAATTGTTGTTTGCGCATGTTTTGGGGCTTACGCGTGCCCAGTTGCATAGTCAACGTCCGGATAGATTACTGACAACTTTACAGCAAAAAAACATACAACAACTGATTGCGCGTCGAAAATTAGGGGAACCTATTGCCTATTTACTCGGACGACAGGAATTTTGGTCATTGTCGTTTGCAGTGACGCCCGATGTACTTATCCCTCGCCAAGAAACAGAATTATTAGTACAACAAGTACTTGATATGTTTTCTAATGAACAACGCAATATAGTGGATTTAGGAACGGGCACGGCGGCGATTTCTGTCGCATTAGCATTGGCGAGACCGGCATGGCAATTCGTTGCAACCGATTGTTCCTCCGCTGCTTTACAGGTTGCGGAACGCAACATTCAGCGTTATCACCTACAAACAATAGAATTACGTCAGGGAGACTGGTGTCAGGCGTTAATTGTCGGGGAAAAATTTGATGTTATTCTTAGTAATCCACCTTATCTCGCTGAGGATGATCCCTACTTGCAAACCGAAATGGCTTTGGCTTACGAACCGAAAAATGCTTTAATTTCAGGGAAAAAAGGTTTAAATGATTTAGAAATTATTATTCGACAAGCCCGTGAGCATCTGCGAGATGCTGGAATTTTATTTTTAGAACATGGCTATCAGCAGGCGGATTGTGTTAAGGAATTTTTTTTAAAATATGGCTATCAGGAGATAAAAAATTACAAAGATTTGGCAGGTCATCAACGAGTTAGTAGTGGAAAATGGAATTAATTGAAAATATGATCTATAAACCATTAATAAAAAGAAGAGACATGGCCGGTTCTTGAAATGTTTGCCATGTCGAATTATTTTTGGTATAGATGTGTTTGGTTTATGTGTGTGTGCCAATTCCGGCAATTGTTAAATTCTCAAGAGGAGAACTTTTTATGCCAGTAAAAAGAAAATCAGCAGCTCCAAAGCGCCGTAAAAAACGCTCAACCGCTGCAACACCTGCACGTAAAAGAAAAACAGTACGTAGAAAGAAAAAGGTAGGTATGGCTGCGCCAAAGCGTCGTCGCAGAAAGACGGCTGCTAAAAAGACAACAGCAACGCGTAAACGCCGTAGAAAAGCTCCAGCACGTAAGAAGTCGATGACGCGTCGTAAACCTGCGCGTAAAAGAGCTAAAAAAAAAGTAGTTAGTCGGGTAAAAAAAAAGCCTAGTAAAAGCAAAACCTCGAAAAAGACATCGACGTCCTCTCGTGTTACCAGAAGTAGAAAACCTGTAGCCAAAAAAAAATCAACAAAACTAGCGAAGGCACAGGTTACCCGAGCTCCTTCTAAAAAAAAACAACAGCAAGCAAAGTCTGATTCCCAGGCGCTACCTGCGGTAAAACAACAATCATCAATAGAAACTAAAATGGCAGAACATAAAAAACCTAAAAAAGAATCTAAAAAACAACGTTCTTTACCAGAAACAAGGCTAGAATTGACTTCTGTTAATGCAGAAATTGATTTAAATATAGCGCCTTATAAGGAACGACCTGGGGAAGACTATATGAGTTCGAGCCAACAAGCGTATTTTCGCCGTTTATTGTTACAGCGAAAACGGGTGTTGTTGGAAGATATGGGTCGAACGGTACATCATCTGCAAGATGAGGGTACTTCTTTACCTGATATTAGCGATCGCGCAACTCAGGAAGAAGAATTTAATCTAGAACTACGCGCACGCGACCGTGAACGTAAACTAATTAAAAAAATTGAGGATGCTTTACAGCAACTTGATGAGGGTCATTATGGCTTCTGTAATTCATGTGGCGTAGAAATTGGTATTCGTCGTTTAGAAGCACGTCCTACTGCCAGTCTTTGTATCGATTGTAAAACCCTAGATGAAATTCGAGAAAAACAAACAGGCGGTTGATTTTTGGTCAAAAAATGCGAATTTTTCAAATAATGATGAAAGATCCTTGCATGGCTGAAGCTAACCCAGCGTATGCACGCAGCCATTCAAGAAAAGAGCAAAACAGCTCTAGAAAATCCCCTTTACGAAAAGAAAAACAGTTATACTCTTCGTCTTTGCTGGGGCTTATTTTTCATGCAGAACTCATTAGCGCAACTTTATAAATCTTCTTTAGTTTTATTAACTGATTTTTACCAACTGACGATGGCCTATGGGTATTGGAAAGCCGGTATTCACGAACGCGAAGCAGTTTTTTATCATAGTTTTCGTCAAGCCCCTTTTAATGGTCGATATGTTATTTGTGCAGGTTTGGGCACATTGATTGAATACTTGTTGAATTTTCAATTTACTAAAGATGATATCGATTATTTAGCTGGATTAACCAATACCCAAAATCAACAGCTATTTCCGGCAGATTTTTTAGATTATTTGCAACAGTTACGCTTTAGTTGTGATATCGATGCAGTAGCAGAGGGTAGTGTTGTTTTTCCACAAGAACCATTGGTTCGCGTCAAAGGCCCCTTATTACAATGTCAACTACTTGAAAGTATTTTGCTGAATATCATTAACTTTCAAAGTTTAATCGCCACCAGTGCAGCACGGTTATTACAAGCCAGTCGTGGTGAACCGATACTAGAGTTTGGTTTGCGTCGAGCACAAGGCTTTGATGGTGCGTTGATGGCGAGTCGTGCTGCCTATATTGGTGGTTGTTCAGCTACATCAAATGTATTAGCGGGTAAACTATTTGGAATTCCAGTACGGGGAACGCATGCGCATAGTTGGGTATTGTGCTTTGCAAGCGAACTCGAGGCCTTTCGCGCTTATGCGCAAACCTTTCCGGATCGTTGTATCTTTTTAGTCGATACTTACAATAGCATTGAAGGTGTAAAAAATGCCATCAAAATTGC
Source organism: Pseudomonadota bacterium (assembly GCA_039805785.1). GTDB lineage: Bacteria > Pseudomonadota > Gammaproteobacteria > Diplorickettsiales > Diplorickettsiaceae > Aquirickettsiella. The sequence continues at coordinate 2,138 of JBDLTN010000011.1, read as the reverse complement.
TGAAGAATTACATCCACAAGGATTTAAATTAGCGGGAATCCGTTTGGACTCTGGTGATCTCGCTTATCTAAGTCAAGCGGCACGCAAGCTTTTAGATAGCGCGGGTTTTCAGGATGCCGTCATCGTCGGCAGTAATGATCTGAATCCTTCAGTTATTATCAGTTTAAAAGAACAAGGCGCAAGTATTAATGTTTGGGGTGTCGGCACGCATTTGATAACCGCTTACGAACAACCAGCACTGGAAGGTGTCTATAAATTGAGTGCGATTAAAACGGCACAAGGTGAATGGGAAAATAAGGTTAAATTATCAGAACAAACGATAAAGATTTCTACACCGGGAATTTTATCGACGAGACGTTTTTATATCGATACTGTCAATGGCCTAGCAATGGCCGATGCAATTTATGATGAACGCTTAGGGCTAAGTGAAACTGAGTTGACGATTATTGATCCAATGGATCCGACCAAAAGACGTATTATTCCATCGGGTACACCCTCTCGTGAATTATTAACCCCAATTTTTCGACAAGGAAAATTGATTTATAAGCTTCCTACACTGGAATCGAGTCAGCATAAAACCCAATTCGAATTACAACAGTTTCATGAAAGTATTCGACGACTTTTAAATCCACATGCTTATCCGGTCGGTTTAGAAGAAAAGCTTTATAATTTAAAATTAAAATTAATTTTAAAAGCAAAATCGATCAAATAATTAAAAAATTATTATTTTTTTTATTTCTACTTACTCAATATTATTTTCAATTTTGTTCTTCCTGAAATGCAATTTTAAATTTTTAAATTAATTTTTTTTAAAAAAAGACAAGGATGTCTTATGTCAAAAGATAGTTTATTAGCGGAAGATTTTTTTTCATTACATCAATTATCCAGTTCTGAAATAAATCTGACGCTTGAAGAATTAACAAGGATTGAATCAATCATTAAACAAAAACTTTACCCACATTTAGCGGTTGAGCAAAAACCGATTTATTATCAAGGTAGTGCTGATTTAAACGAGTTAAATAGCTTTATTTATCAGGATGCCAGTAATATACAGAGTGTTAATTTTAAGCTCATGCAAGTTGAGCTAAAACTCACTATTTCCCATATTCGTGCTTGGGTAATGACTCAGCAACTTGAAGGACTGGATACTTTAACGGTTTTTTCAAAAAGACTTGAACAGCCTAGTGATAGTATGGCCTTACTGTATGGCGATGGTAAATTCTTATTAGAAAAAATAGCAGTGCTATTAGATGAACCCTTAATAAAAATAGAAGAACGAAAAAATATTATCGTTAATTTATTGGCGGATAAAGAATTAGAGAAATGTATTGCAGGATGTTATTCGCGGATTACCAGTGCAGCGGCACAATTACAGGAAAATTTGGACGGTAAGTTACAAACTAAACAATGGTTGCGTGGCTTTGCCAAAATCATGGCTAGTCAAATTGCGGCGAAACGACCGTTTGCCATGCCCGATACTTATCAAGTAATGATGTGTAAAGCCTCCGACAGTGCAGTTCAGCAAAATTTATTGCATGCGCATAATTATTTATTAATGCAAGCCAGATCTCTAGGTTTTCCAGTGGATGTTGAACGCGATCAGGGTGCGATTGAACTCGGAAATGGTCTGTCTGAGTTAAGTAAAAAGGCTATTATCAATTTATATTCCCAAGATTTGGAGCGCCAGATCACAGCCAAAAATTTAGTGGCTTATATCAGTGAAAAATTACATGCAACTTTTACTCAAATACTTGCTGAAGATACCGATTATGCTGATAAAGCGGCACGTATTCAAACGCGATTGAATTTAATCGGTGAAGATAGTTGGTTTAAAAACGGTAAAGTAGGTTTAGAAGAGATCCTAACTGCAACCGGTGAGTTGAGGTCGGTGGATACATTGCAAACAACCGTTATGCATCGTTTGCAAGATCGAAAATTATTAAAAGTTTATTTAGGAAAACAAATAATCTTAGGGCAAAGAGGGTTGGTTGAATATTATGAATATAATTCTGAAGTAAGCTTGACATGGCTGTGGTTGGATAATCTGTAGTGGTTCAAACTTAATGTGACAGTTACCCGTTTTTTCAGTCGTGCTTACTGTCAGTTGAAGTTAAGACTGTCAACTTTTTCCTGCCAGA